>JAOADU010000045.1 GCA_026417155.1 Bacteroidales bacterium | reverse complement strand
GTTTATTTCTCTAACTGGTATCCATTCATAAAATGCTTGTAAACCGGCTGCCTTACGCGCGTACCAATCGCCTTCATTTTGCTGATGATTTTCTGCTCCATCTTTCCAGCTATTATTGGCTGTTTCATGATCATCGTAAATAACTATCCATGGATATTGTTGATGAGCTAAGCGCATATCGGGATCGAGCCGATAATGGGCATATCGCATCCGATAATCGCTCAATGTAATACATTCCCAGTTTGGCGATAGCTCTCTATCGGGATGACTTCCATAATGGTTGGTACTATACTCATAAATATAATCGCCAGTATGAAAAATTAAATCAACGTTATTTTTCATGGATAGTGTGTACAAAGCATTGTAGTAACCATTATTATAATTTGTGCCACCTATAACAGCAATTCTAAAATTATTATACGATTGATGATAAGATGGCATGGTTCGAGTTCTTCCCATTAGCGAATACAAATTAAATGCTTTGAAGCGATAATAATACCATGTGTTTGGTGTTAAGCCACATACATCAATTTTTATAGTAAAATCACGATTTGCATTTGTCCATTTTGAACCATTTTTAACAACTTGTGTAAACAATGTGTCTAAAGCCATTTCCCATTCAACTAATACACTATCTACTTGTCCGGCTGGTGTAACTCTTGTCCAAATAATTACCGCTGTATCAAGCGGATCGCCTGATGCTACACCATGATAAAACGGAGCAAAAGCTGGATCGAGAGAAAAACTTAACCGATTTTTAAATTTATACTCTCTATTATTTTGTGCAACAACAATAATTGACAATAAAGAAAAAAACAGCACTAATAGTTTCATTGTTTTTGTATTTTTCGAATTACTACACCTTTTGTAAACTTAGCAGCCAAGTAATATGTACCAGACGAGCATTCTGAAATTTTAATCTCTTTTAATTTTTCATTTTCCACGGATATCACCTTTATTAAATGACCTAATCCATTGTATAACAGAATTTCATTGGGAATACTACCTTCAAATTCTATAAATATTACGTCATTTATTGGATTAGGATAAATTTTAATATCATGATCTACTTGCAAATCAGTTATAGAATTACTTACATTAAATATAATAGTATATATTTTGGTCGTTATTTGATCGGTTGCCTTGACAAGCACCATTCCGGTTCGTTGAGACACATTTCCATACAAATTTTGAGGTGGGTAAATTGTTACCATAGCTGCGGGATCATTAGGCTGAGCAAATATTTGCACCGATTGTGTTCCTTGAGGTAATTCGACAGAGTAATTTGTAACATTTGGAGAAAAACTTGGTTGCAATGTACCCGGATTAACCGAAAGATAACTTAATGTAGCATCGTTATTGGTAGCACTTATAAGGACCGTAGCCGTATATGTACGCGTAGAATTATCGGCGGCTGTTACGGTATATTGCACAGGATTCGTGAAATTTTGTGGAACACCTGATGGAGGTTGAACATTTACTCCAGTGATAATAATTGTAGGTATAAGCGAAGTTAAATTTGTACCCGATGGCATGTACACAGTAATTGTATTAGTCTGTTGATTTATCACTGTATTCCCAATTTGACCCGGAATAGTAAATGAAACTATTTCATTAGCTGATCCTGGAGCAACTGAAAAAGCTATAGTATATGTATTTTGTGTACTTTGATCTGATGAAGTTACCAACACCGTGGCAGTTCCTGTAACTGATGTTGCTTGTGTAATTTGTACTGTAGCCTGTGGGTCTTGTGGTGTTGCATTAACAGTAGGAATTGTAGTTGTACCATAAGGCAATGTTACTGAATAATTGAATGTTTGTGGGTTGAACGGTGGCACTAATGTTCCTTGACTAACAGTTAAACTAGATAAATAAGCATTAGGTTGAGGTCCTAAAACAAACTCAACAGAATAATTTTTCTCGTCAACGCCATTTTCAGCTATTACCCTTATCTTTGCTGTGCGTTCATTTTGCGTTCCTTGTAAATTAGTTGCTTGTGTAATGTACACCGTTGCTCCCTGATGTTGAGGAGTTGCTATTACCGTCGGTACAGTTGTGGTATTTGATGGTAAAGAAACTGTGTAATTATAAGTATTAGGGTTAAACGAAGGATTCAAGGTTCCCATTGAAGTGCTTAATGAATTTAACAATGCGTTATTGCTTAATGTATTGTAATTAGGTATTTCAATTACCTGACCATTTGATGGTGTCCAAAAAACTAATCCCGTTGGTAGCGTTGCAGGTGGTGCCGTAAGTGCTACTTGTTGTACATTAGCAACATCAGAAGCATCATGAAACTTTACCACCTGAATTGTAATTTTTTGTTTAGTTACTGTTACAACACCAAAGCCAGTAAATTTTCCCTGATTGCGTGTCCATTTAAAAGCCTGACTTGGGCTGTAATAAGTATATAAATTTCGTAAAGGAGCTCCCCAGCAACCTTCGCCATAAAAAACGGTTCCTAAAGTATCGTTACGAATAAATCCATTATCGCTCCCTGTTGCCGATGAAGGTATTATTGGCCATGTTACTTTTTGTACATGAGTGTGACCCTCCATTGCTAATTTAACCTTGTATTGCTGAAATAAAGGTGCCCAGCAACTAATCAACGTGCTCATGGGAGAATATTCGCCATGAGGAACCAGAGGAATATGATATTGTACCATTTTCCAGTATGGCTCATTTGCAGGAGTTGAATACATTTGTAAATCATTGGTAAACCAGTTCAACTGACTGGCATCGCATTCTATTTCAGAATTCAAATTGTATAAGCGAAACAATTTACCACCAAAATTGAAAGCATAATAAGCATTAATATTAGGAATATCGAAAAATTTTTCAACATCTTCGGCAAGCTCGTGATTCCCGAAAACAGGTACAATAGGAATAAGCAACTTATGAGTGCCTAAAGTCAATTGCCAATCGGCAAACCAATCTTCCCATTGAGAATTGACTGTTGTAGTTAGTACATAATCACCACTAAAAGCGACAAAGTCTGGACGAATTTTAGCCACTAACTGATTACCTCGCTGTCTTCTTGGTCTACATTCGCTTGTTTCGAATTCAACAAGAGGAACTCCTGTGCGAGTGTCGCCACCTGAAATAAACATAATAGGAACATTCGGATCGTTGGGTAATGTTTTAAAAATCATTCGCTGACTTACTCCCTGATCGTCTTTAATAACAAAATAATAATAAGTATTTGGCTGTAAATTAGTTAATCTAACAAAACGGTTGTTCATGCCACGATGATTCACAGTTCTATCTACAGATTTATTAAATGGATATTGTGTATAATTAGTACCATAGTCTGTAGTACCATAATATACTTTAGCATTCGTACTTGTACCGTCATCGCACCAGCCTATAACTATGGTTGTTGAAGGATCGTCACGAAATGATGCACGATAATATTTTGTGCCCGCTATCGCATAATTGAATAAATACATCACAAAAAAAACTACATATATTCGTTTCATATAATTAAAATTTATATTGTAAGCGAATAGTTAATACGTCATCTTTAATATCGTTTTCATACCCCGGAGATGGCATCCGTCCTAATCGTATGTCGCCAACATAAGGTTTAATTTTTGCTTTTTCATTCATTACGTGTTCATAATAAAGCATTGCTTTTAACTGTTTGTTTATTGTAAAATTAAATCCTATTCCATAAGTTTCGAACTTTATATCAGCAGGACTTAAATAAGGTTTAATGTATGTAGGATCATTGAAATATAGCGCTTCGTCGTAAATAATTTCTTTGCCTGTAACCTTTGTATTAGGATCGTACCAATCGTATTTAAAAACTATTTGATGATTTGTTTCAAAAATATTTTGAATAAAATATATGTAACCACCTGCAAAATTCCGAACAAACGTATGATGAAACTTATTTGTAGGCACTACCATTGCAGGATTATAAGGTTGCGGTTGGTCGTACATTGGCCAGGATACACCTAAAACCGGACCACTCGGGCTTAGAGAGTTCATTCCACTATAAATAATATATGCTTGTTCAACATCGCGAAAATTAACCACAGCAGGTTGTATTCCCCAAATATATTCAGCTCTAATGGTTAACGGTCCCAGTGGGGTACGAAATTTTATTTCACCATCGACACCTAAGTATTGTCGTTCAACACCTTTACCCATTCTTCCTGCTGCTTTCGATTCTTCCATCTGAACTACAAATCCTTTTGTTGTACGACCTGTCGTATCGATAATATTCTCAAAACGATAAATGTAAAATTTAGTATTTGTATTTGATGCAATTGTATCTACAGGCTCGTGTATATGATTGATGTAGCCATTATACCCCGAAAATCCAAATTTTACTGAAAATTTATCTTTATTATATTTAATACCTATTCTGCCTAATATATCTTTAAAATTATTTGTTTCGTAATTTGTACCATTACCATTAACTATGCCTATGGAAATATCAAACAATGAAGTTACATCTTTTATGCTATCAACCCCTATAGTAAAACCTACATCTCGTTCGTTTGGAAACAATGTTTGTATTATACGAGAACGTTCAGGAGTTTCCCTAAGTGCCGAACTTAAACCTATTTCTTGACCAAATGGACGATTAAACATACCCCCTTTTATGTATATTGATTGTAACCAAGGTTCATAATATTGAAAATATGCATCTTTAACGGCAATCCCTCGTTCGGTAACGTCAAAAGCAATTCGTGCATGATTAATTTTATTATAATACGTAATATTTAAACGACCACGACGAATCATAAAACGTTGATTAGTAAATCTATTAACAAAATTACCACCCGAAAATGTTGCAAAACTGTTAGTCGTAGCACCTACAGAATCAGGTACAAAAAAATATTGATATTGACTTTGAATGTATCCAGATATTTTTATACTATCTTGTTTTTCTTGCGAAAATAAATTAGCATTGTAAAAAGTTATAAAAGAAAGCAAAAACACGTTCAATAATTTGTTCATTTTTATTTTTTTTTCAAATAAATATATTATAGGCAATTTTAACGTTTAGTTAATGTTATGAAATTGTTAACAATCTTGTATTTGTTATGTAAAACAATAACTTAATGATTTATTTTATATGAAAATTTCAATATATGTTGGTATATTTGCTAAAAAGATTAATTTATGAAATTAGTATGGTATAATTGCTTGATTATCGCTTTATTTGTCTTATTTGGATGCGATAAAATTGACCCTCCCTTTAAGCAACAAACACAAAATCCTACCGACACAAATACATATTTTCAAAAAGTATTAATTGAAGATTTTACAGGTCATCGCTGTGGAAATTGCCCACGTGCTCATGAAAAATTAAACGAACTTAAAAGTTTATATGGCAATAAAATTATTGGAATGGCTATACATAGTGGTTTTTTTGCTATGCCACTTCCACCAAATTATCCTGCCGATTACCGAACAAGCGAAGGCGATGAAATTACAAATTCCTTTGGAGTAACACAATATCCGTCGGGGATGGTTAATCGCAAACCATACAACGGAAACCTATTACTCTCGCACGATAGTTGGAGTGAAGCAGTAAACGAATTAATTCAACAACAACCTGCTTTAGGAATTCGTATTCAAAACACATTTCAAACAAATAACGTACTTACATCTACCATTAGTATAAAAATTTTACAACCCATTTCAGAAACTGCCAAACTTTGTCTTTTTATTACTGAAGACAGCATTATATCGCCTCAAACCGATTATAATCAAAATCCTACTCTTATACCAAACTACGTACATATGCACATGTTAAGAGCAAGTATTAATGGCACATGGGGTAACGACATTCCAATTAACACAAAAAATGTAGGCGACACCATTTTAAGAAATTTTTCATTCAATTGGAACAACAACTGGCAAAAAAAACATTCGCATGTTGTAGCCTTCGTATATAAAACAACTAACAACGAAATAATTCAAGTAGAAGAAGCTAAAGTTCAATAACTCTCAAAAAATTAATCAAAATGATATGATCGAATTGACATTTATTCCGCTAAACAAATACGATACTGTTATTGAACACTTCGATGGAAGCATCACTATACCAAAACATGAAAAAAAACGATACTTATTTAATTCAAATATTCACGATACAAATGTTTTCTTTCTTAATAATATAACTGGCTCAATATTTCAATATTCACTAAAAACAAAATCACTTATACAAATTAATATTCACGACCGTCAAACATGGAAAAATTGCATTGGTATAGCTTATGCTGATAATTACTTAATTAGTTACCATACACAATACAAAGAATTCATATTTCTAAATCTTAATACATTTACCATTGAAAAGCAATTACCATATATCGATAATATTAATAACTTTTACATTAGTTATCCATTTATTTGGATTTTTAATCGAGAAAATGCAAGCATTTCAAAATATAAATTAGAAGAAAATAGCCTTTCTTTTTGCCATAAATTTTATGTCAAAGGAATAGGCAATGCTTCTTTACTTGTTGCAAACGACTCTTTGTATATTACCGATTCGGAAGAAAATATACTGCGACAATACACATTCAACGGAAAATTACTCTTCGAAGCCATAACACCATTTATAGATCCCATAGGGCAGATATTTTATGAAAACCAGCATTATATCCTATATGGAGGACTCGTAAATGAAGTTGGATACGACAATCGTTGTTGGCAAGAACAAAAGCCGTTTTTGCATCGAATTAATATCAGAATTGAAGAAGATGAGACATATATAAAATCTTTTACTAATACTTTCGAAGTTGAACTCTACTACGAAGAAACTTTTTTTGAAGATGCTTTATTATCAATCAAACCAATAGATATTGATTTACGACTTCCCATAAATACCATTCATCAAAAAGTTTTAGAAATACAACCTTTAGGAATAAAACCAATTTTAGATAATAATAAACTATCATCCCCTTTTTACAGATATAAAATAAACGGCATTGATACACAAAGTATAGGATATAGAGCATTACTTCAATTACAAAGTGTTAAACATACCATCAAAAATATCGAATCTTTCTTCCTCTCTACAAAAAATTTATTAACTGATATAGAAAAACAAGACTTAGATTGCTACCATCCTTTTTTTGAACAATTTATAATTAAAGATAAAATTACTGATTTAGAAAAATTGCTATTATTACGTAACCTTATTTACCAACGACTTGAATACAAGAAAAATATCTATGCTCGCGATTTTATTGACATATGGAAAGATGGATATGGCACTTGTGGCGATTATGCCTCGTTAATGCTTATTTTCTTTCATATTAATAACATTTCTTGCCAATCTGTAAGCGGATATAAAATTCCAAGATTTTACAATGCAAGTTCTGGAATCATTAGCGTATATTACAATCACACATGGTTAGAAGTATTTGATCATACAGGATACCCATTACCTTTAGAATCGAGCAGCGACGACAAAAGTTTTCATGATAGATTTTGCGAAGGACAATTTTTGGGTATTGATTGGACTCATATTAAATTATACAATGGCAAGGCTTATCCCAATTTGATTAACGTTGCTTCTCATCCAAACATTCACCCTTTCGATTTACTAAAGAAAGCTAGTGTTTTTGTAATCATAAAACGCGAAATATTATAATTCGCCATTTTCAATACGTACCACTATTTCTTCGATATATTTATCTTCACCTTGCGAATCGTATTGCTCTTTTAAGTTTTCACCAAAAAGTCGAGCTATCTGTTGGTACATAAAAGCAGTAAATGAACCTTTTAATTGTTTTATAAGTTCATATGAAGTCTTTCCAGTCTCTCTATCAATCAATTTAATCAGCAACCTACCTTCCGAAACAGTTAAATTTTTAAGTTCATCTTCAAAATCCTGACGAAGTTTTTTTTCAGCAATCTTTAAGTATTCTTTTCTTGCTTCCTCGGTAGGTATTTTCTTTAATTCTAACTCAATTATCATCAGCTTTACCTTAGCCAATTTAGCATAAGGCAATACTTTTTTTATTTTACGAACTAACTTTGTATAGCGAATTTCTTCTCTTTTGCTTGTAAACACACGAGGAGGGAAAATAGTTATTTCTCTCAAATATATGATAGGTAACGTATCGCCATCTACAATATTAAAATAAATAAGATAACCTTGTTTTTTAGGCTTTGCACTATCTCCCTGAGCAAAAAGTGAAAAGTGGAACAATAATATAAAAAAAACGAGAATTATCTTCATGTAAATATATCTTACAATTGGAATGCCAAATTAATGAATAACGGATTTCACTTTATCAGCTGCTTCTTGTAATGTTATGGCAGAATAAACTTTTAATCCCGATTCATCAATCATTTGTTTTGCCAATTCGGCATTGGTTCCCTGAAGTCTAACTACAATTGGAATATTGATTTCACCGATATTTTTATAGGCTTCAATAATTCCTTCGGCAACTCGATCGCATCGAACAATACCACCGAAAATGTTAACTAATATAGCTTTCACATTGGGATCTTTTAATATAATTCGAAAACCAGCTTCAACTGTCTTTGCATTTGCACTACCACCAACATCTAGAAAATTTGCAGGTTCGCCTCCCGATAGTTTAATTATATCCATTGTTGCCATTGCTAAACCTGCTCCATTTACCATACAGCCAACATTCCCATCTAACTTTACAAAATTCAAATGATGATCCGAAGCTTCAACTTCGTACGGATTTTCCTCATCTTTATCGCGCAACTCTAAAAATTCAGGATGTCTGAATAATGCATTATCATCTAATATCATTTTGGCATCGGCTGCAAATAATTTATCATCCGATGTTTTTACCAATGGATTAATTTCTATTAAACTTGCATCTGTTTCAATATATGCTTTGTATAACGATTTCAAAAATGGTATAGCAGCTTTAAAGGCGTCTCCTTGCAACCCTAAGTTAAAAGCTATTTTTCGAGCGTTAAAATCAGTTAAACCTAAATGCGGATCTATTGATTCTTTATATATTTTTTCGGGATGCTTTGCCGAAACTTCTTCAATATCCATTCCCCCTTCAGGTGAATATACAACAACCAGTTCTCCTATTTGTCGATCGAGTAAAATACTCACGTACAATTCTTTTATTTCTGAAGGTCCTGTATAATAAATACCTTGTTCGATATAAAGTTTTCGTACTAATTTGCCTTGAGGTCCTGTTTGATGAGTAACTAATGTCATCCCTAATATTTGTTTGGCATACTCTGTTACTTCCTGTATATTTTTGGCTATTTTTACTCCACCAGCTTTTCCTCTTCCCCCTGCATGAATTTGTGCTTTCACAGCAAATACTTCTGTCCCTGTTTCGTGTTTTATTTTTTCAGCTATTAAAGCAGCATCGCCCGCATTAGTAAGCATATAGCCAACCGGTACAGCAACACCGTATTTTTTTAATAAGCTTTTTGCCTGATATTCATGAAGGTTCATAGATTTAATTTTTTGCGAATTTAATATATTTAATTTAACAAATTGCCAACATCATTATTAAAACATTATTTCATCAACTTTTCATATATAGAATAATTCTCCTCATCAAAGTTCACAAAATACAAAGTTTTCAGAAAGTCGTTATGCTTTAAAAAATCTGTAACTGTATGATATGCAATAATGGCAGCTCTCTCTTTCGGAAAGCCATATACACCAGTGCTAATGTTTGGAAATGCAATACTTTCTAATTGATATTGTTTTGCTAACAATAAACTTTGACGATAACACGAGGCTAATAATTCATCTTCATTGTTTTTTCCACCATTCCATATTGGACCAACAGTATGAATAACGTATTTTGCTGGCAAGCGATAGCCTTTTGTAATTTTTGCTTGCCCGGTTTCGCAACCGCCCAATGTTTTACACTCTTCGAGCAATTCTTTTCCTGCTGCTCTATGAATAGCACCATCAACTCCACCCCCTCCTAATAGTGTTTTATTAGCTGCATTAACAATTGCATCAACCGACAATTTTGTAATGTCTTCTTTAATCAAAATAACTTGTGTTTTACCAATAATTTTTTGCAACATAACGCCATGGTTTTAATTTCCACTCTTTAGCATATTCAACTCCTATGCGTGGAGTTGTATAATATTCTACTTTTTCTAAATTATTTTCTATCCATAAGCCATTTTCAGGCGACAACACTTTCCCATTAAACGTTTTATCTATTTCGTAAAACTTAGTTAATCTACCCGGTCCTTTTACTTCTTCTGTCGAACGAATTAATATTGCCTGAGGACAATGCTCCTTCCCCGTTACAATGTTTAGCATGTAATACATGCCATAAATAAAATACACATATATGTGCCCCCCCTGCCAATACATAACTTCGGTTCGCTTTGTTTTTCCTTTACTTGCATGACAAGCTAAATCTTCTTCACCTCTATATGCTTCAACTTCAATAATCTTTGATCGTTTTATTGCTCCGTTACTTAACTTTCTTACCAAATACTTTCCTAATAACAACGGAGCAACTCTTAAAACATCGTCTTGAAAAAAATCTAAAGGTAATGCATTACTTAATAAGGAATTTTGTCTTCTTTCTGTTGCCATTTTTCGAAAACTTTAATAGCTTCGTTACGCAACAGTTGTATAAATGTTTTTTTGCGTAACTGCAAAGGTTGCATTATTTCATCATAAATAAATGCATCATCAAAGTTTATATTACGGGCATCATCTTTTGTGTTGGCATAATAAACCTTATCAATTCTTGCCCAATAAATTGCACCTAAACACATCGGACATGGTTCGCACGATGTATATATTTCACAACCAGAAAGATCAAATGTCCCTAACGATTTGGCTGCCAATCGTATAGCATTGACTTCGGCGTGTGCAGTAGGATCGTTAGTTAAAGTAACACTATTGCCTGCTTTTGCTATAATTTTCCCATCTTTAACAATAACGGCTCCAAATGGACCACCGCCTTTATCAACATTTTCATCAGACAAAGCTATTGCCTGACGCATGTAATATTCATGTTGGTTCATAATATTTTCGATTTTATTCTGGTGCAATTAGTATATTTTGGTTAGTTATTTTATTTCTATATTGTTTGCAATAAATTCCATCAACATATACCGAATCATCAACAAATTCCCAATCAGGACCACTAACCAATTCTTCAATAGTTAAAGTTTTTAATTCTGATTTTTTTATATTATTAGTGGCTATTTTTGAACAGTTAATTATAATGATAATTAAAAATAAAACACTTAATATTTTAGTCATAGTTTATTACTATTAAGATTGGCTTCTATTAAATTTATTATTCTTTTAAAAATATGTTCAGCCGATTCGATAGCTTCATTGTGAGCGCAATTCAAGTACAGTAGATCATAATGTGTACATAGATATAAATATTCATTTCTTACTTTTTCCTGAAAAGAAATATTTTTTTCGTGAATATCTTCTTTTCCCTTTAAATATGCTCTATCATCGCCTTGGCGATGCTCTTTAAGTTTTTTTTCGACAAAAGTGATAGGCATATCGAGAAATATATTTATATCGGGTTTAGGAATTTTGAAATACTCAAATTCGAATTGCAGAATCCAGTTTCTTAATTCTTCTTTTTCGTATTCATTCGTTAGCTTTGCACATTGATAAGCTATATTTGAATAAACATAACGATCGAGAATTACTACATATTGCTGAGATAAATATGAAGATAATTGCTGTGAAGCATCCCATCTATCGCCCGCATATAATAAAGCAACAAGTCGCGGATGAACCTGATGTATATCACCAAATTCTCCTCTCAAAAATGAGGATATGAGTTCGCCAAAATAAGGATTTTGAAGCCTTGGAAAATGCAATAGAAATGTAGATTTTCCTTGATTAATAAAATACTCGTTGAGTAACTTCACTTGAGTTGACTTTCCTGCACCATCGAGACCCTCAAGTACTATGAGCGGCATAAAATTTTAACTATTTTTACAAAAAAAAATAATGGTTAAAGATACAATTTTTAGTAAAAAGAAAAGTCTTCGTTTTAGAGAAAAAATATATTACCTCGAGAAGCCAATAGTTATGGGCATTATTAACATAACGCCCGATTCGTTTTACAACAATAGCCGCATCCATAATATTGAAAGCTGTTTAAAAACTATACAAAACATGCTTGAATCTGGAGCTACCATTATCGACATTGGAGCAGCTTCTTCGCGTCCTAATGCAGATATTATCGCAGCTGATGAAGAATTAAAAAGGCTCACGCCATATCTAGAAGTTATAACCAAAGCATTTCCCAATGTTTGGTTTTCTATTGATACATATAATGCTCATACTGCAACCGTTTGTGTCGAAAATTATGGATTTTTCATGATTAACGATATTTCGGCATATAGCCTCGATACCGAAATGCTTGAAACAATCAAACGTTTAAATGTGCCTTATGTGCTTATGCACATGAAAGGAAATCCACAAAATATGATTCAGCAAGCCATATACAACGATGTTGTTGCCGAAGTATTTCAGTTCTTAGGCGAAAAGATACATGAGCTTCAAACATATGGTATTAATGATATTATTGTTGATCCCGGGTTTGGTTTTGGTAAAAATATTGAACACAATTATACACTACTTAGAAACCTTGAAGTTTTTAAAGCTCTCGAACGTCCTATTATGGTAGGAATATCACGAAAATCTATGATATATAAATTGTTAAATATTACACCAAACGAAGCTTTACATGGTTCATTGCTTTTACAAGGGCTTGCTATTATTAACGGTGCCGATATTATACGTACTCACGATGTAAAAGAAACTGTTCAAACATTACAACTTATCGAAAAATATTTGCATGCGTAAATTTTGTAACTTAGCAAACATTTTATGATTTCATTATTTATTCATATTACTTTCTTCGATGTACTCGATATACTTCTTTTTGCTTTTATTTTGTATAAAATATATATGCTGATAAGAGGCTCATTAGCAATAAATATTTTTATTGGTATTGCCTTAATATATTTACTTTGGTTATCGGTAAGAGCATTTAAAATGCAACTGATGGAAGCTTTACTGGGACAGATTATGGGCGTTGGTATGATAGCCCTGGTTATAGTTTTTCAACAAGAAATACGACGTTTTTTATTGCTCATTGGCTCCAAGTATTTTACGATAAATTATCGCACACGCTTTTTAAGTTTGTTTAAATTTCAAAAAAAATCAAAACCCATTTTAAATTTTTCATCAATCGAAGTTTCATTAAAAAATTTATCGGATAAAAAAATTGGTGCTTTATTTGTCATAGCCAATAAAATGAGTCTCGATAATTATTCGCACATCGGTGATACGTTAAATGCCCATATTTCGAGTCGTTTAATCGAGAGCATTTTTACAAAAGACAGTCCATTACACGATGGTGCTATTTTAATACATAATAATAAAATTGTATCGGCACGTTGTATATTACCCATAAGCGATAGAGTTGATTTGCCACCACATTATGGCACCCGACATCGGGCGGCATTAGGCATGTCGGAATTTACTGATTCTTTCATAATAGTCGTTTCTGAAGAAAATGGTGCGATAAGTTTTGCTCATAATGGTAATTTGTATTATGATGTAAGTATTCATGATATCAAAAAAGCATTGGAAGAAGAATTTTCTTTAATTTAACCAAAAAACAACCTCTATGAAAATTGCCGTAACAGGAGCTAATGGTTTTATCGGCAAAGAACTAACGAAACACCTTGAAAATAAAGGTTTTACGTGTTTAAAAATTCCACATCAAATCATTTACGAAAAAAGCCATCTACTTAGTGATACTTTATCGAAAGCCGATATTGTAATAAATTTAGCAGGTTCTTCTATACAAAAACGATGGACACGCAAAAACAAGCTTGATATTTATCGAAGTCGAGTTCATACAACGCGTATTTTAATAAAAACAGTGTCCGAACTTCTACAACGTCCAAAAAAAATTATCTCTGTTTCTGCTATTGGAATATACGATACAAAGAATATTCATGACGAATATTCAAGAAATTTATCGTACGATTATTTAGGTAGAGTTGCCCGTGATTGGGAAGAAGCAACATTGTTTGCTAAAAATTACGGAATTGAAGTTTATATATTACGATTAGGAATTGTATTAGGAAGTTCGGGGGGATTGATTAAAAAACTTTTGCCATTATTTAAGGCAGGCTTAGGAGCTACTATAGCTAACGGAAAACAAAAAATGAGCTTTATTCATATCGAAGACTTACTGTCTATATTTACTTTTGCTATCGAAAATAAAATACCCGAAGGAATTTACAATGCCGTTGCACCTCATTATACTACAAATAAAGAGTTTTCAAAAACTTTTGCTCGACAATTAAATAGACCTTTATTATTTTCTGTACCTAAACAACTTCTTCACCTAATATATGGGCAAGGAGCATCTGTACTATATTCGAGCCAAGCTGTTATACCTCAAGCACTTATAGATAATCAATTTGTTTTCAAATATGAAAATATAGAGAAGGCTCTATGCGATATTGTTAATAAATCTCGATTTTAAAAATATAAGGAACAATTTTAGATACTTGTTTATTTTTTGGTAGGTATTTAATCGTATTTTTTAAATAAATTCTATTGAACTTATTATTTGATAAGCTATCTAAAATATTCTTCAAAACTTTAGAATGTAAAGCATAAGTACTTCCTTCCTTTCCATCATTTTTTCCGCAAATTATTCCTATTACCTCGCCATACTGATTAAATACAGGGCTTCCGCTGTTTCCAGGATTAGTAGGAATAGATACCTGAATGCTATTGGTATCTTCATTAAATCCTGTGAACGAACTTATACTGCCTTCACCAAAAACTATACTACTTTTGCTGAAACCTAAACTATAAACATAAGTACCTAATTCTACAGGAAAATTATAATTGATGCTGTATGGTATATTTTTAATGGATGCAAAAACAGAATCAGAAATTTTTAATATGGCAATGTCCAAATTTTTATCGCAAGCAACAAGTTTTGCATGCATTTTAACACTCGAATCAGAAGCATTGATAACTAAAACAGAATCGTAATCTTTGACAAGGTGATAACTTGTAGCTAATAATCCATCTGAAGAGATTGCGAAAGCTGTACCTCGAACATAAGTAATTTCATTGGTAGAAAATAAAGTATTCCATAGCGATTTTTGATTTTTTGAAATTGTTGTAATAGAATTTGACAATTGTCTGTATGCTTGAATTTGTTGCTTATATGAAAACCATCCCGAAACATATAATGTAAATAAAACAGCAACTATACTCACAGCGGCAACAGATATGTATGGAATTACCGAAGAAAGAGTAAATTGCTTGCGAACATTTTTGAATGACTCCTCATATTGTCGTGAAACTTGCTTTACATTTTGCTCAAACAAATAATACTTACCAAAATTGTTTAATTCTTTAATAAAATTCAAATTCTCTTCAAATAGTTGTTTATTAGACTCAGAAGCATTAACAAATAATTGTAACTCATTTTTTTCTTGTTCGTTCAAACAATCGTTAACATATTTTTCACACAATTCTATTAATCTTGTATTCTTCATAATTTGCCTACATTTTCTGATAAATTTTCTTTAATCTTAGCAAACATTTATATTTTTGATTTTTAGCATTTTCTGCATTTGTGTAACCCATTTTTTCGGCAATTTCTTGCATCGACCATTGATAAAAATAAAAATAGGATAATATAGATTTACAGGGTTCGCCTAATTTTTCCAAACTCCACATTAACCTTTTCTGATTTTGTCTTATAAGTTCAATGTCATCTAAAAGTAGTTCATCATTGGGCAAAAATTCTTCAACTTCGTTAATATCGTCGGTATTTTTTTGTTTTCGCTTAAGCTCTGTTAGCCAAAGATTTCTGGCAATAGAATATATATATGTATTTAACTTTGATGTTAAAGAAAAATTTTCTTGTTGTACTTTATGAAATAAAGTTATCAATGATTCTTGAAAGATATCTTTTGCATCGTCATCATTTCCACCATTTAATCGAATAAAGTTTGCTATTGTGGGATAGTTTTTCTTATATATGTACGAAATAACCATAGAGTTGTTGTCTTTAATACCTTGAACTAATTCATCGTCATTAAATGGTGAACGAATATTCATTTATTCTTAAAATTAATATTTATTCATATGCAAAAGTAACCCATCAAATTTTCAAAAAAAAATTTAATTATGGTGGGTTACCTTTTATTTTTTTAAAATATTAATGGTTGTAAAGTTCTTTAATTGTTTAACTTAAAATTTATGAACATGAAAAAAGTAGTTTTTGGAATTTTCGTAGTTTCAATGTTTGCATTAGCTTCTTGCGGTGGTGGTCAAAATGAACAACAGCAAGCTTTAGATTCATTAAACAAAGCTTTAGACCAAGCTGTTCAAGAACTCAACTCGCAAGTTGATTCGTTGAATGCTACTATGGATACAACTGTTAAACAGTAATCTGTTTAGCTGTTATTTGGAAGACAAGCAATGAATGAAAAAACCGCCTTTTGGGCGGTTTTTTTATTCCATTACATTTTGATAAATCTATACGTTACATTTTGACCATTTATTTTTGCACGAATAAAGTAAACTCCCTGATATAGACTATTAATGTTAAATTCATATTGTTTATTTTGGTATGTATTTACTACAGGAACATTTACTATTTTACCCAAAACATCAACAACTTCAAATTGAACATCGCTTACCTTATCCTGTAATATTTCTAACGTGATTTTGTCTGATGAAGGATTGGGATATAAAACTGTCCACTGCTTTATATCGTTTTCGTCAATCCCAACTAAACAACCCACAACTTTAATAGCTAAAGATGTATTATAAACCAATGTATCATTGAAAAATTGAGTAAGTGTCATCCAACCAGTTGGGGTTTTTGATAAAAACATTGTGTTCTTTCCGTTTTGACCTCTATTGGGTGCCATGTACACAACAAAGGTATCGACAGGATTATTGTAATATAATTGATAACCAACGAAAAATTTTCCATTTACAGGAACAGGAGAATTAAACAATACAGACTTGTACAACATGGGAGTAAAATTATTTATTATTTCATCTTTGTATCCTAAAACTGCGCCGGGCTTACCCGTTAATGTATCATAATCCCAAATAGTAAATCGCACTTTGTTCGTAGAATTCGCACCATAGGCTTTTACAACGGGCACAATTATTCCTCTAACATTGCTTGCAGTATAATTTACGTGTAAATCGGCATAGTATTTAATTTGACTTTGATTGTGACCTGGAATATAACCCCATCTATTAGGACGCAAATGTATAAATACTAAAGGATGCTCGCCATTCATGATATTTCCGGTTGTATCGCAAAAACCATTAGGATCTGGCCATGGTTCGGTCGTTACCACAATGTAATCATTTTTAACTAATGTGTCTCTATATGAACCACTTTGTACGACTAATCGTACATCATATATCCCTGGAGTAGAATAAACAATATTCATAGGATTTTGTACTGTTGAAGTAGATGGAGTACCGCCTTCAAAATACCAATTCCAACTTGTTATAGGACCGTACGATAAATCTTCAAAACTAACACTTCCGCCTTGTACTATCAAGCGCGACGTTATAGCATGAAAGTTAGCTTTAACAGTATCAGTATAATTTGGATTTAACACACAAATGTAGTTGGGCTTTTTTAATGTGTCGTTTCCTAATACACTATACAATATCAAAGTAACATCAAAACATGCTATACTATCATACGTAATATTAGTTGGATTTGTTTGAGTTGAAGTTGAAGGTGTGGCAGCTTCAAATATCCATAATAAAGAATCATAATATCCTGTAGATAAATTAGTAAAATTGACGGAACTTCCAGGTTGAATTAAAGTGTAATTGGCAATAAAATCGGCATTTGGAGCTTGAGTAGTGTCCAAAACTGTAATATAATTAACTTTTATTTCGCTATCTGTAGTACTACCATTTGATGCAGTGAGCGAAACATTATATGTACCTGGTGTGTTGTATGTTATTGTTGGATTTTTTTGAGTTGAACTCGAAGGAGTTCCGCCAGGGAATTGCCACGACCATGATGTTGGATTATTCGTGCTTAAATCGGTAAATTGAACCGTACCTCCTGCAATTAAAGTAGTAGGATTACCAACAAAATCGGCATGAACTGCATTAGGATCATATACTTCAATATAATTTATTTTGGTAATACTATCGGATGAAATTGCATTCGAGACTTTTAATTTAACAGAATATAAGCCTACAGCATTATATTGTATGCCTGTTGGATTTTGTTGTGTTGAAGTGGCCGGAGTTCCACCAGTAAATGTCCATTGCCACGATGTTGGATTTCCTGTCGATAAATCAGTAAAATTAACGGTACCGCCAACGGGTATCGATAATGGACTTCCACTAAAGTTTGCATGCACAGTATCACTAGTCAAATTTCCACACGCAGTTGATTGTCCTAACTGATATAAGGGACCTCCTGGTGCAAAACATGCTTGTATGCGAGTTTTTTGATCGGGGGTAAAATTAGCATATGCAATATCGTCAACATAATCCATAAAATTCATAAACATTACACCCGGAGGATTAGGCGAACATTGATCGGTTAATGGTGAAGTAGGTGTTCCGTAATTTTCTTGATCTTGTAAGGGAGTATCATTGCAAGCATCATCGGGCGAACATCCGGACGAATCGCCCCAAATATGTTTCAAATTAAAGCAGTGTCCTATTTCATGAGTAGCTGTTCCGCCTAGATTATAGGGAGCAACTGCACCTGTTAATCCTGTAAATTCCCAATGATTTACTAATCCAAATTCATTACTTAACGGTGCAACAGGATATAAAGCATATCCACACAAACCATTGCCGAGATCGGCTACCCATAAATTCAAATATTTATTGGGGTCCCATGCATCTAAACCACCTTGAGAATAATGCTTTACCCCTGGATTTGTTCCCCATTGAGGACCCGTATAGTCTCTTCGCTCAATTCCGGTAGTAGGATTCCCATTGGGATCAACGGTTGCTAGACAAAATTGAAGCTCTGTATTTGCTTTCAAATTTGCAGGGAAAGCACCCATAGAATGAGGATTTTGTCCTGCAAAATCACGATTTAAAACCTGAATTTGTTCATGTACTCGTTGATCGGGAAATTGTTGATGTTGAGATGGCGAAAGTACAATATGAAACACTACGGGAACAGTAATTACAGCTTTGGGCGAATAGCCATTAGGATGTTGCTCAACAAACTTTCTAACAAATTCTTGAAGCTGATTGTAACGCTCTAAATAAGTAGGATCTTGTTGAATAAGTTGTTGATGTATTTCTTCGGTAGCGCATTTACGTTTTTGTTTCTGAGGTTGTGCTATTAAACTTGTAGAAAAAATTAATAAAACAATGAATAATAATATTCTATTCATAAACTAGTAATTTAGGTTCGTAAAAGTAAAAAATTACTTAATAAAATCCTAATACAAGACGTATTTTTTTGTGAAATGTTGCTTACAAATTTATGGTTTGGGTAGCAAAACTTTTCTGCTAAGTTTCATTTTACCTCTATCATCAAAACCTAATAGTTTTACCTGTATTTTTTGACCTATATGTAAAACTTCATCAACTTTTTTTATTCTATTCCATTCTATTTCTGATATGTGAAGCAATCCTTCTTTTCCAGGAAATAACTCAACAAAAGCTCCATAATCTTGAATTGCTTTTACTACAGCATCGTAAACCTCGCCTACTTCAATTACGCCCATTACACCTTTAATCTTACGAATAGCCGATTGGATTGACTCGGAACCGGTACCGCTAATCTCTACTACACCTTGATTGTCAACCTCTTCAATAACTATAGTAGTATTTGTTGCAGATTGTATTTCTTGTATAATTTTTCCACCCGGACCAATTACAGCTCCGATTTGATCTTTAGGTATTAACATACGTACAATTCTTGGTGCATGAGGTTTAAAATCTGATCGTGGTTGTGAAATTGTTTCTAGCATTTTTTGTAAAATAAACAGTCTTCCTTCTTTTGCTTGAGCTAAAGCTTTAGCAAGTACCTCATACGACAAACCATTAACTTTTATGTCCATTTGTGTAGCTGTAATTCCGTCGGCAGTTCCACACACCTTAAAATCCATATCTCCCAAGTGATCTTCATCGCCTAAAATATCGGACAAAATAACATAGCGACCTGTTTTTTCGTCGGAAATCATTCCCATTGCTATACCAGACACAGGTTTTTTTATTTTGATACCTGCATCCATCAATGCTAATGTTCCTGCGCATACCGTAGCCATTGATGAGGAACCATTCGATTCGAGAATATCCGATACAACTCTAATGGTGTATGGATTAATATCGGGATCGGTAGGAATCATTCTTTTTAATGCTCTATGTGCTAAGTTGCCATGTCCTATTTCTCTCCGTCCAACACCTCTATATGGCCGAGCATCGCCCGTAGAAAAAGGAGGGAAATTATAGTGAAGAATAAATCGTTCGTATCCCTGAAATACTACCCCGTCTATTTGTTGTTCGTCGAGTTTTGTTCCTAAAGTAACAGTTGTAAGTGATTGTGTTTCGCCACGAGTAAATATAGCTGAGCCATGTGCCATAGGAAGATAATCAACTTCGCACCATATAGGACGAATTTCATTCATTTTTCTCCCATCGAGACGAATATTCTTTGTGAGGTAATATTCTCTTATGACTTCTTTTTCTAAACTTTTGTAATATCGGTTAATCATTGGTTTTAACTCATCATGCTGTTCCTCTGGAAATGTGTTAAGAAATTCTTCTTTTATTGCATCAAGCTGTTGATTGCGTTCGTGTTTATTTGTTATTCCTTGTTCAATAATATTCCAAATTCGTTCATATGCGAAATTATGTAACGCTTGCTTTATTTCATCGTTGTTGGTTTCGTGGCAATACTCACGTTTAATTACATTAAGTTCTTTAGCTAATTCCATTTGAAGCAAACACTGTTTCTTAATTTCTTCGTGTGCCAAACGTATGGCTTCAATCATATCTTCTTCAGTAGCTTCGTCGAGCTCTCCTTCTACCATTAAAATATTGTCGTACGAAGCTCCAACAATCATATCAATGTCTGCATTTGCCAATTCTGATCGATTGGGATTTATAACAAATTTTCCATCAATACGAGCTACTCTAACCTCAGATATAGGACCATTAAAAGGAACATCGCTAACAGCCAAAGCTGCCGATGCTGCAAAACCTGCCAAAGCGTCGGGCATTACTTCACCATCGGATGAAATAAGATCAATATTAACAAATGTTTCGGCATGATAATCATCGGGAAATAACGGACGTAAAGCTCTGTCAACTAACCGAGAAACTAGTATTTCATAATCCGAAGGTTTAGCCTCTCTTTTAATAAATCCTCCGGGGAAACGACCCGAAGCCGAATATTTTTCGCGGTATTCAACCGATAAAGGCATAAAATCAACATCTTCTTTAGCTTCTTTTGCAGAGGTAACTGTGGCAAGTAACATTGTATTGTGCATACGTAAAACAACGGAACCATGAGCTTGCTTGGCTAGTTTACCTGTTTCTATGCTTATTATTCGACCATCCGATAAAGCAACTTCTTTTTTTACAATTGTGTACATAATTATAAGATTAATTTTTATTTAAACAATAAAAGGCAATGTTGCATTGCCTTTTATTTTCTGAGATTTAGTTTGTTGACAATAGCTCGGTAACGTTCAATGTCTTTTTCTTTCAGATAGTTGAGCAGTTTACGGCGTTTGCCAACAAGCTTTACTAACGCTTGTTGCGTAGAAAAGTCTTTACGATTTCTCTTTAAATGTTCTGTTAAGTGAGCTATACGGTATGAGAACAATGCGATCTGGCTTTCTGCAGATCCAGTATCTACGTTACTCTTTCCGTATTTCTCAAACAATTCTTTTTTCTTTTCTGCAGTTAGGTACATATTATTAATACTTTTAAAATTTGAACTGCAAAGGTAATAATAATTTTGATATAAAAAGAGATTAAAATAATTTTTATGAATTTATTTGTTTGTAAACATTCACTAATTTTTCAATCCCATTTGAATGGACTAAATTTTTCACAAATAACCTTCCTTTTTCAATCATATCTACTCTTAAATTTTTATCATTCAATACTTTAAGGATAGAAGTTGCTATTTCTTCACTATCAAAAGGATTTGCATAAATGGAATGCACACCCCCAACCTCTTCGAAACAACCACCTTTCGATGTTATTACAGGAACGCCAGAAGCTTGAGCCTCAAGAATAGGAATACCAAAACCTTCGTAAATCGACGGATATACAAACAATTTTGCTCCCTGATAAATGGCTGGCAATAGTTTATTATCGATATTTTCAATAAAAATAAATTGTTGCTCTTTATTTTGAATTAAGGGAAAAACCTTTTCAAAAAAATATTTAGTTTTTCTACCTATAGCTATTAATGGAACACTAATCTTTGCCATGATGATAGCTTCAACTAATCTATGTAAATTTTTCCTTTCTTCAATTGTGCCAACATATAGGATATATTCATTGGGCAGAGAAAATTTTTCTTTTACTTTATTTATCTCATCATCAGATAATAACTTATAAAACAATGGGTTACAGTTTTGATAAATTACTTCTATTTTGTCTGCAGGTACTTTGTAAAATTCGACTATATCGGCAGCTGTTTGTTTGCTGACAGCTATAATTTTATTGGCATACTGAGCTGCATATTTAAACTTTCTATCGTAAATTTTTACATCAATTGGTTTATACCATTGTGGATAACGTTTAAAAATCAAATCATGAATCGTAACTACTGTTTTTATTTTAGTTTCAGTGATTCCAAAAGGTAATTCATTGCTTAACCCATGATATATTTGTACCTTGTCTTGAATAAGTTGGCTACAAATAAGAAATGAACGCCAATATGATTTAAACAGCTTTCCTGTAATTGAATTAGGGGTTATAAGTTTAACATTTTCAGGATATGAAAACTTAATTTTTATTCTATTTGATGGAGCATATAAATAATAAGTATATTGAGGATAATGTTCGAACAACTGTTGTAAAGTGTTTCTACTATAATTACCCAATCCTGTGTTATTAAAAAAAGCTCTCTTTGCATCAAAACCAATAATCATAATTATACCGATACATTAAATTCACGTAATGTTTCGTTGAGTGATGTTTTCAAATCAGTACTTTCTTTACGTTTCCCTATAATCAATGCACATGAAACAAAAAATTCTCCTCCTGGAAATTGTTTTTTATACGAACCTGGAATGACAACCGATCGTTCGGGAACATAACCTTTGTATTCTACGGGTTCTGATTGCGATACATCAATTATTTTAGTTGATTGTGTAAGAACAACATTAGCTCCGAGTACAGCTTCCTTCCCTATTCTAACTCCTTCGACCACAATACAGCGGGAACCAATAAAACACCCATCTTCAATAATTACAGGCATAGCTTGAAGAGGTTCTAAAACACCACCTATACCTACACCACCACTTAGATGGACATTTTTGCCAATTTGTGCACAAGAACCAACAGTTGCCCATGTATCAACCATTGTCCCTTTATCGACGTATGCACCAATATTTACATACGAAGGCATAAGAACAACACTTGGAGCAATATAAGCACCATATCTGACAACAGCATGAGGAACAACGCGAATTCCCTTAGAAATATAGTCTCTTTTTAATGGAATTTTATCGTAAAATTCAAAAGGAGAAAGCTCGTACTTTTGCATAGGCATCATCTTAAAATATAAAAGAATAGCCTTTTTTAGCCACTCATGAATTATCCACGTATCATTGACTTTTTCGGCAACTCGAAGCTTTCCTTCATCCAATAAATGAATTACCTCTTTTATAAGTTCCTGATTAGATGAATCATTCAACAACGTTGTATCTTCCCAAATTTGAAGAATTTGCTCTTTCATCAGCATTAACTTTTTGCAAAGATAGAGTAAATTTTATCATCAACAATTGTTTATATTTGCACAAATTTTATGGCTATGAAATTAGGAGTACTAAGAGAAACAAAAATTCAGCCTGACAAGCGAGTTGCTATTACTCCACACGTTGCAAAAAAAATAATAGAACAATACCCTGACATACATATGTTAATTCAATCGAGTGATATTCGCGCTTTTAAAGATGAAGAATACTTAGAAAAAAACATTCCGGTATCTAACGATATTTCAGATTGTGATGTATTAATAGGAATTAAAGAAGTTGCCAAAGAAACTTTAATACCCAACAAAACTTATTTATTTTTTTCTCACACGGCAAAAAAACAACCTTACAATAGAGCCATGCTACAAAAATGTGCAGAACTTGGAATTACATTGATTGATTACGAATTTATAACCGATGATCATCATGTCAGACTAATTGCTTTCGGACGTTGGGCAGGAATTGTCGGAGCTTACAATACGATTTATACATACGGCATAAAAACAGGTTTATTTACCATAAAAAGAGCCTTCGAATGTTTCGATCATCATGAATTATTTCAGCAATTAGAACATGTAAAACTACCTCCTATAAAAATTTTAGTTACCGGAGGAGGAAGAGTTGCCAACGGAGCTTTAGAAACCCTTTCACATCTTAATATTAAACAAATCTCACCCGAAGATTTTTTAACCAAATCTTACCATGAACCTGTATTTGCTCGTTTAGACCCATGGCATTATGTAAAACATAAAAATGATATCCCTTTTAATTTCGAACACTTTACAAAATATCCTGAAGAATACGTATCAACTTTTTTACCTTATGCATTAAAAACAGACGTTTATATTCCTTGCCACTATTGGGATCCTAAATCGCCCGTTTTTTTAAAGCCTGAAGACTACCTTTTACCTGAATTTCATATACAAGTCATTGGCGACGTTAGTTGCGATATTGGGAAACCCATTGCTTCTACATTACGAGCATCTACTATAGCCAATCCTATTTACGGATATAATCCCCATACACAAAAAGAAGACGACCCATTAAAACCAGGTAATGTAGCAGTAATGGCTATTGATAATTTACCAGCCGAACTTCCCAGAAGCTCTTCAGAAGATTTTGCCAACACATTTGCTAATAAAATCATACCCGAACTTATTAAAACAGAAAGCGATGTAATAAAACGTGCAACCATTTTATACAAAGGTACACTTACCACTCATTTTGAATATCTTCGCAATTATCTTGAAGGCAAAGAATGAGTTTGTAATATCAAAACATTTTTTCTCGTATTTCATTAATAGTTTTCAACGGATCGGGATTGCTAAATACAGTATTGCCCGCTACTAATATATCAACACCAGCTTTATACAACTCAGCAGCATTTTCGAGAGTTACACCTCCATCCACTTCAATTAAAAATGAATATTTGTTTTTTTCTTTTATTTCTTTTAGCTGTCGTATTTTATCAAACGAAAACGGAATAAATGTTTGTCCTCCAAATCCAGGATTAACCGACATAATTAACACTAAATCCAACTCACATAATATATTTTCTAATACAGATACTGGAGTATGAGGATTAATTGACACACCTGCTAATGCACCTGTTTTTTTTATCTGCTGTATAGTGCGATGTAAATGAATGCATGCTTCGTAATGAACTGTAATTACTTTAGAACCTGCATCAGCAAATTCTTCAATATATCGTTCAGGTTGTATTATCATTAAATGAGTATCCAAAGGTTTTTGTGCTATTGTTTTTATTTGCTTAATAATTGGAACACCAAACGTAATATTCGGAACAAAAACACCATCCATCACATCTAAATGAATGTAATCTGCATTACTATTGTTAATTAATTCAATGTCTTTTTTTAATTCTAAAAAATTAGCCGACAAAATAGAAGGTGCTATCATCTTAAATACGCATTTGGCACAAATATACCTTAATGTTAACGATTAAAAAAATTTAAAAGTAATTTTATTTTCGATAAGTTTAAAATTGTAATTTTGTCATTATATTCGCATAAAAATGTTTCAGTAACTAAAAAATAAATCACATGGGAACAAAAACAAAAGAAAAATCAAAGAAATACGTTTATTTCTTTGGGAATGGCAAAGCCGAAGGTAAAGCCAATATGAAAGAATTATTAGGTGGTAAAGGTGCTAACTTAGCCGAAATGGACCTAATAGGCTTACCTGTCCCAGCTGGTTTTACCATAACCACTGAAGTTTGTACGTATTATTACGAAAACAACAAAACTTATCCAAAAGAACTTAAACAACAAGTAGAAGAAGCTCTTGCACGCGTAGAAAAAGTCATGGGCATGAAATTTGGCGATAGAAAAAACCCATTACTAGTATCCGTTCGTTCCGGAGCCAGAGCATCTATGCCCGGTATGATGGAAACCGTCTTAAACGTTGGACTAAATGACGAAACTCGTGAAGGTTTAATTGAAAAAACTAAAAATCCAAGATTTGTTTACGATTCGCAACGTCGTCTTATTCAAATGTATGCCGATGTTGTAATGGAAAAAGCTGCTGGCATTGAACCCGAAGAAGGTAAAGGAATCAGACAACAGCTCGAAAAAGAGATGGAAAAAATGATGCATGCCAAAGGAGTTAAGCACGAAACGGAATTGTCGGCAGAGGACCTAAAAGAATTAATTGTCATCTATAAGAAAAAAGTAAAGGAAGTATTAGGCAAACCTTTCCCCGAAGATGCAAAAGATCAATTATGGGGAGCAATTGCAGCAGTTTTCCAAAGTTGGAATGGTAAACGTGCCATATCATACCGTCGAATAGAGGGTATTCCCGACTGGTGGGGTACAGCTGTAAACGTGCAGTCGATGGTTTTTGGTAATATGGGCGACACATCGGCTACGGGAGTTGCATTTACCAGAAATCCTGCTACGGGCGAAAATCTTTTCTATGGCGAATGGCTACCTAATGCCCAAGGTGAAGATGTTGTAGCAGGTATTCGTACGCCTAACCCAATTAACGAAGCAGGCAAAAACGAACAAAACAAGCATTTGCCATCGCTCGAAAAAGCTATGCCTGAAGTATATAAAGAACTACACAAAATTCAGAAAAAACTCGAAAAGCACTACAAAGATATGCTCGATATAGAGTTTACTATTCAAGAAGGCAAACTTTACATGTTACAATGTCGTGTGGGAAAGCGTAATGGCCCTGCAGCTGTCAAGATAGCTCTCGACATGCTCAAAGAAAAACTAATAACCAAAGAAGAAGCTGTATTAAGAGTTTCGCCCAATCAATTAGACGAATTATTACATCCGATAATAGACCCAAAAGCTGAAAAAACTGCCAAAAAGATTGGTAGTGGATTACCAGCTGGTCCGGGTGGAGCATCGGGTCAAATAGTATTCTCATCAAAAGATGCAGTAGAATGGGCAAAACAAGGCAAAAAAGTTATCCTTGTTCGTGAAGAAACAAATCCCGAAGATATAGATGGTATGCGAGCAGCACAAGCTATTCTTACCGGACGCGGTGGAATGACAAGCCATGCTGCCCTTGTTGCTCGTGGTTGGGGAAAATGCTGCATCGTTGGTGCTGGCAATATACATATCGACGTCAACAACAAGCAAATGACCGATGCCGAAGGTAATGTATATAAAGAAGGAGAATGGGTTACTTTAAATGGTTCGAAAGGTATCGTTTACCTTGGCGAATTACCCATGAAAAAAGCTGCAGAAGAAAACCCGGATTTTGTTAAATTCATGAAATTGTGCGACGATGTTCGTAAACTCAAAGTACGAACCAATGCCGATACTCCCGAAGATGCCAAAAGAGCACGTGCATTTGGAGCTGAAGGCATTGGACTTTTCCGAACCGAACACATGTTCTATGGCGAAGGCAGCGAAAAACCACTGTTCTTACTTCGCAAAATGATTGTATCTAAAACTGAAAAAGAACGTCGTGCTGCTTTAGATGAACTCTTCCCATTTGTTAAAGAAGACGTTAAAGGTACACTGGAAGCTATGGATGGATTGCCTGTAACATTCCGTACACTAAACCCACCTCTGCATGAATTTGTACCTCATAATCCTGAAGAACGCGAAAAACTTGCTAAAAGCTTAAATATTGATGTAGAAGAATTCAACAAGAGAGCTGATTCCCTGCACGAAAATAATCCCATGATGGGACATAGAGGTGTACGCCTTGGAATTTCTTATCCCGAAATTACAGAAATGCAAGTCAGAGCAATATTTGAAGCTGCTGCAGAACTTATAAAAGCAAATAAGAAGCCTTTCCCCGAAATAATGATACCTGTCACCTGTGTACAAACCGAATTAAAACATCAATACGAACTTATACAAAAAGTTTATCAAGAAGTGTGCGAAAAATTCAAACTAAAAGAAATTCCACATTTAACAGGTACTATGATCGAAATTCCACGTGCAGCCTTAACTGCTGATAAAATTGCTGAATATGCAGAATTTTTCTCTTTTGGTACCAACGATCTCACTCAAATGACGTTCGGCTTCTCCAGAGACGATATTGGTAGCTTCTTGCCTGAATATCTTGATAAAAAAATACTCCCTGTCGATCCTTTCCAGCAAATAGACCGTGATAGTGTTGGTGAACTCATGCGCATAGCTTGCGAAAAAGGAAGAAAAACTCGTAAAAAAATTAAACTTGGAATTTGTGGCGAGCATGGTGGCGAACCAAACTCTATAGAATTTTGTCACATTTTAGGTCTTGATTATGTCAGCTGCTCACCATTCAGAGTTCCCATTGCCCGCCTAGCTGCCGCTCAAGCTGCTGTAAAGCATACTCAAAAGAAAAACAAGAAAAAAACTACCAAAAAATTAGCTACCGTTTAATTTATTAAAGATTAAGAGGTAATCGTTTAAGATTACCTCTTTTTTTATTTTTCGAATAATTTCATTATTTAAGAACTTTTAATACTTAAATTTTGAATGATATCAATATTATATGGTATCTTTGTAGTTAAAAAAATGAAACATAAGTTTATTTCTACTTTTTTGCTATTGTTGCTAATTAAAGTAGCATATTCTCAGCAAGTTCCTAACGGTAATTTTGAACAATGGTATAATGAAAGTAATTATCAAAATCCACAATATTGGGATACACCAAATTCAACAACAAGTTCATTAAATATATTTACAGTTACACGAGAAACCAATATTGTACAAAATGGTACATCTTGTGCAAAAATCCAGTCAAGGTCTATCTTTGGCACACCTATACCAGGTTTAGTTACTTTAGGCGATTTTAACGTTAATATTGCTACATTTCAAAGTAGCATAACAGGAGGTTATCCTTTTACATTCAAGCCAAGCATATTAAAAGGTTATTATCAATACGAACCCGTAAATAACGATAGAGCTTTTATAGGCGTTATATTATTAAAACAAAACGGAAACTCTTGGGACACTTTGGGCTCAGGAAACTTTAAACCAACAAATACTGTTTTATCATGGACTCCTTTTACTGTGCCTATTCAATACATTAATACACAAGAAACTCCTACACATTTGAATATTATTATACTTTCTTCCGATAAAGATTATCCTCAACCGAATAGTATTTTGTACATCGATAATTTAACTTTTGAATACAATAACAGTATAACTTCCGTTTCCAATAATATTTCCCCAGAAATTCAATGGACCTCTCCATATTTACGAATAAAAAATATAAAACAACCTACCATAATTGAAGTTTTTGATATTACAGGTAAAAGCATATCTAAATTACATACATACAGTGAAATATCGTTTACTTTACCACTTAATAATATTTATTTTATTTCTTGTACAAACGATTTAAATACAATAACTAAGAAAATAATTACTTATCCTTAATTTATGTACAAATTATTTTTTCTTTTGATATTCATTTCTTTAAACATGTTGATATTTTCTCAAGATGATAATAAGTTATGTCATAAAAAAAATGTCATCAAGATAAATCCGTTAGGTGGTATTGCCTCAGCCATACCTATAACCATTGAACGTTTCTTTATTAAAAATTTATTTTCGTTAGGTGGAAACTATACTTACATTCTGAATAAAACAGGCTCAGGTCAATCTACGTATAATGCCGATGGTTTTATAATAATGCCACAATTACGGCACTATTTTTACAAAGATACCATACATAGAGTAACTTTGTTTTTTGGCGGATATTATTTATATGAAGAATTTTATAATCTAACATTAGATAGGTACAGTAACAAAATAATTGGACAAGTTATTGGAAAAGGATATGGAGGAATGTTTGGTGCTCAATGGTTTTTAAAAAATAATTTTGTTTTCGATTTCTTTGTAGGTCCAGGATACATAGAATACATAAAAAATGAACATTACGATAACAATGTAGCCAAAGGAGGTTTTTTAGTTAGCTTTACTGGTCCTAAAAATACTGGAACAAAAATTAAATTAGGATTTTCAATCGGTTATTCATTTTAATTTTTTTTAAACATAAATTACATTAAAAACCATTACTTTTGCAAAAAATAAAGTATATGAGTGAAGAAGTATTATTTTGTATTGATTCAACAAAAGAACAAATGGATAAAGTTATTAAGCATCTTGAGTCTGAATTATTAAAAATTAGAGCAGGTAAAGCATCACCAATAATGCTTGATGGAATTTATGTTGATTATTATGGTACTAAAAGCCCATTAAATCAAGTTGCCAATATTGCAGCCCCCGATCCTCGCACTATTATAGTTCAACCATGGGATAAAAGTATGCTTGAACCTATTGAAAAAGCTATTCAAGCTAGCAATTTAGGATTTAACCCTCAAAATAATGGCGAAATTCTTCGTATTATTGTACCTCCATTAAGCGAAGAAAGAAGAAAACAACTCGTAAAACAAGTAAAAAATGAAGGTGAAACTGCAAAAATCGGTATAAGAAATGCTCGCAGAGATGCCAACGAAGAACTAAAAAAATTAAAAAAAGAAGGTATCGCTGAAGATGAAATAAAAGAAGCAGAAGAAAAAATTCAAAAAATAACAGATCAATACATCAATAAAATTGATGATATCCTTGTAAACAAAGAAAAAGAAATATTAACTATCTGATTTCTTTATTAAAAAAAAATAATTTATATTTGAACTTTAAACAATATATCGCATCAATTATGAAATTTTTTTGTGTTGCATTTTTTATATTAATAATATCCTTTTCATTTTATCACTGTAAAAAAGAAAACGAATTACCAATAGTTAAAGACTCTTTATTCTTTACTTCAAATGAAGCGTCTATCATATTTTCTGGTGACACAACCCAGCCTTTTACTTTTTTAAATGCAAGTCTTCCAAATGATTTACAAATTCTTCAAAAAAAGTCAAAAAATGTTAAGGTGCCCAATGATACCACCTTGCATCTTTACCGTCGCATGCTTAAAACCATAAAACAACATAATCTAACTAGCATAGCAGCTCCCGAAATAGGTATAAACAGAAATATTATCATTGTTAAGCGTAAAGACAAAACTGGTGAACCTTTTGAAGTACTGATAAATCCTGTTATTACCCAACATTCAAATGCAACAACCATTTACAACGAAACTTGTGCTACTTTGCCCAATAATTACCCTGCTTCTATTGCTCGATATAATTTAATTTTCGTTGAATACTACACCATTGAAGGAAAGAAACAAGTAGAAATGATTGAAACAGAAACAGCCTCATACGTACAGCATGCTATAACACATTTAGGTGGGGGTATTCTTCCTACAACACAAGATCCTCTTGCATTTACAGGTCAGGAAATTGATTCAATTATGGCTAAACCTGACTCAATTGCAATGCGTATTTTACTTACAACAAATTATCAAGACTCACTTATTTTGAGAAAACAAAGTATTAATGTTCGTCCCGACTCGAACGATATTGTATTAAAAACTTTAATTAAACGAATGAAAAAAGCTTTAGATGCTACAAGTGGCGTTGGTATAGCTGCACCACAAGTTGGTATCAATCGTAATGTAATATGGGTTAAACGACTCGACCGCCCTGGTCAACCATTCGAAGTTTATCTCAATCCTAAAATTGTTATGACATCGCAAAATACAATACTGTTTAATGGCGACGGTTGTTTATCTATTCCCGGTATAACGGGTAGAACACGTAGATTTTCTGCCATTGGTATTGAATACGATTTACTTGATGGAACGCACAAGACAGAAGTTGTCCAAGGAACAACCATGTCAAACTTCACTTCCGTTATTTTCCAACATGAAATTGACCATCTAAATGGAATATTATTTATCGATAGAATTGAATAACTACTAATACAAATAATTATGGGACTTTTTGACAAACTCCGAGGCGAATTTATTGATATCATTGAATGGCTCGACCCCACCAATGATACGATGGTTTATCGTTTCGAACGATATCAAAATGAAATAAAAAATGGTGCAAAACTAACCGTTCGCGAATCACAAGTAGCAGTATTCATAAATGAAGGGCAAATTGCCGACATTTTTCAACCCGGTATGTACACTCTTACAACCGAAAACTTGCCCATATTATCAACTTTAAAAGGTTGGAAATACGGATTTAATAGTCCATTCAAAGCCGAAGTGTATTTCATCAATACTAAAAACTTTACCGACTTAAAGTGGGGCACGCCTAATCCCATTATGCTTCGTGATCCTGAATTTGGTCCTATACGCATCCGTGCATTCGGGAATTATGCAATGAAAGTAATCGACCCTGCTAAGTTTATTAAAGAAATAGTAGGAACCGATGGAAATTTTACAACCGACAAAATAACAGAACAATTAAAAAACATAGTGGTTACACGTTTTACAGATGCCATAGGAGAAGCTAAAATACCTGTACTCGATATGGCATCGAACTATGATGAACTGTCAAAATATTTAGAACAAAAAATTAAACCAGAATTCAATGAGTATGGTATAGAACTAACAAAATTTTTAGTTGCAAATATTTCATTACCTCCTAACGTCGAGGAAGCTCTTGATAAACGCACAAGCATGGGCATTATTGGCGATTTAAACAAATATACACAATTTCAGGCAGCTGAATCTATGACTGCTGCTGCCAATAATCCTTCGGGAACAGCAGGTGCAGGATTAGGTATGGGCATGGGGTTTGCAATGGCAAACCAAATGATGAATGCAATGAACCAACAGCAACAGCAAAATACACCACCCCCTGTCCCACCACAAATCCAATTCTATGTTGTAATTAACGGACAACAAGCAGGTCCATACGATATTAACACAATTAAACAATTAATTAGTCAAAACCAAATTAATAAGCAAACATTAGTGTGGCGACAAGGAATGTCGAACTGGGATAATGCTGGTAATGTAGCCGAATTACAAAATTTATTTGGGACAGTACCTCCACCAATACCACCCCAGCCATAATGTATGAACCATTCTTGTCAAAACTGTGGCGGGCATTTGCAATATGTTCCTGCATCCACCACATTAAAGTGCATACATTGTCATACAGTTTATGCTTTTGAACAACAAAACAACCCAATAGAATGGCACAACATTAACGATAATCATAATGAAAAATCTCAACCAGTTTCTAACTTAGTTTTATGTAACTCTTGCGGTGCAAATTTTTCTCATAGCCAATATATTCCTAAAGCTTGCCCTTTTTGCTCTTCTAACATTAACCTTAATGATATCCATTCGCATAATATTTATGAATTTGACGCTATTATACCATTCAACATTGAAAAAGAAACAGCCAAAACAAATATTAAACAATGGATGCGTCGAATTTATTTAGCTCCCAACAGTTTCGTTAAACAATTCAGAAAATTAGAAAATATTGAACCTACGTACATACCATATTGGATTGTGAAAACGAAAACTAAAGTAAATTATCAAATCAAATGCGGTATTAAATCAATATTTTCAAAAAAAATTTCGTGGACTACAATTAAAGGCGAATCTGATATACAAATAAAACATTTAGCTATACTTTCAACCGATGTTATCCCTAATTATTTTATTGACCCTTCTATACCTACGTTTGATGAAATAATTATTGAACCATGGAACAATCAATGGGATTTTAATAATGAGGTTAAATTCAATCAGCTATATACACTAGGATATTCCATATTATTACCGCAGAAAGATATAGTTAAGTCATTTAATGAAAATTCAGCAAAAGTAAAGCAATTGTTAGAAGAAAACATTTGCTCAAAATATGAAAAACAAGAATGCGACCAAACTATTGTAAAGTCAATATCTTACGAACACAAGGAAGTATTTTATCATTTGGCTTTTTTGCCTGTTTGGATCAGTGCTTATAAATACAAAGGTAAAATTTATCAGATTTTAGTTAACGGACAAACTGGACAAGTTGTAGGTAACCGACCAACAAGTATTTTAAAAATTATTTTTTTATGGATATTTGTTATTTTTGTAATAATTATTGGACTTATAATTATAGCAATGGAATTATATGGCTTATTAATCTTGATTATAGGAATTCCTTTAATATTTACTTTAAAAAATACTAACCATGGGAAACGACTTTGAAACAGAAACCCTAAAAACCAATCAACACGAAGTAACCTGCAAACAGTGTGGAGCAAAATTAGTTTTCGCTCCGGGAATTAATAAGTTAAAATGTGAATACTGTGGTGCAGAAAATGAAATTCATATAGAACCTGTAGTCATCGAAGAGATGGACTATGTGTCATTTATTTCAAAACATAGCGATACAGTACCCAAACATCAATTATCTACTGTGCGATGCAATTCGTGTGGAGCTCAAACCACTTTTGATTCGAATGTAGTTTCTGAACTTTGCCCATTTTGTGGAAGTGTATTAACAGTTAAAAACTCTGAAATTAAAAATGTAATAAAACCATGGTCAGTTTTACCGTTTAAAATAGATACAAAACGAGCTTTTCAATGTTTTCAAAATTGGTTGCGTAAGCTCTGGTTTGCCCCCAACGATTTGAAAAAATACGCTACTCAACAAGAAAAACTTAAAGGACTCTATATCCCATATTGGACTTATGATAGCAGTACAATTACTCATTATCATGGATTACGTGGCGACAATTACACAACAACCGAAACATATACAACTGTCGAAAACGGAAAAACCGTTACGAGAACTAGGACTGTTGTAAAGACTCGTTGGACGCCCGTTAGTGGTACTGTTTATGTTAATTTTGACGATGTGCTGGTATTAGCTAGCAAATCATTACCGCAAAAATATACCGACCGATTAGAACCATGGGATCTATCTGAACTAGTGCCATTCGATGAAAAATTTTTAAGCGGATTTCGAACAGAAACATATCAGATAGATGTAAAAGAAGGCTTTGAAATTGGAAAAGAAAAAATGAACGTTGCTATTAGACAAGCCATACGACAAGACATAGGAGGCGATCATCAGCAAATTCTAAACATGAAAGTACATTATGACGATATAACTTTTAAGCACATTTTATTGCCGATTTGGATTAGCGCCTACCGCTACAAAAACAAAATTTATCGCTTTATGGTTAATGGTCAGACTGGAGAAGTTCAAGGCGAAAGACCATATAGTTGGGTAAAAATTACATTAACAATACTTTTTGTTGTCGGAATTATTGCATTAATTGTATTTTTGTTAGATAAATAATTTTCAAATATGAATCTGCAATATCCATATAATGTGTTAATAATAGGATCTGGTGCTCGAGAACATGCATTGGCATGGAAAATAAAACAAAGCCCTAGATTAAATAAATTATTTGTTGCTCCTGGAAATGCAGGTACTTCTCTAATTGCTACAAACATAAATATTCACCCACTCGATTTCAATTCAATAAAACAAACTATTGTAGAGAATAACATAAAAATGGTAGTAGTAGGTCCTGAAGAACCTATTGTAAAAGGGATAGCCGATTATTTAACTCAACAACACGAAACTCGTCATTGTCTTATCATAGCTCCATTATCGGAAGGTGCAAAATTAGAAGGAAGCAAATCATGGGCAAAACAATTTATGCTAAAATATAATATCCCAACAGCCAAATACCATATTGTCACCAAACAAACCATTCAGGAAGGTAAAGAATTTCTTAAAACATTTAATCCGCCTTATGTACTGAAAGCTGATGGTTTAGCTGCTGGAAAAGGGGTTTTAATTATTCACGATTATTACGAAGCATGCAAAGAATTAGAAGAAATGCTAAATGGTAAATTTGGCGAAGCCAGTAATACTGTAGTCATCGAACAATTTCTAAAAGGCATTGAATGCTCGTATTTTATACTTACCGACGGAGAAAAATATACTATATTGCCCGAAGCTAAAGATTACAAACGTATAGGCGAAGGAGATACCGGATTAAATACCGGCGGCATGGGAGCTATATCTCCCGTACCCTTTTTAACAAATGAATTACGTAAAAAAATTAACGATTTAATAGTACATAGAACAGTTTATGGGCTATTGCATGAAAAAATAAATTACAAAGGTTTTATCTTTATTGGTTTGCTTATAAGCAACAATGAACCTTATGTTATAGAATACAATGTACGCTTAGGCGACCCTGAAACCGAAGTAATTCTACCTAGGATGAAAACTGATATTTTAGAACTTTTCGAAAGCTTATTTAACGGAACTGTTCACCAATGCAAACTTGATATCATTTCTAATTACTCTGTTTGTGTGGTCGCTGCATCCAAAGGATATCCTTTGGAATACGAAAAAGGAAAAATTATATATGGACTCAACCATCTATCGTCAGAAGTATTTCATGCAGGAACTTCATGGGCAAATGATCAAATCGTAACAAATGGAGGTAGAGTTTTGGTAGTAAGTGCTCAATCTCCAACACTGAAAGAAGCCAAACAAAAAGTTTATGATTCGATGCAAAAAATTTCATTCGAAAATATGTATTATCGTAGCGATATTGGATTTGAGTTTTAACAAATGATAGCAAAGCTTATTTATGAAAGCAAAGGAATAAACGTTATATTCCTATTGTTATTAGGTATTTTAGGCAATCTTTATCAATATTTTACGCTCGATTCAATAATTAATTTTAATATTAATATATTGCATTTCTACAACTTTGCTTTTTCTACTTATACATGGATTTTTTTTATAATTATTCAAACACTTATAATAATATCGGCTATATCCATAACTTTCTTAACTAAACTTTACTATAATCATTTTAGTGTTTTTCTACCTTCAATTATTTTTTTCATTCTTATGCATGCTTATCCCATTACATTACTGTCAGTTACAGACCTTTTCGTTTTTCCGTTATTAATTTTCTCATTCAAAATATTGATTGATGCCTATGAGCAAAATAAGATATATTCCATTCTTTTTCAATATGGCTTTATTATAGGAATATTAAGTGCTTTAAATATTAATGTTGTATTATTGTTTCCATTAGTTATTTTATGGCTTTTAAACTTTCGTCCATTTAACCCTAAAGAGTACTTATTACCTTTAGTAAGCTTCGTTATACCAATGTTCATATTCGATTCAATTTTATTTATTATTTCACCTAATAGCCAAAGTTATTTTACGTTATTTTTCGATTCCATAACCAATATTTCCATTTATCATTCAATACCTCTATTCCCTGTTCTTTGTAGTTTTTCTTTATCAATTTTTAGCATATACCGATTTATTTACTATCGCAACACTCTAAAGAAAATAAAAGAGCGAAGATATTATTTGTGGTTGGTTTTTAATTTGTTATATTTATGGCTATCTTATATTATCATGCCCAACGAAACAATTTTTATTATAATTAATTTATTCGTCAGTATCATACTTTCTGTACAACTAGTATCATTTCAAACATCATCACTTACAAAATTATTTTTTATTGGAATTCTTATGCTTAATTTTGTATCGATAGTAATTATGCTTTAATAATTAATATATCAATGCTCGACCATAATTATTATATGAAAGAAGCTATTAAAGAAGCTCATAAAGCTTTTCTGAAAGATGAAGTACCTATTGGCGCAATTATTACTTTTGATGGAAAGATTATTGCCCGTGCACACAATTTAACCGAAACACTCAATGATGTTACAGCACACGCCGAAATGCAAGTTATTACTGCCGCTGCTAATGCTTTAGGGGGAAAATATTTAAAAGGTTGCACATTATACGTAACAGTAGAACCTTGTCCTATGTGTGCAGCAGCCCTATACTGGGCACAAATTAATCAAGTAATTTACGGAACAACAGACTTAAAAATGGGATCCATATCAAAAGGTTATCAATTATTTCACCCTAAAACAACCGTTAGTGGAGGAATATTGGCTAAAGAATGTGCCGAACTAATGACCAATTTTTTTAAACAAAAAAGAAGCTAATGAAACCATTCGATTTAGATAATATTCATAAACTATACAGTACATCAAACAAATTAACCATTGGTGTATTTTGTTCATCATCGCAACATATTGATGATATATATAAAACGCAAGCTGCCTTTTTAGGCGAACTATTAGCCAAAAATAACTACGATGTTATTCATGGAGGCGGAAAAGTTGGTTTAATGGGCGTATTAGCTCAATCGGTTCAGAAACATGGCGGAAAGGTTACAGGAATTTTACCCGAAAGCCTAAACATTGAAGGAATAGCTTCCGAAACCGATGATGAAATAATAATTACTAAAGACATGACCGACCGTAAGTACGAAATGCGTAAGCGTAGTAATGGTTTTATAGTATTACCTGGCGGATTCGGTACTCTTGAAGAATTTTTCGAAACACTAACTTTAATACAATTAGGATATACAAATAAACCACTTATTTTACTTAATATAAACAATTATTACAACCTGCTTTTACAATTTATTGACGAAGCATTACAGAAAAAATTTATTACTGAGAGCGATCTTTTACACTTTCACATTTCACATTCTTGCGAAGATGCTATTGAGTATATGAATAATCACTTAAAAATATAAAACTATGAGCATTGAAGTTTACTTGAAAGAACAGAATCAAAACATTTTAGACAAACTGTTTGGCTTATTAAGAATTCCCTCAATAAGTGCAAAACCCGAACATAAAAACGACATGCAAAAAGCAGCCGAATATTGGAAAAATATTTTAATCGAAGCAGGAGCCGATAAAGCCGAAATCTATCAAACTAATGGTAATCCAATAGTTTATGCCGAAAAAATAATCCATCATTCATTGCCTACTGTACTTGTGTATGCACATTACGACGTTATGCCTGCCGAACCTTTTGAATTATGGGAAACACAACCCTTTGAACCTACTATAAAACACGATAAAATATATGCACGTGGTGCCGACGACGACAAAGGACAAGGCTTCATGCATGCCGTTGCTTTCGAATATCTTGTAAAAACTAATCAATTAAAATGCAATGTAAAATTTATGATTGAAGGCGAAGAAGAAATTGGTTCGCCATCGATGATTAAATGGTGCTACGAACATAAAGAAATGCTTAAAGCTGATGTAATTCTGGTTTCAGATACTGGAATGATTGCTGCAGACACACCATCTATTACAGCAGGACTTAGGGGACTTACTTACTTACAAATAGAAGTTACCGGACCCAATCGTGACCTGCACAGTGGTTTATTTGGAGGAGCTGTTGCCAACCCACTCAATGTATTATGCAAAATAATTGCTTCCATGCAAGATGATAATGGAAAAATCACTATCCCTGGTTTTTACAACGATGTACTTGAATATACTGACGAACAACGAAAACTTATAAATCAAATTCCATTTAATGAAGAAAATTACAAAAAATCGCTTGGCATAAAAGAACTTTGGGGCGAAAAAGGATATACTACTATAGAACGAACAGGCATTCGTCCTACATTAGATTTATGTGGAATATGGGGAGGCTATACTGGTGAAGGCTCTAAAACTGTATTACCATCAAAAGCATATGCAAAATTATCTTCACGCATTGTCCCCTATCAACAACATGAAAAAATAGGTAAGCTCATTAAAGATTATATTCTATCAATAGCACCTCCTACCGTATCCGTTTCGGTCGAAATATTACATGGTGGTCAACCATATGTTACTCCATTAGACCTGCCAGCATTAGATGCAGCAAGAAAAGCATTATTCGATGTTTACGGAAAAGAACCCCTACCAACCATGAGCGGAGGAAGTATTCCTATTATCGCAACATTTGAAGAAATCCTCGGATTAAAATCTGTACTAATGGGCTTTGGGCTTGAAAGTGATGCTATTCATAGCCCAAATGAAAATTATCCATTACAAAACTTTTACAATGGAATTAAAAGTATCGTTAAGTTTTATGAATATTTTTCAAAAACAACATAAACGATTGACCGATTATTAACAATTCAATACAAATTGTTGATAACGCATTTATCAAAAACTAAAAAACCATACTTTTTACTATTAACTTTGCAAGTTTGAAAATTATTCGTTACAATGTCAAAAGTTATAGCATTAGCCAATCAGAAAGGTGGCGTAGGAAAAACAACAACGGCAATTAATCTTGCTGCAAGTTTAGCTGTATTAGATTTTAAAGTGCTTGTAATAGATGCCGATCCACAAGCCAATGCCACATCGGGTTTGGGCTTCGATTTAAAAAATATAAAAACCAGCATTTACGAATGTCTTATTGAAGAAGTACAACCTAAAAACATCATTCTCGAAACCGAATTACCAAAATTACATTTACTCCCCTCGCACATAGACTTAGTCGGTGCTGAAATAGAAATGCTCAACCACCCCAATCGCGAAAAGATGATGAAAGCTGTTATTGAAAAGATAAAAAACGATTACGACCTTGTTTTTATTGACTGCAGCCCATCATTAGGTTTAATCACAGTTAATGCATTAACAGCCGCCGACTCGGTTATTATTCCTGTACAATGCGAATATTTTGCCTTAGAAGGCTTAGGAAAACTCCTTAATACCATAAAAATAATACAAAGCCGATTGAATCCATCATTGCAAATCGAAGGCTTTTTACTCACCATGTACGATTCACGACTCAACCTGTCAAATCAGGTAGTACAAGAAGTGAAAAAACATTTTCAGAATATGGTATTTACCACTATCATACCCCGAAACGTAAAACTCGGCGAAGCACCCAGTTATGGCAAACCTGTTATATTATACGATGCAAACTGCCATGGTGCTATTAGTTATTTGAATCTTGCTCGCGAAGTACTTCAAAAAAACAATATGACACGAATTCCAAACGAATCAAAAATAGTTGAATAATCATGAATGCCAAAAAAAATGCACTTGGACGTGGTTTAGGAGCTCTTATTGCCGATGCTGAAACCATTAAATCGGCTATTGTTAACGAAATTCCCATACATCAAATAGAAGTTAATCCCTACCAGCCAAGAACCGAATTTGATGAAGAAGCTCTTCAAGAATTAAGCGAATCTATTAGATTATTTGGAATTATTCAACCCATTACGGTTAGAAAAATTGAAGAAAACCGCTATCAGCTAATTTCGGGCGAACGACGCTTGCGTGCCAGTATCAGCATTGGGCTCGAAAGCATTCCTGCCTACGTGCGACAAGCCAACGATCAGGAAATGCTCGAAATGGCACTTATCGAAAATATTCATCGCAAAGACTTAGATCCAATTGAAATAGCACTAAGTTATCAACGCTTAATTGACGAATGTAATTTAACACAAGAACAATTAAGCGAAAGAGTTAGAAAAAATCGTTCTACTATAGCTAATTTTCTGCGTTTATTAAAACTTCCCGACGAAATACAATTAGGTCTTAAACAAAACAAAATATCGGTAGGACACGCCCGAGCTTTAATAAATATTGACGATCCTGAAACACAACGTATGATTTATCAACAAATCTTAAAATACGATTTCTCTGTACGAAAAGTTGAAGATATTGTTCGCGAACTAAATATTGAAGCCGAAAAAAATACTGTAAAAACTAATCGGGTATATCAACGCACAAAAGAAATTTTTAACCTTAAAGAGCAACTCCGAAGCAAACTTAATTGCAAAGTTGATATTAAAAAAACCAATTTGGGGACCGGAAAAATTGTTGTGTATTTTGACAATGAGCACCAATTTGACCAAATACTCAAAAAGCTAACAGAATAATAATGTTACGAAAATTATTTAGCTTGTCAATTTTTACTATTCTGTTCATTCAAACAACTGTTTCACAAAAACAAACCGATACTGTTCAGTCAAAACATTCGCCCAAACTTGCTGCCACTCTCTCGGCTATTATGCCAGGTTTAGGTCAGGCATACAATAAGAAATATTGGAAAATACCCATTATTTATGGCGGGATGGGAACACTTGCTTACCTTACATATAGAAACAATAAATATTATCAAGACTTCAGAACTGCATACAAAGAACTCTCTTCAACAAATCCGAATGGATATTATACCATGTACAATACAACATTTACCTTATCTGGCTTAGATGCTGGAAAAAACTATTATAGACGATATCGCGACATGTTTGCAATTTTCACCGTTGGAGTTTATTTTCTCAATATTATAGATGCCACTGTCGATGCGTATTTGTTTGATTTTGATATAAGCGATAAGTTATCATTACAAATTCATCCCTCATTTACCCCTATACCATCAAGTTGCACAATAGAACCTGAGCTTAAAATTTGCTTGAACTTTAAAAAATAACTATACTTGCAACATAATTTCAAAATGAAAAAAGCTTTCATCATATTATTTTTCTTTATTACTGGCTACACAAGCACTATAGGACAACAAAACGATACTATTGAAGACACATTCGATTTAGATTTTAAGGAATTTACAGAGCACGCCGATAGCATTTTACTTTTATGGTATAAACAACATTTACCATTTAACCGCGAAATTGAACAAAATATTTTTGATAACGACACTGCATCGCCCCCTTATTTTTCTGATGAAATTATTCTTACACAACTAAATCGAATGAATTCATACATAGAAATGACATTTAATACTATTACCAAACAATACATAGATTTTTACTCAAAAAAACGAAGAAAATTAGTTTCTTACATGCTAGGCAATAGCGAATATTACTTTCCATACTTTGAAGAAGCACTCGACAGATACGGACTTCCTTTAGAATTAAAATACTTGCCAATTATAGAATCAGCATTAAATCCACGTGCTATTAGTAGAGCCAGAGCTGTAGGTTTATGGCAATTTATATTACCAACAGGTAAACTCTACGGATTAAAAGTTACATCATTTATAGATGAACGAATGGATGTAATTAAATCGTCCGATGCTGCTGCCCGATATTTACGCGACTTGTACAATGTTTTTCAAGACTGGCACTTAGTATTAGCAGCTTACAACTGCGGACCTGGTAATGTTAACAAAGCTATTAAACGTTCCGGTAAAAATAACTATTGGGGCATTTATAAATATCTGCCTCGCGAAACTCGTGGATATGTTCCTGCCTTCATTGGAGCTGCTTATACGTTTCATTATTACAAAGAACTGAATATTATTCCTAGAAAAACATTCATGCCTAATAAAGTTGACACAATATACGTTCACAAAATGTTACATTTAAAACAAGTATCCGAACTTTTGCAAATCCCTTTAGAGCTGCTACAAATACTTAATCCTCAATATAAAAAAGATATCATACCTGCTTTACCTGAACAACCTCTTCCACTTTATTTACCCGTTGAATATATTTCTAACTTTATTGCACTTGGCGATTCTGTTTATAAATATAAAGATACGCTTTTTTTCAAAGCAATCAGACCGAGCACATACGTTATTAACAATTATGCCAATATGCAAGAAGTAGCCATTTATCATAAAGTAAAAAAAGGAGAAACTTTGCAAAGCATTGCTCGGAAGTATAATGTTTCGTCAAGCGACATTGCATCGTGGAATCATATTAGCAAAAAAAGACCCTTAAAAGTCGGAAAAACAATTGTTATTTATGTATTGAGAAAAAAAGAAGAAGTAAAGTCAATACCAACAAATATTAATTCGGTCGATTCAACTAATACCATTGTAAAAACCGATAGTATGGCTCAAGAGTTTAATAAAGAAATTCCCAAAACCCATATTGTCCGACAAGGCGACACATTATTTTCCATTGCCAAACAATACAATGTTAGTGTTGATGAACTCTGCCGAATCAACAACATTTCCAATGCTTCGCATATTAAAATTGGTCAAAAGCTAATTCTACCTAGCCGTTAAAACTATGTTCAAGCCCTGGCAAACTTTGCTTTTCTTCTCAGTTATATTTATTTTTTTTCTTTCTCTAAGTTTATTGCCATTACCTAGTCAATTAAGCATAGGAAGTATCCATATTCGTATTCCCAAAATCCCAATTAAACAAACAAAGCATGCTGAAAATCGCACTGCCGAAATCATCATTCATAATTTGACGAAAACTGAAAATAACATTAAAGAAAACAACAAAGATTCAGCACGATTAACAATAAGAGACACTATTGTACCGGTTTCCATTTCCATAGAATTTGCAGAAAACCTTCAATTGTTTTTTGATGCACTCCAAAACCAGCCATATATACATGTGCTTCATTATGGCGATAGCCAAATTGAAGGCGACCGAATTACAAATTATTTGCGACAACAGTTTCAAAAAATAATCCCCAGTTGTGGAGAAGGACTAATTATCCCTTTCAAAGTAAATCAAATCAGTCAAGCCATAGATATAACAACCGAAGGAAACTGGCAACGATATACCGTAAATAATTCAAAAAATAAAAAATTAAACCACAATAATTTTGGTCCTCTGTTGCAATTTGTACGTTATGCTCCCCTGTATAATGATTCTTCCGGAAACGATAGCGTTATTTTCGAAGCTTCGCTTATTGCAAGGAAAAATAAGGAATTAGGTGCAATGTGCCAAGAATTCAAAAAAGTTAAGCTCATTTACGGGAATCTTAACAAACCGGTACTTGTACAATTGTATGCTGATAATGATTTTATAGAAATGAAAAGTTTAAATCCAACTATAACTATTCAAACAACAACATTCGATATTCATAAAAAAGCAGAAAAAATTACATTAGAATTTACTGGTAAAGACAGCCCCGATTTGTATGCAATAAGTTTTGAAGACGACCATGGAATTTATTTTGATAATATTTCATTAAGAGGAAACTCTGGAACCGATTTTTCAAAAATTCCATGCAATCAGTTAAGTTCGTCGGGTATTTTACTAAACGTAAAACTTATTATGTATCAATTCGGCATTAACGTTGCTCCCTCTAATCTTAATGACTATACTTTTTATGAAAATTGGGTTTACTATCAGCTTCAACATCTTAAGCGTTGCTTTCCTCAAGCAAGTATATTAGTAGTTGGCATATCCGATATGTCTATGAATACCGATAGTGGCTTAGTATCTATACCTAGCATTACAAAAATTCGAAATGCACAAAAACAAGCTGCCAAACGAGCCAATTGTGCTTTTTGGGACACATACGAAGCTATGGGAGGTGCACATTCTATGGCAAGCTGGGTCAAAGCTGGACTTGCTTCAAAAGATTATACTCATTTCTCATTTGCTGGTGCTCAGAAAATATCAAAACTACTATTTCATGCTCTGTATAACGAACTTGTGCGATATAAACAATCAAAATCTTATGTAAATAGCTAAAATATCATGCCACTTGCCATTCTATTTATACTATTCTTTTCATCAACATTATTTGCCCAAGACTCGAATTTTGTATTTTTAAATAAAGATAGTAACTACTTTAAACTATGGAATCGTTGTCCGTTTTACGACTCGTTATTCGATAAATACAATCGATTGCAAATTTCTGGTAATGAGCAAATTAAAATATTACACATTGGCGATTCGCATATTCAAGCCGATATTTTTACGAATCAATTACGCAACCAATTTTTTAATAATTTTTTTCATTTAATTGGATCACCTGCCATAGGATTCCCTTATGGAATATTAAAAAGCAATCAGCCCATCTCTTTAAAAGTTGAATGTACCGGCAATTGGGAAGCATATACTTCTATTAAAAAAAATAATTACACACCATTGGGCATTACAGCCATAACCAACGATAGTTGTGCTCATAAAATATTTATCTCAATAAATAAAAAAGTCTTGCCCAATAATAATTTTAACTATCTAACAATTATCACAAACAATATTGACACTTCCATTAAAATAACAAATCCAATTCTTACCAATCTTAGTCTATCGGCATTAAACGATACCATTATTTTTCGAACATATAAGCTTGCTAAATATACCGATTCTATAGTACTTAATATACGGCTTGATACAACAAATAATAAATATTTTAAACTATACGGTATAATTCCTTTCAATGATGATCCAGGAATTGTATATCATACCATTGGCATCAATGGCGCAAAAGCTTCTACATTTCTAAACACTTTAATTGCCGACTTTATTGCGTTGATGAAATACGATTGGTTAATTATTTCTTTAGGCACGAACGATGTGTATTCAAAACATATTGATAGCATTGAAATCGCCAATAATTTTAGAAACTTAATTAAAAACATAAAAAGAAAAAATCCTTATTTGCCCATATTACTTACAACACCTATGGAACATTACTATAAACGAAAGTACATTAATACACATGTTTCGTTTGTTAGAGAAATAATACTACAAATAGCCAAAGAAGAATGCTGTTCTGTGTGGGATTTATACGATGTTGCTGGCGGACATTATAGCATGCATCATTGGTATATCAATAAATTAGCTACATCCGACAAATTACATTTAAACAAACAAGGATATCAATTAGTAGGTAATCTGTTTTTTGAAGCATTTATGAACACTTATTTAAATGGTTTTCTTGCACGATGAAAGAATGGATTATAGATATTTTGGCATATAAAGAAAACGAACCCTTATTGTTTACACAATTATACTTCTGGATTTTTCTAGGCATTGTTTTAGTTGGGTTTAGTTTTTTGTACAAAAGCAATATTTTAAGAAATACATATCTATTCATTGTATCGTTATTTTTTTATTATAAGTCAGGAGGATATTTTTTCTCACTCTTAATATTTTCGACTATTGTTGACTATACAGCGGGAAAACTCATCTATTATTCTCAGAAAAAATCTGTTAAAAAATTGTGGTTAACCCTTAGTGTAGTTGTTAATCTTTTAGTTCTTGGTTATTTTAAGTACACATACTTTATTATTGATGTAATAAATCAGCTCTTTCATACCAATTTTGAAGTAACAAATCTATTAGCTGCAGTTACAAATCAATGGTTTGGCACATCATTCGATATCAGCGAAATTATTTTGCCAGTAGGTATATCATTTTACACTTTTCAAACTATGAGTTATACGATTGATGTATATCGTAATAAAATAAAACCAGTAAATAATATTGTTGATTTTGCTTTTTATGTTAGTTTTTTTCCACAACTTGTTGCAGGACCTATAGTTCGAGCATCGGAATTTATTCCACAATTGTTTATAAAATATCACCTAACAAAGCAAGAATTTTCGCATGCCCTTTTTCTGATACTCAATGGACTGATAAAAAAAATGGTTATAAGCGATTACCTTTCTATCAATTTTGTAGATAGAATTTTCGAAAATCCGTCGGCATATTCTGGAATAGAAAATTTACTTGGAGTGTATGGTTATGCTATACAAATTTACTGCGATTTTAGCGGATATACCGATATCGCAACAGGTGTGGCATTATTATTCGGCTTCCGTTTGCCAATAAACTTTAATTCTCCTTACAAAGCTACTAACATTACCGATTTTTGGCGTCGCTGGCATATTTCCCTTAGCACGTGGCTTAGGGACTATCTTTACATTCCTTTGGGAGGAAACCGTAAAGGTAAATTAAGACAATATTTAAACCTGATGATTACTATGCTCTTAGGTGGCTTATGGCATGGAGCTAATATAAAGTTTATTATTTGGGGAGGTATTCATGGCATTGCTTTAATGACACATAAACTCTTTCAATCTTTACGTATTAGAATACCTTCACATAAAATAGGAAACTTTATTAGTATATGTATTACCTTTCATATTGTGTGTTTTGCGTGGCTATTTTTTAGAGCACCCGATATCAATTCAGTTAACACAATGCTTCAAAATATTATCTTTTATTTTCACGCTAATATTTTTATTGATTTCGTTAGTTCCTACCCAACAATCGTAATAATATTATTACTCGGTTTTATCATTCATTGGTTGCCATGTAAAATTAAAGAAACCTATCGGGGCATGTTTATTCGTAGCCCTTATGTCGTTAAATTATTGATAACTTTTATTGCTATTTTTATAATAGTTCAGATAAAGAGTTCAACTATTCAGCCGTTTATTTATTTTCAATTTTAATCTTCTATTTGAAGTTCTTCGGGCAAGTATTGATAAAATGTATCGCCTCTTAATCCTAAACGAATCGTTTCGAGCGAAATAATTTCTTGTGGAGCAATATTTCCTAAATTAACATTGCAACCTAATAACTTAACAAACCAAACTTGCTGAGATTTATTAGGAGCTTCCCAGATCACATCATCTACATTTACTGCACTTAAAATTTTATTAATAAGTACTACATGTGCACTTCCATTAGACCTGTAAATACCAACATTCCCACTTTCTCGTGCCTCAGCAATAACTTTAAATGCACCTGCCTGTAATTCGTTTTTCATCATTTTTATCCAGCGAGACGGCGAAATAATGATGCTTTCTTCTTTAGATCCAACCTCAGATAGCACAGTATAATATTGCGATAATTGCCTTATGTATTCACACTTTTGCTCATGATTAAGAACCATAGAACCATCAGATACTTCTACAACATCGAGCTGATGCTCATCAACAAAACGCTTATATTCATCGAACATATTTCTAATGAGAAAAATTTCGAATAATGTGCCACCAAAATATGGACGTATGCCACACGAACGAAATATTTTTATCTTTTCTTTAATATTTTTGGACACTAACGAAGTGCCAAAGCCAAATTTAACAAAATCGACATAATCGCCAGCCACCTCGCATAAGTTTTCTGCTTCCTGAATGCTTAACCCTTTGTCCATAACCATAGCCAAGCCTGTATTTCGAGGCTTTTTGGTTCGCTCTGGTATAAACGGCAGTTTATAATTCATAACTAAATATTTTTTTGAATCAATGATGTTAATTTTTTTATCGTTTTAGCTTTTGGATGTGCTTCAAAAAATACATCTATCCATTTTCGGTCTTTATTATAGCCCTTTTTTAAATATTCATAAGCTTGGTCTATTTCATTCAATTCGACGTAAATACCTGCGATACGATAATAAACAACGGGTAATTCTTGCATCTCATATAAATACCTTTTCAGCAACTCTATCCCTTCTTGTGTTTTTCCTGATGCTTCTAATATCTCAGACTTTAATAAAATAAAATCTACATCGTCAGGATAATCCTTTAAAGCTCGGTTTATGCTTTTGAGTCCTTCTTCGTATTTTTTTAGCTTTAAATAATATTCAGCAAATAAATAATAAACTTCAGCCTCTATTTTATCTGTATTTGTAGCTTTTAATAAATATTCTGAAGCCTTTTCCATTTTGTTCAATTCTAAATAAAGGCTAGCTATTTCGAGGTTAGGATAAATATTTTTGTTATTTAGCATGTAGCTTTCTTCGAAACAATCAATAGCAACCTGATATTCTTGTAATGCAGCATAACATTTGCCAAGTAAATAGTAGGCTTCCCATAAATTTCTTGAAACTAATTTATGTTGAGTTATATTTTCTAAAATTGGAATAGCTTCGTGATAACGTTGCAAAAAAGTAAGCATTTTTCCGAGTAAAAATTGCTCGTTTTCAAATAATTCAGGCTCTATAGCAACAATATACTCTAACGATTTGTTTACTAATTCGAATTGATTATCTTTTAAATTTAATATGGTTAAAAATATCCATGCGTCGTACGAATAAGGATCAATTTCTATAGATTTTTCTAATACTTTTTTGGCTTGTTTGAATTTTTTGAGACATGCCAATTGGTATGCTTCATGTTCTATGATGTTTTGCTGAAAATCAAATAATACAAATTCGTCTTTAATTTGTTTACATAAATTTATGGAACAATTCAATAAAAATAATTCTTTATTATTGAGTTCTTTATTTTCTGAAAATACTAACCACAGTTGTTCGTTGTCTAACACTTCTTTAAAAAAGTCATCAGCAATAAAAACCCTTGTCCAATCGTCGTCATAAATAACTTTATTAAGTTTATCGAAATAATTTTTTGCTTCATCAAAGTTTCTAAGCTTTGCAAAAAGAAAAATCAGATACTTAATAACTTCAATGTTCTCAACATCATAAACATAAGATTGTAAAAAGTAATTCTTAGCTTGAATAAGTTTATTGTCTAAATAAAAATACATTCCTTTTCTAAACAAAATTTCGCTCGACTGTGGAAAGTATTCTAAAGCCAATTCTAAAGCATTCTCTAAAGGATAATGCAATTCATAATACAAATAATAATCTATAAGAGAAATAAATTCATCTTCAGTGGCATAAAAACTAAGTTCTTCGCCGTTTAAATAGTCACGAAATCGTTTTTCTAACTCTTCAATATCATCACTATTTATGAAAAAATCATCAAACATGTAAAAAAGTACTTTTAACAAAAGTACGAAAAAATAAAGTACAATACACAGAAAATTATCAACAAGTTTATGCTATTTGAAATGCTTTTTTAAATATATCGACATAGTCGAGTTTTTCCCAAGTAAAGAATTCTATTTCTTTCATTTCTTTATTGCTACAGTTATTTTTCTCAATTCCGTTACCGTTTGGTTTTGAGATTTCTACAATTTTCTTATACGGATCGCGTCCAAAATGACCATATGCAGCGGTTGGCTCATAAATAGGATTTTTTAAACCTAAATTTTTTATGATATAATACGGACGCATATCATAAACAGACTGAACTACTTTAGCAATTTCGCCATCGGAAAGAATATTTCCATTGTTATCTTTCACTTTCGCTGTGCCAAATGTATTTACATAAAAACCAACAGGTTTTGCTACTCCAATTGCATAGGCAACTTGAACGAGTACTTCATCGCATATGCCTGCTGCTACCATATTTTTAGCTATGTGTCGCATTGCATATGCTGCTGAGCGATCTACTTTTGATGGGTCTTTACCCGAAAAAGCTCCTCCACCATGTGCTCCCCTACCACCGTAAGTATCGACAATAATTTTTCTTCCTGTTAACCCTGTATCGCCATGAGGGCCGCCTATGATAAAAACACCCGTAGGATTTACAAATAATTTAAAATCATCGTTAAATAACTGTTGTACTCTATTGGGTAAAGCTTTTATGACGCGGGGCAATAGAATATTTCGCACATCATTTGTAATAATGTTTTGCATTTGTTGGTGGGCTTTCTTAATTGCCTCGGCAGAATTATTTTCTGGTTTTATAAATTCATCGTGTTGTGTTGAAACTACTATTGTATCAATTCGTTTAGGTGTTCCGTCATCTTCATATTCAACCGTTACCTGCGATTTTGAATCGGGTCTGAGGTAAGTCATCTGTTTTCCTTCGCGACGAATGGCTGCCAGTTCCTGAACCAACATGTGTGCAATTTCAATTGGTATAGGCATAAAATTATCCATTTCGCGACATGCATAGCCAAACATCATTCCTTGGTCGCCTGCTCCTTGTTCTTCAGGATTTTCTCGTACTACACCTTGTCGTATATCGGGCGATTGTTCGTGTATTGAACTTATTACACCACAGCTGTTACCATCGAACATGTATTCGGCTTTATTGTAGCCAATTCGATTTACTACTCTACGCGCAACTTCCTGCACATCAACATATCCTTCTGTCCTTACTTCACCCGCAAGAACTACTAAACCTGTTGTTACTAAAGTTTCGCATGCTACTTTCGATTCGCTATCTACGGTGAGAAAAGCATCTAGTAAAGCATCGGAAATTTGATCGGCAACCTTATCGGGATGTCCTTCAGATACAGATTCGGATGTGAATAAATAACTCATAACACTAATTTTTTGTCTGCAAAGTTAATATTTTATTATCCACTTTTCAAACTACTAAGTCAATATTGTAATTATAAGGCTCTAAGGCTTGAGGCACATTTCTGTTATTTTTTGCATCATTGATAAATGTCGAAACAGAATACGCATGTAAATAATCTGATGAAATTGGTGTAAATAAATTATTCAACTGTTGTATATTTGTCTTAGAACTAATCCATTGTTCTTCTTGTTCTGGCTTTAAAATTAAAGGCATCCGTTTCTTTGTATTATGAATCTTACTCATTAAATCGTTTGCTGGTATCGTAATTATACTAAATGTTGGAATAATTTCACCACTTTGTTGATCTACCCAGTCGTCGTAAATACATGCCAAAGTAAGCCATTGTGCATTTTTGGCAGAAATAAAAAAAGGTATTTTCAAGTCATTATAATGATGCCATTCGTAAAATCCGGATATTCCTAATAAGCAACGCTTTGTACGAGCAGATTTTCGGAATGATGGTTTCTCGAACAAAGTTTCGCATCTAGCATTAACAGTTTTGCTTCGAATGTTCATCGCAGCATTCATATCTTTTGTCCAATGAGGTATGAGTCCCCAATATGCCCAAAATATTTTATCTTCGGTAACTATTGGCAATTGGGGATATTCGAAAGCGCTAACAAAATAGTATGATGTAAATTTATGTTCTTGTAGTTTTGCTGTGTCTTTTTGTTTTCCAAACCTTTCTACATAGGCTTTAGGAGTTGTTTCAATAAATGCAACACTGAAACACATGATATATTAGACTAAAATTTTCAAAATGTTTGTCATTTTTTTTGGAGACAATGTCAACTCATATACACCTAAAAATATTGAGATTTGTTTTAATAAACTCAAAATTTCTTGAATATCTACATTTTCATTATATTTTATAACTAAAATATAATCTACGTTTGCATCGGTTAATGTACTATTTTTAAATAAATAAAACTTGTAATTTGCATTATCCGAAACAAATATTTCATTCTCTTCAAATAATATTCGTTTAAAATTTATCGTAAGCTTTGTTGTGCAAGCAATAATTATTTCATGAATTAGACTTTGAGAAATAATCCCCACAAACTTTGTTTGTGAAATGTTTTTGGGAATTTTTATTTTTTGAGTTCCTTTTGTCATGTCTTATCTCCACTTTCTATTTTTCCAATTAACTTTTGAAAATAAAGCAATAATAGGTACAAAGCTAATATAAATAAAATAAATAAACCATACTATTGGAAAATACCATAGCATTTTTACGGTATATTGAAATAAACGAAAACCCCTTAAAATGAATATAAAGTCTATAATAAATTTGGCTAACAACATAATAAGCAAAAGCATTAGCTTAAAATCGAAAATAAAACTTAATATTACATAAATTATAGGTAAAAAGTGAACCAAAAAAATTAACCATGAGAAAAATATTGCCGAAAAATTTCTATAATACTTTACTTTTGATGCCCAACGAATCCTCTGTTTCAAAAAATCCTTCCATGATATTTGAGGACGTACGTATACAAACGCTTCAGAATGAGTAATAAACATTACATTATTATTCATCTTTAAATATTCGTGTAATAAAAACACATCATCGCCTGAACAAATATTTGTGTTAATTCTTGAATAGAGCTCAATAGCTAAATCTTTTTTAATAGCCATATTCGCTCCACTAGCCAAAAACGGCATACCTGCCTTTACTGTTGCATACGATAACAATTGCATAGCAACAACATCAATCGTTTCAAAGATATTCAAAAAATTTAATGCAATATTTTTCCTTATTAACACAGGTGCTATTAATATATCTGCTTGTTGCATGTGGCTATTTAATGTTTCTAGCCAGTTATGCGAAAACTCTGTATCTGCATCGGTCAATACAACCCATTCTCCGCTACATTGCCTCAAACCGTATAAAATAGCATTTTTTTTCCCTTTTATGTTCTCTGGCAATGAATATAACTTTAAATACGGCTTTTTTTTCGATTCAACAATTTCAATAGTATTATCTTCTGAATGATCATCTACCATCACTATTTCGAAGCCAGAATATTTTTGATTATTCAGTTGATTAAATATTCGCGGTATATTAATAGATTCATTTCGAATAGCAATCAACACAGAAATACTAATCGCATTAGATTTATGATGTTTGATTTTATTTTTTTTAAATAAATACAAATACAGGTACAAAAAGAATATAAGATAAATAGTAAGTATGATAACTATTAGTAGATCCATAAAATTTCATAAATATACTGCAATTTAACTGAAACTATTTAGAAATTTTTACGTAAAATTTTAAGAAAATTTAAAATTTTTTATACATTTGAAAAAATTTTACCTATGAAAACAACAATATTCTTTTCATTAGGATTGTTATTATGTTTAACTACATACGCGCAATTCACAATTTACAATATTCAACTTTCTCAACCAGCAAATGCCAATCAATTAGTTGACAAATTAGTAGGTACTGGTGTTACATTTTCGAATGCTTCCTTTTCCGGTAGTTATGGTGGAACCGAGGCTGGTAATGCAGGCTACTTCTATGGTGGAACCAGTATTATTGGTTTAAATTCAGGTATTATTTTATCAACCGGAAACGTTGGTCGTCACTGGTACACAGGAACATTAATAGCCGGTCCTAACAACTATTCAAATATTGGAACAGTAACAAACACTGGTGGAGATGCACAACTGCAAGCTTTAG
>JAOADU010000008.1 GCA_026417155.1 Bacteroidales bacterium | reverse complement strand
TTTAAATAGGATCTACATCCATTTTCCATAAAATAGACTTGTATTCGGGGCGTGTAAAAAACTGATGTATGGTTTGAAACAACATATCTCTTTTCGATAGTTGGTTGTATGTGTTATTAAGTTTCAGCCAAATTTCCATGATATAATAATCGTTAATTTTCGAAACAATAGGCGATTGAGGTCCTATTACGATGAGTTGCTTGTGTTGTTTCAAAATATCGGTTAAGCTTTTGGCAACTTTTTTTGCAAATTCGGCTTGCTTGTGTTTAATGATAATTTTGAGGAGTCTAACGTATGGTGGGTAATTAAAGCGTTTTCTTTCGGAGAGTTGCCATTCGGCAAACCCTGTAAAATCATAACTTTTTAAGTATTGAAGCACAAAGTGCTGCGGTTGTGTTGTTTGAATAAGTACTTTTCCTTGCTGATTTCTTCTGCCGGCTCGTCCTGCTACTTGTGCAAAAAGCTGAAATGTACGCTCGTTTGTCCTGAAGTCGGGATAATTAAGCATGCTGTCGGCGTCTATAATGCCAATCAGTGTTACATTGTCAAAATCGAGTCCTTTGGTTATCATTTGTGTGCCGACTAAAATATTTATTTTATTTTGGGCAATATCGTTAAGCAAATTATCAATTTTTCGGCTTGTACGGGTTGTATCTAAGTCGAAACGGGCAATGGTGGCATTGGGTATAAGCAATGCCAATTCATCTTCGATTCGTTCGGTGCCAATTCCTCTTATTTTTAATTCAGGCAACGAGCATTCATTACAAAAATGAGGAATAGAAATAGAATAACCGCAGTAATGACAAATGAGTTTATTCAGCGATTTATGATAAGTTAGTTTTACATCGCAATGTTGGCAACCGGGTACCCAACCACACGATTCGCATTCTAAATACGGTGCATATCCTCTTCGGTTTTGAAAAATGATGCTTTGTTTACCTGCTTCCAAGTTTTGTTTAAGTGAATCAATAAGTTCTTGTGAGTAATAATTCAAACTTATGCGTTTCTTTTTTCGTTCGGTTTTTAAGTCAATGATTTTAATTTCAGGCATTTCGATATTTTGAAAACGCGATGATAAGGTAACTAAACAATATTTACCGGTTAGAGCGTTGAAATAACTTTCGAGCGAAGGTGTAGCCGAACCAAGTAGTACTTTCGCATTATGCAACGAAGCAAGTACAATGGCTGTGTCTCTTGCATGATAATAAGGTTCGGGCGATTGTTGTTTGTATGTAGGTTCGTGTTCTTCATCGACAACAATAAGCCCCAGATTGTTAAAAGGCAAAAATAAGCTGGAACGTACGCCTAATATTACGTATGGTTTATCTGGATTAGATAACAGGTGTAAATAAAGTTCTGTTCGTTCGCGTTCGCTAAGTTTGCTATGATATACTTTTACAATTGAGCCCAAAGCAGTTTGAAGTCGCGCTACCATTTGCGAGGTAAGAGCTATTTCGGGCAAAAGGAATAATATTTGTTTTTGCTGATGAAGAAATTGTTCTATGATTTTGATATAAATTTCTGTTTTGCCGCTGGCAGTAACACCATGCAATAGTACTACGGACTTTTTGTTAAAATGATTAAGTATTTCTTGCTTTGCGTGTTCTTGTTCGTTGGTAAGTTCAACTGCTGTTACTTTTTTTTTATCGAAATATTCCATGATATGGCTTCCGTCTATCCATATAGACTTTAAAATACCTTTATTTATTAGGGCTTTTAATGCACTTCCGTTATCGTTGGCTTTTTTTAACAATTCGCTTTTATGTACGGGTTGAGTGTTCTGCCATTGTCCATTGTTTAAAGTAAAAAATGCTAAGAGCACGTCGGTTTGCTTTGGCGCTTTTTCTAGTTTCTGAAACCATTGTTCTATTTGATGTTCATGGGCAATAGATTCGGAGAGAACGATAAATTCTGACTTTTTGGGTTTATAGGTTTCTTTAACATTTTCAATGATGTCTATGTAGTTATTTTTCAACCATTTTCGCAATAGATGATGTATGTTTTTTTTCCCAATTTTTTTCTGAAAATCTATGAGGCTAATGGTTTTATTTTTTTCGAGCTCCGAAATAATGGTCAGTTCATCTTCATTATGTGCGTTCCACTCGGTAAAATTTTCCCCTTTAATAATAATGGATTGACTTTCGGGTTTTAAAGGAGCAGGCAAGGCAGCGTTCATTACCTCGCCAATAGGGCACATGTAATATCGGCTTATCCATTCCCACAACAATAACTGATGGTTTGTAACGATGGGTTTATCGTCGAGCAAAGCAATAATCTCTTTTGTATGATAAGAAGGAGCTTGTTGATGAATAGAAACAATAATGCCGGTATAAATTTTCTTTTTACCAAATGGAACTAGTACGCGTTGTCCGATTTCAATTTCGTGCGAAAATATATCCGGAACGGAGTATGTAAATGTGCCGTCGACTCTAAGGGGTACAATAACATTGATAAATATAGGTTGGGCCATATAAAAGCTATACGTTCATTATGTTGATAATTTCGAGCTCCGAGGTATCGATAGTTTTGTGAATTTTTATAGCTTTTTCTAATGGAACATATATGGTTTTGTCGTTTTGAATTCCAATCATTATACCTGTATTTCCTTGCAATAACGCTTTAACAGCTTCGGTTCCCATTTTAGTGGCAATATATCGGTCGTATGCAGTAGGCGAACCTCCTCTTTGTATGTGCCCAAGTATCGAAACTCGTACATCGTACCCAGTAAGGTATGGTTGCAATTTTTTTACTACTTCAAAAGCTCCGCCAGCTTTTTCTCCTTCGGCAACTAAAATAATATTGCTCGATTTTTTTCTTCTAAAACCATTTTCCAAAAATTCGATAAATTTGTTTATGTCGCTGTCAACTTCGGGTATAAGAATTGCTTCGGCACCGCAGGCGATACCAGCACGCAAGGTTAGAAAGCCCGCATCGCGTCCCATAACTTCAATAAAAAACATACGGTCGTGTGAGCTTGCTGTATCGCGAATTTTATCTACTGCGTCAATAATAGTATTTAATGCCGTATCGTAGCCAATAGTAACATCGGTGCCATAAATGTCATTATCAATAGTGCCGGGTAATCCTACAATATGTATTCCGAATTTTTTTGCAAATTCAGTAGCGCCTCTAAACGAACCATCGCCTCCGATAACAACTAATGCATCGATTCCTTGATTTTTAATATTATTGTATGCAATTTGCATTCCTTCGTCGGTCATAAATTCTTTGCTTCTGGCAGTTTTTAAAATTGTGCCCCCTCGTTGAATGATGGCTGCAACGTCGTGCGATCGCATTCGTTCGATTTGATTGTGTATGAGCCCATGATAACCGTGTTTTATCCCAAAAACTTTAATATCGAAATAAATGGCTGTTCGTACAATAGCTCTAATGGCAGCATTCATACCTGGCGCATCGCCGCCTGAAGTAAGTATTCCTATAGATGTAATGGTTGGATTCATATTTTTTCAATAAAATTATAAATTATTTTTTATATAATTGGCAATTTTTTCCATTAACCATCGTGGTGTAGAGGTTGCACCACAAATACCTACCGACTTGGCAAGCGAAAACCATTCAAATTTAATTTCATCGGAATTGGAAATAAAATAAGAATTTGAATTAGCCGATTGGCAAACTTCGAACAATGCTTTACCATTAGAACTTTGTTTGCCACTGACAAAAATTATAACATCATGTTTTTGGGCAAATTTTTTTAATTCCTTATCTCTTACCGATACTTGTCGGCAAATGGAATTTACGCATTCGAGCTTTTCAATTTCTCCATGCTGAGCCATTCGTTTTTTTAATTCTGCAACTATCGTAGCATATTTATCGGGCGATTGAGTAGTTTGTGAAAAAATAGCAACAGGACGTGTAAAATCAATTTTATCTAAGTCGTCAATGCTGTTTATAACTATGGCATTTCCTTTTGTTTGTCCAACTAATCCGTTGACTTCGGCATGTCCTTGTTTGCCAAAAATAATAATTTGCACATCTTCGTTTTGCTCGTATGTTTGTTTGATTTTTTTCTGTAATCTAAGAACAACGGGGCATGTAGCATCAACAAGTGTAATGTTATTTTTTTTTGCAATTTCGTATGTTTCGGGTGGCTCGCCATGTGCACGAATTAGTACGGTTACATTTTTCATTTGTTTAAATTCGTTGTATTGAATAGTTCGAAGTCCTTTTTGTTGAAGTCGTTCCATTTCGTGATTGTTGTGAACAAGATCGCCCAAACAATAAAGTAGTATCCCTTTATCGAGAAGCTTTTCGGCTTTATCTATGGCATTAATAACACCAAAACAAAAACCACTATATGGATCAATCTCAATGTTCATAAGGGAATCGTTCTTTTATTCGTTCAATAACCCATTCCAGTTGTTCTTCTTTGGTCAAATGGCTGTTGTCCAAAACAATAGCATCGCTCGCTTTTCGTAATGGGCTAATGTTTCGATGTGTATCTAAATAATCTCTTTCTTTTATATTGTTTAATACTTCTTCGAGCGATATGCGAATGCCTTTTGTTATAAGTTCGTCGTAACGTCGCTGGGCTCTAATATAAGGATCGGCAGTCATAAATATTTTTAACTCTGCATTTGGAAAAACAACGGTTCCAATGTCTCTGCCATCCATAACGATGCGTTTGTTTTGTCCCATTTGTTGCTGCAATTGTACCATTTTTTGCCTAACTTCGGGAATTTGGCTAATCTGACTTGTATATTCCGATACTATAGGAGTACGAATTTCTTCTTCAATAAAGGTTTCGTTAAGCCATAATTCGTTGGAAAGAGTTTTGTTATTATAACGAAATTCTATCATTACTTGCGATAATGAATCTATGATGGTTTTTGTATTAATGGAAGATGTTTTAATATCAATAAAATTATTTTTCAGAGCCCAATAAGTTATGGCACGGTACATAGCCCCTGTGTCAATATGTCTGTACAATAAGATGCGTGCTAAGTTTTTTGCTAATGTGCTCTTTCCGCAAGAACTGTAACCATCTATAGCAATAATTATATCATGTAATAATTTCATTAAAAAAAGTTTATACAAAGGTAACAGATTTATTCCCTATACAAAAAAGAAAGATAAAAGAATGTAATGTCTTATCGAGATAACTTAATAATAGTTGCTCCTGATTTTAAAATATAGATGCCTTCGGCATAAGATTGTAAGTCAACGATTATAGAATTATCGTTCGTAGGGTTATAGGTTTTAATAATTTGACCATTGATGCTATAAACTGCAACAGGATAATGAATATTTCCGTAGATTTTGTACAATCCTTTAGAAAGTTCGCTGATTTGAATAAGTTCGTTATGGAAATGATTCGTATTCGATTGTGGGTATAAACTTATAGTAACTATAATTTCTTTTTCATAACAATGGTTCAATGCTTTAAGTTTTACTTGATATATTCCCAAATCGGAATAAGTGTGTACAGGATTTTCTTCGGTAGAAGTTGTTCCATCGCCAAAGTCCCATAAATAAGATGTGCCACCTGTAGTTGTGTTTTGAAAATATACAGTATTATTATCAATTATGTATGAGAATGATGGAATAATTGAATCGATTTGCCCCATAAAACTTCCTGCCGCTAATATTACAGCCGAATCGAAATATTGATCGCTTGCATCGGCTAAGGCAAATTTAAAGTGATATTGTTCGCTGGCAATAACAGGCACGTGTGAGGTAAATTTAACGG
>JAOADU010000002.1 GCA_026417155.1 Bacteroidales bacterium | reverse complement strand
ATATAAAGCAGCTGACGCAGGGGTAAAAATCCGACTTAATGTCAGAGCCATGTGCTCAATGATACCCAAAAAACATAAGAACATAGAAATTATAGGAATTGTTGATTATTACTTAGAACACAGCCGTATTTTTATTTTCTGCAATGATGATGACCCCTTGTATTTCATTGGATCTGCCGATTTTATGACACGAAATTTAGATCATCGTGTAGAAGTTCTATCTCCTATCTACGACAAAACTTTACAGATAGTTATTAAAAACATATTCGAATGTTCGTGGAAAGACAATATTAAAGCACGCCATATTCAAGAAGATGCTATTAATCAGCTACGTACTAATTCAAGTCCCCCATTTCGTTCACAATTTGAAATGTACCATCAAATGTATCAATATCTTCCACCGATAGAATAATCATATCAATTATTTACTTAATTTTGTAAGCACCATCACACATAATAATGAATAAATTATTACATAGCTTTCTGCTAATAATAGTTCTATTCCTTGCATATAATAAGCATTTTCTTGCTCAAACATTTACAGGCGATAGCATTTACATAAAAAAAATAATGCCTCTAATTATTGATAGTTCTTGGCAAGGTAGTATAATAGCATTCACAGCTAAAGATATCACTAATAACAAACTTCTTGTTGATGTTAATGGATTATATAAACTCAATCCTGCTTCAATTGTAAAATTAATAACCACCGGTGCTGGGCTACATATACTAGGAAGTAATTATCGCTTTAAAACAGAATTTGGCTACACGGGTTATATAAAAGACAGTGTTCTTTTTGGTAATATCATTATTAAAGGCTATGGCGATCCAACATTATATAGTCGGTTTTTCAAAGATTATTTCAAAAAAAACGACCCTTTCGATTCAGTAGCGTCAAAATTAACCCGTTTAGGAGTACGAATAGTGAAAGGAAAAATCATCGGCGATGCAACATTTTTTCAATACAATCTGCCAAACTCTACATGGATAGTTGGCGACGTTGCTAATTATTATGGTGCTTCACCTTCGGGTTTGGCTATCTATAATAACGAATATAGTTTGTATTTTTCGTCTAAAGACACTAGTCGAAAAACAAATTTATTAAATATTGCTCCTCTTTCAGTCAATATAGAATTAATAAACAAAGTTACTTCGGCTAATATTTCAAATGATCAAAGTATTATTTACGGCGATTTATTCGATTCTACTCGGTTAATTGTAGGAAACATTCCATTTAATAAAGATAGTTTTGAAGTTAGAGGCTCAATTGGAAATCCTGCACTTGTTGCTGCTACAGAATTAAAGAAACGGTTACAAAATAATAACATAATTATCAACGATACCGTATCTTTTAGATATGAATACAATTTTACCGCAGACACTACGGAAATTGTAACAATAATTCATCAACATTATTCACCCCCTCTATCCGAAATAGTTACCCTTACCAATCTATATAGCATCAATATTTTTGCCGAACACATTGCACGCTTATGTGGATGGCAACGATACAAAAACACAACTCCCGAAATGGCTTGCACAGCAGTTAATCGTTTCTGGCAAAAATCAACAGGAAACATGATCTTGTACGATGGTTCTGGACTTTCAAGATACAATGCTGTTAGTACCCAACAGTTTATAAACATATTAGAATTCATGTACAATCAAAGTAGTTACAAAAAAATATTTTTTCAGTCATTACCAATTGCTGGCGAATCGGGCACATTGTCTAAATTCTTTGAACGAACCAAAGCAAAAGGAAAAGTTTTTGCAAAAACAGGAACCATGACACACATTAGATCATTAGCTGGCTATATTCAACCCGATAAAAAAACTACCATTGCCTTCTGCATTATTGTAAACAACAGCCCTTTACCAAGCAATCTTATTAAACAAAAAATGGAAAATATAATACTGCAACTTTTTTTCAACTGATTTCGTATAAATAAAAAAACTTTGATGATAAAAGTTTTATTTAACATAGTGCAAGGGATATGTGTTTTTTTCCTGCTCTACTCATGCACACGTGTTTGCGATTGCTCCGAACTTACAAATTACAATGGCATCATGAAAGACAAAAGAAATTTACCATATACCGGTGAATGTTATACTCATATCGACGGAATTTCAAAAAACTACTTTTACAAAGACGGTAAGCTACATGGAGTATCAATAATATATGGCAAAACAGGAAAAAAAGTAGCTGAATTACGGTTTAATAATGGAATACGTGAAGGACGACAACTCATTTTTACTGAAAGTGGCGACACTATTATTGAAGAACATTTTAAACATGGGCAAAAAGAAGGCATTCAAAAAGAATGGTACGAAAATAAACACTTAAAATCTATATCCTATTACAAAAATAACAAACCTAATGGGCAACAAATAACTTTTTATGAAAGTGGTAAAAAGAAAGAACAAAAGTTTTTTAAAGAAGGACTTCGACATGGCGAATGGATCACATGGTACGAAAACGGAAATATTCAACAAACAGGTAAATATAAAAACGATAAAGAACATGGATTGTGGGTTACCTGGTACGAAAACGGTAATGTTCAAAAAAAATTAAATTATAACGATGGTATTGAGCACGGTGTTTTTCAAACCTGGTACGAAAATGGTTCCAGTAACGTTTCCGGTTATTACAACAACGGACTCGAAGATGGTTACTGGATTTTCTGGTACGAAAACGGAAAAGAAAAACGCAAAGGCTATATTAAAAACGGCTTAGAACAAGGAACTTGGGTTACTTATTATCCAAACGGACAAAAAATGACCGAAGATTATTATGTAGATGGTAAAGAACATGGCGTATCAAAAACATGGTATGAAAACGGACAACTCAAGAGCCTTATATCTTATAAATTTGGTCAATACGATGGCGAACTTACCATATGGAAAGCCAACGGTCAACTCGATATGAAAGCTGAATATAAAAATGGGCAACTTGTTCGAATACCATATTTAAGAAAAGACACTGTAAAGAACAATCAGAATATACCTGTATTTTAGCTCACTTTTTGTCAGGATTTTTAAACTTACCCTCACGCAAATATCTTACAAATTCTTGCCATGCCATAATATTAAAGATTTGTAATGGTTGGGTTTGTCCTTTCCAATACAAATTAGACGACATCTGATTCATAGAGATTCTATATGCTATGGATGAAGATTGAAATTCATCTTCAAATTCCATCAAGTACATTTGTTGCTTTAAGATTTCAATATTACGTTCAGCTCGCGACATATCGTCATCAGGAATTATTGTATTCAGTACAGCCTGTATGAATTGTTGATACGTTTTCCATGGAAAAATTGTTATTTCTCTCAACATTATAGTATCAGGCATCAGCTTTATTTTTAAAAAAAGAATTGGAGTATTGCCCACATGTGGTATAGGATAAATATATTTTTTATGCCCTAAATAACTAAATGTTATTTCAGTACCTCGTTCAACAAATATATTAAATTCTCCATGTTCATTACTTAAATATCCTTTTTGTGCTAACTTATCATATATGAAAACATAAGGCAACAACTCATTTTTTTGGTTAGTTATCACTCCTTTTACTTGTACAATTTTTTTTTCTTGAGAAAAAGATAAAGCCCCTTTAAAAAGAAAATAAATTAAAACAATATAAAAAAACCAAAACCTCATTTAAAAAACAAGAAGATAACTTAACTTTGAATAATTTTTTATTGTAAAGTTGATAATAATTTATGGTAATACAAAAACAAATTGTGTTAAAAAGCCGCCCACAAGGATTTCATTTAATTACCAACGAAATTTTAGATCAACTTGACACCTTACCCGAAAATGGAATCTTACATCTCTTCTTAGAACACACATCTGCCGCATTAACTATAAACGAAAATGCCGACATTACCGTAAGAAACGATATGGAACGATTTTACAACAAACTTGTGCCCCCATCATACAAAGAATATGAGCATATCATGGAAGGCTTAGACGACATGCCTGCCCATATAAAAACCAGTATCATCGGGCAAACGTTAACTATTCCTATTGTAAATAAACAATTACATTTGGGGACATGGCAGGGTATTTATCTTTGTGAATTTAGAAAAAATGCCGGTCCAAGAAAAATTTTTGCCACTATAATCTATTAACAACAATTTCGTGACTAAAATCCTTGTTAACTATCAAAAAAACATGTATGTTTGAATGTAAATAAAACAAAAAGTGAACATGAATAAATTATTATTATTAGGTGATGAAGCAATAGCGCAAGCAGCTATCGATGCTGGCTTATCGGGTATTTATGCATACCCAGGAACACCTTCTACTGAAATTCCCGAATACGTCCATGCTTCAAAACAAGCAAAAGAATTAAATATTGTAGCTAGTTGGTGTGCCAATGAAAAAACTGCCATGGAAGCCGCCATCGGCATGTCTTATGCAGGAAAACGTGCTATGGTAACAATGAAACACGTAGGGCTTAATGTTGCTGCCGACGGTTTTATCAATGCTTCCATTACAGGTGCTAATGGAGGATTAATTGTTGTTGCTGCCGACGATCCATCTATGCATTCGTCGCAAAATGAGCAAGACAGCCGTTTTTATGGATATTTTGCCATGATCCCTGTTTTTGAACCAGCTAATCAGCAAGAGGCTTACGACATGGTTCATTATGCTTTTGATTTGTCTGAAAAATATGGCTTACCTACGTTAATACGTATAACAACACGTCTTGCTCATAGTCGCTCTGGTGTTATTAGAAAAGAGCAGGTACGGCCTCAAAACTCTCTTAAATTACCTGAAGATTTACGCCAATTTGTATTACTTCCTGTTATTGCACGTCGAAATTATAAAAAATTACTTTCTTTGCAAGATAAACTAGAATTTGAAGCCGAAAATTCGGGCTATAATCAATATATTGAAGGAACAAATCATTCTCTTGGAATTATTACTTGCGGCATTGCATATAATTATTTGATGGAAAATTATCCTAATGGATGCCCTTATCCTATCCTTAAAATTGGTCAACACCCAATACCCAAAAAAATGGTAAAAAAATTATACGACTCCTGCCATGAAATTTTAGTAATTGAAGAAGGATATCCGCTAATTGAAGACCACTTAAAAGGTATGCTTAATTTAGGGAAGCCAGTTCATGGTCGTTTAGATGGCACATTACCCCGCGATGGTGAATTAAATCCAACTTTAGTTGCAAAAGCTTTAGGATTGCCCGCTACAATGGGATTGCCCATCCCCAATATCGTTACCCCTCGCCCGCCAGTTTTATGTAAAGGTTGTCCGCACAACGACACTTATCTGGCATTAAATGAAGCATTAAAAAATTACTCCAAAGGCAGAGTTTTCTCTGATATTGGGTGTTACACACTTGGAGCTCTCCCACCTCTCGAATCAATTAATACTTGCGTTGATATGGGTGCTTCTATTACAATGGCAAAAGGTGCTGCTGATGCTGGACTTACTCCTGCTATTGCCGTTATTGGAGATAGTACCTTTACACATAGTGGCATTACAGGATTAGTAGATTGCGTAGTTCATAATTCAAATGTTAAAATCTTTATTCTCGATAATTTTACCACTGCTATGACTGGAGGTCAACCTTCGTCGGCATACAATCGCTTGGTCGATATATGCAAAGGTGTTGGCGTTCCCGAAGAACATATTCGCGTACTCAAACCATTACCCAAAAATCATGAAGAGAATGTAAAAGCCATTCAGGAAGAACTTGCATACAATGGCGTATCGGTAATCATTCCACAACGCGAATGCATTGTTACATTAAATAAAAGAATGAGAGAAAAATTTAAAAAACAAACGGTTTAATAATCATTAAAATCAGCAAAACATGAAAAAAGATATCATATTAGCCGGTGTAGGTGGACAAGGAATTATATCACTGGCAGCAATTATTGGACTGGCTGCCCTCAACAAAGGCATGTATTTAAAACAGAGTGAAGTACACGGAATGAGCCAGCGTGGTGGCGATGTTATGTCGAACCTAAGAATATCTGACAACCCCATATACTCTGACTTAATTCCCTGCGGGCAAGCCGATTTAATTATTTCGCTCGAACCTATGGAATCGCTTCGATATTTACCGTATTTAAACCCTCATGGCTGGTTAATTGCCAATAAAGCACCTTATGTAAATATCCCCAACTATCCCAATTTAGACGATATATATAAAGAAATTACAAGAATAGAAAAACACGTGTTAATTCCTGCCGACGAACTTGCCAAAGAGATTGGAAACGAAAAAGTAGTAAACATGATAGTATTAGGAGCATCTGCTCCACATCTTGGCTTTGGTAAAGAAGAAATGCTCGATGCTATTCGTCAAATGTTTAAAAACAAAGGAGAAGACGTTGTTAATCAAAATATTCAAGCTTTTGAGATAGGTTACAATTTCAAGCAAAATTAACCAAGATAACTTTTTAATAAACGGCTCTTCGAAGTGTGCTTTAAACGACGAAGAGCTTTTTCTTTTATTTGACGTACTCGTTCACGTGTGAGTGCAAACTTTTCGCCTATTTCATCGAGCGAATGCTGATGATACCCATCCAAACCATAGTACATTCGAATTATTTCTGCTTCACGATACGAAAGAGTATTTAAAATTCTATTTATTTCTTTTCGTAATGAATCAGTAATCAACAAATTATCTGGAACTTCGTTAGTTTCTACATTTAACACATCAATAAGCGTAGTTTCTTCTTCTGTATTTATTGGGGCATCCATTGAGACATGCTTGTTGGTCATTTTTATGTAGGATTTAACTTCTTCAACAGGCATTTCTAAGTATTGAGCAACTTCTTCAGCACTTGGTTCACGCTCAAGCTCTTGTTCTAATCTTATTGCGGCTTTTAATACCTTATTTTGTAAGCCAACTTTATTTAACGGCAAGCGTACTATTCGAGCCTGTTCGGCAAGAGCCTGAAGTATAGACTGACGTATCCACCATACAGCATAAGAGATAAACTTAAAGCCGCGGGTTTCATCGAACCGCATAGCAGCTCGCATTAAACCTAAATTCCCTTCGTTAATTAAATCAGGCAAACTCAATCCCTGATTTTGATATTGTTTAGCTACGGAAACAACAAATCGTAAATTAGCTTTTACTAATTTTTCGAAGGCTTCCATATCGCCTTCTCTTATGCGACGAGCAAGTTCAACTTCTTCTTCAGGAGATAATAAACCTAGCTTTCCTATTTCGTGCAAATACACATCTAGTGAGACATAGTCCCTATTTGTTACCTGTTTGACGATTTTCAATTGTCTCATAGTTTCTCGATTTGGTTTACAAAGGTTATTACGTTAATTCTATTTATTTGTTACGTTTGATTGATAAATTTTTGTTAATTATGATTATATGCAAACAATGCAATACCATTATCTATTAAGCTGAAACAAAATATTTTATTTGCTTTTGCGAAACTCATTAACTTATTGTATTTTTACTTTATTAACATTTTTTAATTTAATATGAGCGAAACCATACTAAAAGCACTTATGCGTCTGTTTGCCATCATCGCTGATGTCGACAACGACAGCGAAAGTGGCGTTAGCGAAAAAGGACGCGAAATTGTTGCTTCATATTTGAAACAACAATTGAGCCAAGAACTCGTAGAACAATACTTGTCACTTTTTTTACAATATGTAGAAGAACAACAAGGAAAAAAAGGGAAAAAACGTTTATCAGCCAATAGTGTAAAAGTTTTAGCCATATGTTCTAGAATTAATGATGAATTAAGACAAGAACAAAAGATTTTAGTTCTTTTAAAATTGTTAGAATTCATTAATTACAATAATTGTGCCAATGAATATGAACTTGAATTTGTCCAAACAGTAGCCGATACTTTTAACATTCCTGCCAAAGAATATGAAAACTGTAAAGCATTAATTCTTGACAAGCCCCAATCAATTCCTTACAAGCAACATTTGTTAATAATTTCTGATGAAAAAGAAAATAATATACCAGAAGCCAAACATATATATAACGAACATATAAAAGGACAACTTGTTATTTTGCACATCGAAAGCACTAACATGTATGCTTTTGGATATATTGGCGACGATACCATTTATTTAAACGGACAATTACTTTACCCTAAAAGAGTGTATATCTTGGTCAAAGGATCTACCTTGCGAGGACCTAAATTACCACCCATATATTATAGCGATATTGTATCAACGTTCTTAAGTACGAAACAGACAACTAAAATAACCTTTACTGCTAAAAATGTTACATTCAAGTTTAAAAATTCGAATAATGGACTTCATGATTTTAACATAAGTGAAGAAACAGGACAACTTATTGGGGTAATGGGAGGAAGCGGAGCAGGAAAATCAACATTATTAAATATTCTTAATGGAAACATTGTCCCTTTAAGTGGCGAAGTAACTATTAATGGCTTTAACGTACATTCCGAAAAAGATAAAATAAAAGGAATTATTGGCTTTGTACCTCAAGATGATTTGCTTATTGAAGAACTTACCGTTTTTCAAAACTTATACTACAATGCAAAACTATGTTTTAATAATTTTACCGAAGAACAATTAGTCGAAACTGTCAACAAAGTACTGTTAGACCTCGATTTATTTGAAATTCGTAACTTAAAAGTAGGTGGTCCATTAAATAAATATATCAGCGGTGGGCAAAGAAAAAGACTAAATATTGCTCTTGAACTCATTCGTGAACCTAACATCCTATTCGTAGATGAACCTACATCGGGATTATCGTCGATGGACTCGGAAATGGTAATGGACCTTTTAAAGGAAATTACACTTAAAGGCAAACTTGTTATTGTAAACATCCATCAGCCATCGTCCGATATTTTCAAGCTCTTTGATAAATTGCTTATTCTTGACAAAGGTGGATATCCTATTTATTACGGCAATCCTGTAGAATCGGTTATTTACTTTAAAAAAGCAATTCAACATGTTAATGCCGATGAAAGTGAATGCAGGTGTTGTGGTAACGTAAACCCCGAACAGGTACTACAAATAGTTGAAACCAAAGTCGTAGATGAATATGGAAAACTTACTCGAAATAGAAAATTCAAACCACAAGAATGGTTTAAACATTACAAAGAAACAATAGACATTCATTTTAAAGAAAAACCTTTTGAAAAACATTTGCCTACAACAAATTTCAATATTCCTTCTCGATGGAAACAATTTAAAATATTTTTTATTCGCGATGTACTTTCAAAACTTACGAATAAACAATATATATTACTCAATTTTTTAGAAGCACCTGTATTGGCTATTATTTTAGGTTATTTTACGAAATACATTGCTGGCGAACGATACATATTTAGCGAAAACGAAAATTTATTTGCCTATCTATTTATGGCTATTGTAGTTGCTTTATTTTTAGGGCTTACTGTTAGTGCTGAAGAAATTATACGAGACAGAAAAATTCTTCAACGAGAAAAGTTTTTGAATCTCTCACGATTTAGCTACATTAACTCGAAAGTTGTCATTATGTTTTTATTGTCGTCTATACAAATGATTACTTTTGTACTTATTGGCAATACTATTTTAGGAATAAAAGGACTAACAGTCGAATATTTTTGGATTTTATTTACTACTGCATGTTTTGCCAATATGTTAGGCTTAAATATTTCATCGGCATTAAATTCTGTCGTTACCATCTACATATTAATTCCATTTATTCTTGTTCCTCAATTATTATTAAGCGGTGTGATTGTTAAATTCGATAAACTGCACAAAACAGTTGCTAATGTGCGATTTGTACCAATTGCCGGTGACCTAATGACTTCACGATGGGCTTTTGAAGCTTTGGCTGTAACACAATTTAAAAAGAATGCCTGGGAGAAACATTTTTTTGAAACAGATTACAAAAAAAGTTTTTATGAATTTCGCTTTAATTACTTAATTCCCGAGCTTCAAAATCGTATTGATCATTTAGAAAAAAATATAGAAACATCCATTTACGATAATTCGTATCAAAAAAACTTAAGAATACTTTATACTGAGATAAGTAAAATTGAAAAGTTATTTGCCAAAAAAACATTTTCGTATTTTCAAGAACTAAAAAGCTTTAAAATAAATAAAGATATACTCGAAGATACTCGAAACTATTTAGACGAAAAACGTAAGTTTTTTGTAAAACAATATAACAAGGCTACTGCCGAAGGTGATAAAATTCTTACTGAACTTCAGCAAAAATACAGCAAAGAAGAAATCCTTAAATTGAAAGAAGAAAATTACAACATTGCTCTTGCTGACTTAGTTACTAATAAAAATACCTTTCAAACGTTGGTAGAAGATAATGATGAACTTATACAGCTTACAAAACCCATTTTTAAGGACCCTGAATCGAACTATGGAAGAGCACACTTTTATGCACCTTACAAACAAATGGCTGCTATAAAAATAGATACTTTTTGGTTTAATACTATCTTCATTTGGCTGACCACATTATTTTTATATATAGCTTTACAATTCGATTGGTTAAGAAAAATATTATCAAGCAATATCTGGAAAACAATTAAACCAAGAAAAAAACATGAAGATTAGCGGGTTTACGTTTGTTAGAAATGCACAAAAATTATATTTTCCAATAAAAGAGGCTATTGCTAGTATTTTACCTATAGTAGATGAGTTTGTTGTTGCTTTGGGAAAAAGCGATGATGATGATTTTACCGAACAAGAAATTTTATCCCTTTCGTCTGATAAAATAAAAATTATTCACCGAATATGGGACGAAAGGTTATACAAAAACGGAAAAATTTTTGCTCATGAAACCAATATTGCTTTAAGTGCATGCACGGGAGATTGGTGTTTTTATCTGCAAGCAGATGAAGTAATTCATGAGCAAGATTTAAAGTTAATTAAAGAAGCTTGTTTGTTTTACTTACCTCAAAATGAAATTGACGGTTTTACACTTAAATACTATCACTTTTTTGGCGACTACTATCATTACTTGCCTTTCCATGGTTGGTGTCGCAGTGAAATTCGTATTATTAGAAACCATACAAATATTTATTCTTACAACGATGCCAATACATTCAGAAAAAACAACAATCAAAAACTATCGATAATTGAATTACCGGCTTATGTTTATCACTATGGATATGTGCGTCCTCCTCATGTAATGAAACAAAAAAAAATTGTTCAAGACAATATTCATGCCGGTTTAGCATCTCATCAACATGATCATTACGACTCCTTTTGCTACGGTAATATGTCTAAAGTGCCTATTTTTAAAGGTACACATCCTTCTGTAATGAACACACGAATAATGCAAATGTCATGGGCTAATGAGCTTTCATTTAAACCAATAAAGCTCAACCGTCATAAAATGAAGCACGAACAATTAAAATACAAAATAATTACATGGATTGAAAATACTTTTTTTAACGGCAAACAATTATTTGGCTATAAAAATTGGATTTCTAAAGGAAAATTCAAAAAATAAATTTACTTTCTTTACAATATTCAAATAATCTATAATGAAACATAAAAGGCTACATTTTTCATGTAGCCTTTTATTAAAAATTGAATAATAGTTTACTGAATTTTAGGTTTAGTTCTGCCCGAATAGTTAATTTTTAAGGCGTTGGCTTTTCTAAGTTCTTGTTTAATGTCGGTAATAATTCCCATTTTAGTATTAACATCCACTTTGAGCGAAGTAGTAAGAAATGGCACATCACTTTCGGGTCTGGCGGCACGTTCTTTTTCAATAAACGACTGAATATCTGAAAGCTTTGCAAATGCATCATTTAATTGAATGCGTGGCTCTGTACCAAATATTTTTTGAAATTGAGGCTTGGGTTCACCAACATAAATATAACTCACCAACGACTTTTTTTCAATTTTCTTTGCCTCAGAGATATCTTGGGGCAATTTGAGCTTAATTTTTAATTCAACATCGCGCATTACCGTTGTAACCATAAAGAAAAAAAGCAACATAAAAATAACATCGGGCAATGAAGCCGTACTAATTTTAGGGCTTCCTCCTTTTGTTTTTTGTTTAAATTTACTCATTACTTTTTCCCTCCTATATTTTTAGGTTCGGCTTCTGATATGCGTTGTGGGTATATTTGATTTATGGCATCTTGTTGTTTCTGGTCGAGTTTGGCATACTCTTTACCAAATTTTTTAATCGCTAGCTCATTACGTAGTTCGTTATAGGCAGCAACTAATTCGTTTTGTACTTTAAGGTACATCTCGTATTTCGTACCGCGGTCGTTTTGTAGTGATATTACTTGCTTTGAAACCGGATAAGTGCCAAAGAATGGAACTTCTATCATTTCCTTTTCAGGCAAATTAGGGTCATCGTTAGGATTTTCGATAAATTCTTTAGCTTTTTTTCGTAAATTGCGTATATCGCCCCACTCGTTTTGTACTAAGAGCTGATTATTTGCATTAATAAGTACGGTAAATACATTTCTTTTCTTAATTTCAGGTGGCTTTTCAGTAGTTTCGTCAATCCATGGGGGCAGTCGTCGTTGTAAACCACTGTCGACATCCATGGTTGTAGCCACCAGAAAGAAAATCAACAGCAGAAAAGCTATATCTGCCATTGATCCTGCATTTATTTCTGGAACTTCTCTTTTTGCCATAATTTCTTATTTAAATAGTTTTGCTATTTCTGCATAGATAGCTACCACAATGGTTCCGGCAAACATGATGTACAAAGTTATAAGCGAGCCTCCTATAAGTTTAGAAAGACCTTCGCCAATTTGAAATTTTTCGTACACTTCGCCTGAGCTAATAAAATAAGAAATTAGAAAAATAATAATTAATACTAGAGCTCCTGCCAAAGTATTTTTGCTCTTTTTAAAGTTTTTCACCAGAAACCATATGGCAAAGCCTAGTACCAAAAGTACTGAGGCTAATACCAAAAAGTATGTTAAATACAATGCTACATCAATCATAGTTTTCTATTTTTTATTACGTTGATAATGAACCAAAATATCCATAATAGAAACAGAGCTATCTTCCATTTGAATAACCAATGAATCTATTTTAGATACTAAGTAATTGTAAAATACTTGAAGAATAATAGCAACAATAAGACCGAATATTGTAGTTAACAATGCTACTTTAATACCACCAGCCACGATAGTAGGCGAAATATCGCCAGCTACTTCAATAGCATCAAAAGCTTCAACCATACCAACTACCGTACCTAAGAATCCTAACATAGGTGCAATAGCAATAGCAAGGCTAATCCATGTGAGTCCTCTTTCGAGATTACTACTTTGAACAGAACCATAAGAAATTATTGACTTTTCTACAACATCTAATCCTTGATCGAAACGATCCAAACCTTGATAAAAAATGCTTGCTACCGGACCACGAGTATTGCGGCAAACTTCTTTAGCTGCTTCGATACCGCCCGTTTGTAATGCTTCTTCAACGCTCTTCAACAACTTTTCTGTATTGGTAGTAGCCATGTTTAAATAAATAATACGTTCGATAACGATAGCCAAACCAATGATAAGAATAATAAGAATAGGAGTCATCCAGGGTACACCACCTTCGATAAATTTAGTTTTAAACACCTGATGCAATCCTTTTTCTTCGGGTACTGCCATTTCTTCGGCTGGTACTTCGGTTGCTGGTGTTTGCTGAGCAACCTGCTGAGTTGTATCATCTACCATTTGTGTATTGGTAGCTTGCATCACTTGGGTTTGTTGACCCATAACCATAACGGTAGCTCCAAAAGTAAGCATACCTGCAATTGTTAATAATGAAAAAAACTTTCTCATTTGCATAATCATTTTAATTTTAGTTAATACTCTGTTTAAAGTTAAAATTGGCGGAGAGAGCGGGATTCGAACCCGCGAACCCGTTTGAAGCGGGTTACACGCTCTCCAGGCGTGCTCCTTCGACCACTCGGACACCTCTCCGTTTTTTAAATAGTCAAAGAACATTTTGGCTGTGAAATTACAAAATATTCATAAACGTTGAACAATATTGTGCAAAAAAATTATTTTGACTTATTATTGCTCGAAAAAATTTACTGGCAAAGATGCCAGTGATACTTTTTAGTGTTTTTTTAATATACATCTCTACTTAACAAATACTAAAACGCTTTTCTATAACTTTTTTATTTTTCAAAATTTAATGGTTCGTAATTAAATCGGAATTGCTCAAAAATCAGTCATTTCACCACGAATAGAATGTTGCATAAAATATCGTGTTTCTTGATAATTAAAATTCTTGCTTAATACATACATGAGTTTAGTTACAGCGGCTTCGGTAGTCATATCTTTACCATCTATCACACCTAATTCGAGCATTTTGCGACTTGTTTCGTATAATCCCATTTTAATTCCACCCAACAAACACTGTGTAACATTTACAATGCAGATTTCCTTTTTGATTGCATTTTCGATAACTTTTAAAAACCATTCATTGGTAGGAGCATTACCCGATCCGTATGTTTCTAAAACAATACCTTTTATGCCTTGTATATTTAAAATTGACTCAAAAACTTTTTGATGTATTCCTGGAAATAATTTTATAATTGCCACATTTGTTTCTAATTTATCATGAAAGACAACTTTATCGCCCGATGGATAATAAATATAGGGATAATGATACGTAATATCTATTCCCGCATCGGCAAGTGCTGGATAATTTGGCGAAATAAAAGCATTAAATAGATGTGTACTATATTTGGTTGTTCTATTCGCTCGTAGCAGCTTATTTTCAAAATAAATGCAAACTTCTGGAATGACAGGCAAACCATTCGACAACTTTGCAGATGCAATAGTTAACGAAGTTATTAAATTTTCACGTCCGTCGGTTCGCAATTCGCTGATTGGCAATTGTGAACCCGTAAATATAATAGGCTTTTGATTGTTTTCTATTAAAAAACTTATTGCCGAGGAAGAATATGCCATCGTATCTGTACCATGTAAAATAACAAAACCATCGTACAAATAATAGTTTTGTTTAATTATTTTAAGCATATTTATCCAAAATTCAGGCGTAGTATTCGATGAATCTATTAATGGTTTCATCGAAACTGTATCTAATTGAAAATTTAAGCGTGATATTTCGGGTACATGTTTAAAAATTTCAGATATATCGAAAGGTACTAACGATCCATCTTTATCTTTGACCATACCAATAGTTCCACCCGTATAAATCAATAATATTTTTGGATTATTCATAAAAAGGCAGTTTAAAAAGTTTTACAGCTTCTCTTGTTGTAATATTAGCAACACTTTCTATTGACATATTCTTAATTTCAGCAATTTTTTTTGCAATAAAAGTGATGTAGCTACTTTCGTTTCTTTTCCCTCTGAAGGGAACTGGTGAAAGAAAGGGCGAATCTGTCTCGAGCAAAATACTTTCAATTGGTATATATTTCACAACTTCGGCTAACATGGAATTTTTGTAAGTAACTACTCCCCCCACTCCAATATAAAATCCCATATCTATCAATAATTTAGCTTCGTTTATTCCACCGGGGTAGCAATGAAAAACACCTGTCAAATTAAGATTTTTATGTGATTTTAATAAAGAAATAATGTCTTCTAGCGATTTTCGTGAATGAATAACTAGCGGCAATTGATAATGATGTGCAAAATAAAATTGTTGAACTAATACTTCTTTTTGTTGTTGAATATAAGTCTTATCCCAATAATAATCAAGACCACATTCTCCAATAGCACAACAATTGTATTCTGTAAGAGATTTTTTTAATTTATCTAATTCTTCTGTATAATTATTTTTAACAGAAGTAGGATGCAATCCCAACATAAACTTACATACCGATGAATAATTCTGAGCAACATCAATCATCTGCCAACGTGTATTACTATCTATATCGGGCAATAACATAACCTTAACACCCGCTTGAACTGAGCGTTCAATTATTTCAGCTCTATCGGTATCAAATGCATCGAGATATAAATGCGTATGAGTATCTATTAATATCATAGTGCAAACCTAATAAAAAGTTGATAAAGATTTATACATCAATTATGGAATTTATGAAAGCTTTTGAATTTTCAAATCGTTGCCTGCCTTTACCTTTAACTATAAAGTACGGAACATTTAATGTTTTTATTTCTTCTACATACCATTCAAATAAATAATCTCTTATATGAGGATTTTCTCTTAATGGATCGTATTCCCAAGGGATATCGGGATATGTAACTAAATATGCCTTACGATACGATTTTTTTAAATGTTCATCAATCCATAATGGGCATTTTTTGAATACATGAACTAACCAAACTTTTGTGATAATTAAGTCTGTATCAATAAATAAAAAATTTTTTTCCGATTTATAATTCGCTTCTATTTCGATTTGCTTCTGAGCAATATATATAACATCATCATACGTATAGGGTCTATTTAATTGTTCAATATAAAAACGGGCAAATTCAGGAATCCATGGTGATTTGTAATATGCAGCTAATTCTTGGCAAAGAGAAGTTTTACCTGTCGATTCTGGTCCTACAACTACAAATGTATTACGTGGCAACATTGAGTTGTTTTCTCCATTCTTTATATCCTATTATTGCTAAAATTGTTAAAGCAAAGAATAAAATTATTGTAAAATATAGTCCTTTGTAATAATATAATCCTATAGAAATAAAGTCAATAAATATCCACAACAACCAATTTTCAATTTTTTTTCGCGCCAGTAAATAAGTGGCAATGTAACTTAATGAAGTAATGAACGAATCTAAATAAGGCACATCCGTATTCGTATATTTTTTTAGTATATAAGCTAGAAACATCCAGCCCATAAATCCAATTATTGACAATTGAATAATCAATTTTTTGCTGCATAAGCTTATAGCAAAATTTGCAGATGAATTTGTTTTTTTCCAATAAATCCAACCATAAATACTTATTAGTAAATAATAAATTTGAAGACTTGTTTCGGCATATAAACGTGTTTGATAAAATACGATGGCATATAAAATTACATTGATAATGCTTATGGGCCAATAAATTGGTTTTGCTTTTATTTGAAAATAAATAGCAACAAATCCTGTCAATGATGCAAAAATTTCGAGAAATGATGGACTAATCCGCTCAATCATTACAATTTACCGAGTTTTCGGTTGTAAAGTTTTTTATCTTTAAGTGCTTCAATAGCTTTTTTATATTCATCTCGACGTGGATTGATAATTTCAAAATATTGACTGTTATCCCACAAATCGCGTGCTAATAATGCTTTAATCATGATTTTTATATCTTCTTCCGATTTAGTTTTTTCTTCTAGAGTATATTCAACTTTTTCTTTTTTTGCTAACGAGCATAAGCTATCTACCATTACCGATGTAACCTGATAATTATCTTTAAATTGGGAAAATGTGGGATACCCTTTCTTTAAGTTTTCTCTTTCTTTGTCCATGTATTGTAAAACAAAACGATATATCAATCCTTTTTGCATAAGCGAACGATAAAATTTTGTATAAGCATTTGTATCGAGAGGAACAAAAATATCGGGCATAATGCCTCCACCCCCATAAACCGTACGTTTTGATATTAAAGTTTGATACTTTAAGCTATCAGGAAAATGAATGCTATCTTGGTTTGTCAATTCACCGTTATTATAACGATTAATGATTTCTTTTGAATATTCTACAAAACCTTTTTCGTAGGGTTTTTGAATCAATCGCCCCGATGGGGTGTAATATCGAGCAACTGTAAGTCGAATCATAGATCCGTCGTTTAAATTAAATGGTCGCTGTACCAAGCCCTTGCCAAAAGTACGACGACCAACAATAAGACCTCTGTCCCAATCTTGAACAGCACCCGATACAATCTCACTTGCCGAAGCCGATCCTTCATCTACAATAATTACCAATCGTCCTGTATGCCATTCGCCTTTTTCTGTTGCCTTGTAATCGGTACGTGGACTTGTTAATCCTTGAGTATATACGATCATTTTTTTATTATCGAGAAATTCATCGGCTAAATCTACCGCTGCATTCAAATACCCTCCTCCATTACCTGCTAAATCTAATATTAAATCCTTCATCCCTTTGGCTTTTAATTCTGTTATTGCTTTCCTAAACTCATCCATAGTTGTTGCCGAAAATCGGTTAAGCTTAATGTATCCAATTTCTTTATCTATCATATACGAAGCATCTAAGCTATAAATGGGTATTTTATCGCGTGTAATAGTAAAATCGAGCAATTCTTTTTCACCTCGTCTTAAAATTGAAACTGTAACTTGAGTTCCTTTTTTACCTCGTAATTTTTTAAACACATCGTTATTTTTAATTCCTACACCTGCCACATTTTGACCATCTATTTTAATAATCCTATCTCCAGCGCGTATGCCTAATTTTTCACTGGGTCCTCCTGGAATAGGATTTACTACTAAAATAGTATCATTAAAAATATTGAATTGAACTCCTATTCCTTCAAAGTTTCCCTCCAATGGCTCATTCATTTCGCGTACTTCATCTTTGCTAATGTAAGTCGAATGCGGATCTAAAGTCTTTAACATTTCGATGATAGCAGCTTCTACAATTTTATCATTATTTACACTATCTACGTAAAAAAGATTTATTATATCTAACGCACGTTGAAGCTTTAACGAGGCTTGTGAATTAACCTGTGCCCAAAATGGTTTTGTCAATAAAATAAAAATAAAAATCCAATATGCTCTCATAACCAAAATTGTATAATTTTGCAAAGGTATTAAAAACATTTTTTCTATGGAATGTACAATCGATAAAAATAAAAAGATGTGCAACTGTTCATACCCATGTTCGAAAAAAGGAAAATGTTGCGATTGTTTAGCATATCATCGAAGTAACGGCGAACTACCTGCATGCTATTTCAATTCAACTTTTGAGCGCACCTACGATAGAAGTATTGAAAATTACCTCCGAATGATTGGAAAAAGATAGCCCTATTCCTTAATTATTATTTTTCTTATTAATGTGTGCTTGCTGATTAATTCTATAGTATAAGTTCCTTTTGTTAGCTTTTCTGTTCTTATTGTACATTGTTTTGCGTTCACTTTTTGTAATAATATCAAACTACCTAAAGGATTATAAATTCTTACTTCAAACATTTCATCTTCACTACTCAGTTTCAATTGAGTAGAAAATGGATTGGGATATATCAAAACGGACTCTTTCTTTATTTCGGCTGTATAATTGTAATCAATTGTAACTAAATATACAAGTGTGTCGGAACCACATAAATTGGTAGCTATTAATGTCACATTAAAATCGCCATTTGCCGAATAAGTATGTATTGGATTTTCATCTGTCGATTGTGTGCCGTCTCCAAAATACCATAAATAACTATTCGCATTAGTAGATAAATTAGTGAAATACACTGTCGTAGTATCAATAATATACGTAAAGTTGGCTAATGGATGCATTAATACATTGATAGTTATAGAGCTCGAAGTAGTAGAATTGCCATCACTAACTGTTACATAATAAGTTGTTGTTTCAGTTGGAGTTACCAATGGATTTGGTTGATTGCTGGTAAATCCAACTGGATTTGACGACCAATTGTAAGTATAATTTCCCGAGCCTCCTGTTGCATTAGCAGTTAGTTGAACTGCTGTACCTGGACAAACATTATTTACATTGCTTTGAATTGTTACATTTAAGTTAGTTTGATTATTAACTGTAATTATTACTGTATCGCTATTACTACACCCTGTTACATTATCGGTTACATGCAATATAAAAAGCTGAGTATTATTTAATGGAACTGTTTGTGTTACTAAACTATTAGGATCTTGCAGTAAAGAAGCAGGTTGCCATTGAATAGAATAATTCCCCGAACCTCCACTAACCTGACCTGTCAATGTTGCCGAAGTATTGTTGATAATGTTTTGATCTGTACCAGCGTTTGCAATTGGAGGTGTATATAAATATACAGTAAGAGGTACTCGAGAACTTATACAATCAGGTCCTTTTACTTCCCAATTATAGAAATAGTAATAATAATTAGGATCACCTGCCGAATTGCCTGTAATATTGATTAAGTTTCCGATATTATACGGATACGAAGAGCCTGTATTGTTTCTATAAAGAGCAGCATTAGCTGGTCCTACCAAACGATAACCATTCCCCACAGGCACATTAAAATTGAGTGTTATTCGACTTATTCCTGCAGGAATGTTAATAGTTGCCGATTGTAAAACTTGTCCTGACGAATTTTGCAATTCAATGGTTCTATTACCAGCAGTTTGTGCATTTACTTCTACAGAAACAATCTTACATGGTTGATTACAATTAAAAATTAAGTAATGCTTTGTTGAAGAAGAAAGAAATCCCCCTCCGCTGTTGCTACGCAAATCGCCTCCATAATAACTAGGTGAGGCAACATGATTTTCAAGATAAAATGTTGTAGTTTGGTTAATGGTAGTTTGATATGTATTGCCAGTAGCTAATTGCGTAGTACTTTGAGGACTATCGAACCAATATACCGTACCAGATGCATTGGCTGTTAGAGTAATATTGCCCGAATTGCATGTATGAATATCATTAACAGTCGGGTTGGGTGGTAAATTAATAGTAATATATGATGGTTTTGTTTTAGTATTGTTGCCCGTACAAGAATTAATCACAGTTAAAGTTACCGTAAACGTTCCACTTTGTGTATAAGTATGCGTTGGGTTAGGGTCGGTCGAAGTCTGTCCATCGCCAAAATTCCATAAAAATGTTGAACCCGTAGGATATTGCGACTGATTGATAAATTGTATTACACCTGTGCAGCTGGTTGTACTGTTGGCAGTAAAATCAGCAACAGGAGGTAATGGAGTTAATGAAACATTTCTTACAACACTTTGATAATTATTGACGGTAATGTTTGAAATAGTTTGTGATTGGTATCCCGATGCAGAAACTGTCATGCTATATGTCCCTGAATAAATTGGACGATGATAATTACCATGAGGCAAAGCGCTATAAACATGCGAACTATCATTCGCCTGATCGTGATTTTCGATCCAAATTTTTGCTCGAATGGGCTGATTTGTACATGCATCGGTAACTATTCCTTTAATACCATACATTACTTGCTTTATATAATTTATAAATGAACGATGTAAGTAATTCCAATATAATGGCAATTGATTGGCAGCTAATAATTTAGTTGTAGAAATTTCGAGTGTAACTTCACGGCATTGTTTATAAAAGTTCATATAATCTTGTCGCCCGCCTGTAATAATATACCAATCACCACCAGGAGTAGTTCCATCGTTTAAGTCATTAAAAAAACCAGTCGGACCATTGGCTTGAGCAGTATCGGCAAATTCATGGGAAACAAAAGACCACCAATTATTATCGGCATGCGGATTTTGAGTTGATGTCCATGTATCCCACGGATAATTTACTACCTCGGCTCCACCATGAGTATTCGCAGCCATTACAAAGTTGTGGTTATTAGCATAATTCATAAAAGCTACTGTTTCGGGTTGCCAAGCATTTCCGTCGGGATGTTGACCAGCACGAGGATCGGGATAATTTCGATTAAGATCTATATTATTAGCATTGTAACGGGTTGCCCCGCTAACAGTATTATTGCCACCTGCATACGTGCCATCAGGATTTGCCAAAGGACATATAAAAAGCTCTACATTATTAACAATATTGTTAACCTCAGAATTTGTTCCGTAATTAGTTGCCAAATAGTTTATTAATCTAAGCAATAAAACATAGCCGGTTGTTTCATCGCCATGTATTGTGCCAGAAAATAAAAACTCGGGCTCCGCTTCGTCTTGATGTACATTATCAGAAATTTTTATTGCTAATAATTTTCTTCCGCTAGGTAATATGCCTATCGTATCGAGCTTGCAAATGTTAGGATAATTGTTTGCAAAAGTTTGCATCATTGTTTCATATTGCGAATACGTGGGATAAGTATCAAATTCCCAAATGCCTTTTCCATCAAACATTTTCGCAGGAACATCGCCAGGATGCGACAATACTGTATATGGAATAGAATTTTCTAAAAATAGTTCAAATTCTTTTTTATTAGCATATGCCCATACTGTATCTCCTTTTACATTATCGATAGATATAATCCGACTTAGCTTCTGTAATTCCAAAGTATGATTTATTGTAAAACGAAAATAAACTTCACCTTTTTTATTTAA
>JAOADU010000060.1 GCA_026417155.1 Bacteroidales bacterium | reverse complement strand
TGCGTATAATCGTCACCTTTCTTTTCCTTTTCCTTAATTTTATCTATAATCTTACTTCTTTCTTCCCAATTATTCGAATTCATTAATTGAACCAATAACTCTGCTCCTTCTAATAAATTATCGGCAACTTTAAGGAAATATGGATAAAACTTGCGATCTTTTGGAACTAAAAACTGAAAATACTTGTTTGCTCCCATAAATATATTAATTTTTATAATTTTGACAAAGGTTTAAATTAAATCGTTATTCAATGTTAAGAAATTGTTAACTTTTTGTAATTGTTTGTTAATGAATTGGATAATAGACTTTATTGAATTATTATTTCCACGTGTTTGTGGTTCGTGTGGCAAGCCTCTTGAAAATAACGAAGAAACTTTATGTACTTTATGCATTGCAAACTTACCATTTACAAATTTCCATTTATATAATGATAATCCTGTAGCTCAAATATTTTGGGGACGTGTAAATATTCGCATGGCTACAGCTTTGTTATATTTTCATAAAAAAGGACGCACTCAACATTTGCTTCATAATTTAAAATACAACAACCGTCCCGATATTGGCTTATTCTTAGGAAGATTATTAGCAAATCAAATAAAAAATCATTCTGAATTTTCAAGCATAAATTACATTGTTCCTGTTCCTTTGCATCCCAAACGACTGAAAGAAAGAGGTTATAATCAAGCCGAATGTTTTGCAAATGGTATTTCAGAAATCCTTAATATTCCTGTTTGCAATTCTTTACTTGTCAGAGCAAAAGAAACATCAACTCAAACTCAAAAAACACGCGAAGAGCGATGGAAAAATGTAAGCGAAGCTTTTTCTGTTAATTACAACTTACATCACGAAAACAAACATTATCTTTTAGTTGATGATGTATTAACAACAGGTGCCACTCTTGAAGCTTGTGCACAAGCTATTTTATCCATACCACAGTCGAGTATAAGCATTGCTGTTATCGCTAAAGCGTAATTTGCTAATAATCAATTACTAAACTCATTTATTTAATTAACAATATGTTGTTTATATTTATATGAACGAATATAGGTATTTTTTGCATAAAGCATCTAAATTCGCATATGCAAACTATGAAACATGCCATATAGAAGGTTGCCAAATACCGATAATGCTCGGTTAAGAGCCTTGAAAAAAGCCATAGAAATGGCTGAGAAAATTCCTTCACATGAATTAGCTTTCAGCTTTCAAACTCATCAAAAGCTTAAAAGTATAGCTCCATACTTTGAACAAATGCTTCTTCAACAGAAGCAAGCCATGGCTATTCAAGCTGCAAAAAGCAAAGAATTAGCAGCATTAGCAAAAAAAGCACGCATGTACATCTCTCATTTTTACCAAGTGCTCAACTTTGCTATTATGCGAAACGAAATACCCGCATCGGCACGAAAATTTTTCGGACTCAAAGAAAACGATTGTAAAATACCTAATTTGCTTACCGACAAAGATATTGTGTACTGGGGCGAACAATTAATAAAAGGCGAAAAAGAACGATTAACAAAAATGGGGGGTAATCCTATCACTAACCCTACCGCTGCCGTTGTTAAAGTACGCTACGACCAATACTTAGAAGCCTTGTACCAACAAAAAATTTATCAAAAATCGACCCGATATGCAACCGATAAAATAGCAGAACTACGAGCAAATGTGGATAGCTTAATCTTAGAACTTTGGAACGAAGTAGAACAACATTTCTCTCATCTCGACGAAGAAGCAAAACGCAATGCTTCTATCGAATATGGAGTGGTTTACGTTTGGCGACCCTACGAACGCGAAAACAGCCAAGATGATGAATTTGCAACTGAACAAGAAATATTCGAAAGTATTTCTAATAATCGAGCAAATATTGATACCTACGAAGAAGAAAACCAATTACAATACGCGATTAGCTTTTCGGGCAATTAGCCAAAAACAAAGACTTCCTATTATCGCTCCCAAAAGGGCATAAATAACCTCTATTAAACTTAACGTTTGAGTTGGCTGATTTACAACTAAATCGGCAGAATAAAAATATGCCATCAAAACACCTACTAAGTTATTCACTAAATGGGTTGCAATAGGAATCCAAATAGAACCTGTAAGCTCCAATAAATAACCAAATACTACGCCTAAAAATAATCGTGGTAAAAAACCAAAAAACTGAAAATGTATAGCACTGAATAAAATTGCCGAAAACCATATCCCCCAATGTATATTCTTAAACCATTCGGTAAATAATCGTTGAAAAACTCCGCGAAATAAAAGTTCTTCGCCTATGGCAGGAATAATCGCTATTAACAAAATATTGTACAATAACTCATAAATATCATCGGCTTTTAAAAATAGAAGAGTAAGCTGATTTGCATTAGCCTCAGAAGTTCGCATCCATTGCTCTATACTATGAAGCCAACTTGGTAAATTCAATTGATTATTTACGTACGACAAGAGGTTTGAAAAAGGTATATAAGCCAAAATAACCACTAATGAAAGCAAAATCGTGTAGATACCTGTTTTTTTTCTGATTCGTAGAAAATCTGATACGGAATGATAAATAAAAAACGCAATAATAAAAGGCGGAATAACAAATAAGCCAACAGATTGAATCAACTGTAAAAATTTTAATAGTTTAATTGCCTGATAATTTTGAAAATCTTGCAATAATTCGGGATTTTGTATAATGTTGACCTTAAATCCGAATTGAACCGTTAGAATCCCTATAACATACATGAAAAAGAATGAAAAGAAAATGGCAAAAAGAGAAAAAATAAATTTTATAAGTGGTGATGCTTGATAAAAAATTCCTTTCATTTGTAAAACAAAAAAAGGAGGTTTTATCCTCCTCTTGCTCCCCAGCCAGGACTTGAACCTGGGACCCCCTGATTAACAGTCAGGTGCTCTAACCAACTGAGCTACTGAGGAATTTTGCGATTGCAAAGATAAATACTTTTATTGAAAAAAAACAATACTTTTGTGAAAATTTTTTATTCAAATTAAATGAAAGGAATTTTAGCAATCGGAAATGCTATAACCGATGTATTAGTAGTGCTACCTAACGATAATATTTTACAGCAACTAGGGTTTAAAAAAGGGAGCATGCAACTTGTTGATATGCATACTATACATAACTTATCAAAAGAGCTAAAACCCCACATTAAAGAAATAAAGTCGGGTGGAAGTGCTGGCAATACTATTTATGGCATAGCTTCGTTTCAATTCCCATCGTCTTATATTGGCAAGATTGGAAATGATGAAATCGGTGAATTATATAAAAAAGACATGGAAAATCAAGGTGTCAAAGTAAATTTTTCACATTCTGAAACACACTCAGGAATGGCTATCGCTATGATTACGCCCGACTCGGAACGTACTTTTGCTACATACTTAGGTGCAGCAGCAGAACTAACCTTTAATGATATTGATGAAAGCTACTTTAATAATCATCAATTATTGCATCTTGAAGGATATTTGGTTTACGACGAACATTTATTGCTTCACGCAGCAGAAATCGCAAAAAAACATGGATTAAAAATATCGTTCGACATGGCTAGTTTCAACGTTGTTCAAGATAAGAAAGATTTTATTTCCGATTTCTTAAAAAAATATGTTGATATAGTTTTTTCTAACGAAGAAGAAGCATATGCCTTTTGTGGCGAAAAATCAGAAACATCGGCAAAAATTTTAGCCCGCTATTGCGATATTGCTGTAGTAAAAATGGGCAGTAATGGATCTGTTATTGCACAAGGCAACAATATAATTAAAATACCTGCTATTCCTTCAAATGTTGTAGATACAACAGGAGCAGGCGACTGGTATGCTTCAGGATTTTTATATGCATGGTGCAATAAATTCCCATTAGAACGATGCGGAAAGATTGCTTCTTTCCTTGCAGGAAAAGTTATTGAACACATCGGAGCAAAAATTCCTAACCATTTATTGCCACAAATTATTAATTCGGCAAAAAATTTGTAACCCTTATATTATATTAACGTATAAGTGGTAGAATGAAAAGACTACTTTTAATATTATTTACTTTCTCGTGTTTGAACATCTTTGCTCAAACACAAGACACATTAAAATCAACTTTTTCCACATTTGAACAAACTACTGCATATTACGACAGATTAAATTCTATGATTGTAGTAAATTCTATCCCTGAAAACACAAAATATTCGATAGAATTATACGATATTACGGGATTAAGTATTGTTAAATCTGACTTATTCGCAATAAACCGAAAACTTGAAATTCCTTTACCATTGAAACAAGGTATTTATATATTAATTATCGGCACAAAAAATTTTTCTATTACACGAAAATTTAGAGTAAATTAAACTGCATCGATATTTGTGTTTTGTCGTCTTACATCAATTAGTTATTTTTGCATAAACTTTCTTTCAAGTGATATTCTTATACATCGATCCAGGAAGTGGTAGCTTGTTGTTTCAAATAATTATTGCAGCAATTATAAGTTTTTTATTTTTTTTTAAACGCATCTGGAATAAAATAGCTTTTTGGAAAAAAAAGAAGCCAACCATTAATGAATGAATTTCATCAACAATATGAATTAGGTTCATTTCGAGATCCGAGCAGCTGCATTTTTAAAGAAAACCATCAAATTTTTCGTCGAATTCGTCCTTCGTACCTTGAAACATATTATTCATTACGTAATAGTAATTTTTTCGATATTTTACAGAAAAAACATTTGCTTATTGAACATACCGAAGTTTCTACTGAACCCCATAACTTTATTATTAAACCCATAACAATCCCTTTTATATCCTATCCTTACGAATGGTCTTTTTCTCAGTTGAAGGATGCCGCATTACTTACCTTAAAAATTCAGTATGAAGCATTATTGCATAACTTTACCTTGAAAGACGCCAGTGCGTTTAATGTACAATTTATAGGCAACAAGCCAATTTTTATTGATACAACATCGTTCGAAGTATACGAAAATGGTAAGCCATGGGTTGCATATAAGCAATTTTGCGAACATTTTCTCTCTCCACTCTTATTAAGTAAATACACACATCGAAGTATTAGCCATTGGTGGTATTTTAATCTCGATGGAATCCCCTTAAACATCACTCACAAATTATTATCATTCCGATCTTATTTTAATTCATTAAGTTTGTTTCATATTCATGCTCATAGTTACAATATAAATAAACCATCACAAAATATTACAACAAAACCAACAAATTATTATATATCAAAAGAAAAACTTTTAAAGCTTATAGAACACTTATATGAAAACATCTCTGTATTATCAATAAAAAATAATTCTTATTGGAACAACTATTATAAAACATGTACTTACGATGCCGAAACCCTAAATGATAAACTTCAATTTTTAACCACCCATATATCAAAAAATAACACAAATTTTTTACTTGATTTAGGATGCAATAATGGTTATTTTGCTAATAAACTTAGCAGTAATAATATTTACACCATTGCTATAGATAATGATGAGCAGGTTATAGATTTTTTTTACAAAAATTTATCAACCAAAACTCATATTTTACCATTAGTAGTAAACATAGTAAACCCTACGCCTGCTTTAGGATGGAAAAACAAAGAACGTAATAGCTTTCTTGATCGAATAGGCACAAAAAACATTACATTAGCATTAGCAATCGTTCATCATTTGCGAATTGGACATAACATTCCGTTAATTGAAATTGCTCATTTTTTGGCATCAGTTAGTCAGCAGCTATTTATTGAATTCGTTCCCAAAGACGACCAACAAGTAAAATTATTACTTCAGAATAAACAAGATGTTTATCACGACTATTATTTAGAACATTTTGAAAACATTTTTCAGCAATATTTTCACATTCACGATAAAAAAAAATTAAGTAATTCAAACCGAATTTTGTATAACATGATTAGAAAATGAAATTTTTTTTTGAAAAATATCCTTGGCATAGCTTCCTGATTCTTCCTTATTTGGCAATCTTTTTATTTGCAAAAAATGCTCACCTTCTTACCATTGATGTGTTAATACGACCTTTATTGATTTCGTTCATTGTTAGTTCGTCAGGACTTTTTGTTGCTTATTATTTGTTTCAGAAAAAAATACAAAAAGCAGGCATTTGGATTAGTTTTGTCTTGTTTTTACTAGCCAATTATGGGTTTATTTACGATTTTTTAGAGCTAGCTTATTACAAGGGACTTTGGCCCTTTTCAAATATTCATCGTTATTTAATACTTATTTTTATTCTTATCATTTTAGTTGCATATCTATTTATACGGTTTTCGAAATATTATTTTATAAATTTAACTCGTTGGTTAAATATTTTACTGCCATTGCTTATCGTCGCAAACATCATTTTTATTTTAATAAATCCTTACGCTTCAAAAAACAATAATAATTATTCGGATTGTGTTGATGTACAGCCAATAAATTTTTCGAATTACAAGCCCGATGTGTACTATTTTATCCTCGATGGTTTTGCAAACAAAACGACGTTAGAAAAGTATTATCATACCAAGATAGACACATTTTATAGTTTCTTAAATACTAATAATTTTTATATTGCCCATGAATCATTTGCCAATTATTTTTTTACAGCCAACTCGCTTTCGGCTACCTTAAACATGAATTATCTGGAAAACTTTCCTAAACAATCATTAAGCAACAATTTAGTTTTTAGAGTATTTAAAGCATTAGGATATAAAATTTACACCATTAATTCGGGATATGCAGTTAGTCGTTATTTTGTTTGCAGCGATGTCGATTTTAATAAAGAAATGATCAACGATTATGAACGAGCTATTTTAAAAAATACTATTTTTCGATTAGACGACCTTATTGGTATCATTCCATATTTTAGAGTAAAACAACAACTTGATTTTATTCGCCAAATTGATTTTCAAAATAATTCTCCCAAATTTGTATTCGCACATATTGTATGCCCGCATCCTCCTTATGTTTTTAGTAAAGAAGGAAAGCTAAAACCTGTCAATAGTTTTTCCGATAAAACCTGGGACCCAAAAGAGGCTTATGCCGAACAATTGCAATACATTGCACATGAAATAATGGGTGTTATTCAAACCATATTATCAAACTACAACCATAACAATAAGCCTTTGATTATTCTTCAATCAGACCATGGACCCTTTCTCAGTAACCCCAATCCCGATGTAGTTGAATATAGTAGAACGCATGTGTTAAATGCCTTAATGTTAAAAAATAACGACAGCTTGTATCAAAATATTTCTCTCGTAAACACATTTCGATATGTTTTTCGACACGAATTCAAGTTAAACATTAAACTACTGCCCGACAGTATGCTTGGGTTGCATGAGCTACTACAAAACAGAAATTTTACCGATTTACAGCCCAATAAATAATTTTATTTAATTAACTCTAAGCTCCTCTTAATAAATTTATTAAATGCTTCGCCTTTGAGCAAATTATGTGATAATAAAGCAATATCTATAAGTTGTTGGATGGTTTTATTATTTGAGCCAAAAGTTTCGAGCTTTGTTTTTTGTTGTTTTTTCAATTCATCTAATTGTTTTTCTTTTTCGCTAATTGCGTCTTTTTCGGTTTGAGGTATTTCTTCGTCCTTCTTGCCGTTTTGCTTATTGCGCAATTCATTCAATTCTTTTTCAACATCTTCTATTTGTTTGTCTAATTCATTCAATTCTGGCTGTAATGTAGTTTGTATTTCTGAAGAAATATTCTTTATTAGTGGATGATTGGCATTTACAACCATGGTGTACATATCGGGCATATTGCCATAAAAACTTTTAGGTGCAAACTGCGACATGTCTTTCATGCGACGCATATATTCGCTTCGTGTGATGACTATAGGCATATCATCTTTCGAAATAGCTTCGAACGATATTAAAAACGAATCTTTATTCGTTAATGCTCCAAAAAATGCATGGCGTATATTATTTTGTTCTTTTTCTGAAAGTTCAATTTTGGGTTGTTCGTCTTTTTCTATCAGTTTATCTATAGTTTCGGCATCGACACGTTTAAATGCTGTTTTCTTTAGTTTTTGCTCTAAATGATTGATAAAGTGCATGTCGAGCTGACCATCGAAAAATAATACATCATACCCTTTATTTTTAGCTTGTTCTATGTATGTATATTGTTCTTCCTTATCTGTTGCGTATAAATAAACCGTTGTTCCATACTTTTCGGTTTGATTTTCTTTTACTAGCTTTTCGTATTCTTCAAGAGTAAAATATTTTCCATCAACATTTTTTAGTAAGGCAAATTTTTCGGCACGTTCGTAAAATTTTTCATCAGATATCATTCCGTATTGAATAAATAACTTTAAATCGTCCCATTTCTTCTCAAATTCTTCTCTTTGATTTTTAAAAATTTCATAAAGCTTATCGGCAACTTTTTTTGTTATGTGGGACGATATTTTTTTAACATTGGGGTCGCCCTGAAGATAACTTCTTGAAACATTGAGTGGGATATCGGGCGAATCTATTACGCCATGGAGCAACATTAAATAATCAGGAACAATATCTTCGACCTGATCGGTAACGTAAACCTGATTGCAATATAACTGTATTTTATTTTTTTGAATGTCGAAATTGTTTTTAATTTTTGGGAAATACAATATTCCTGTTAAATTAAAAGGATAATCTACATTCAAATGTATATTAAATAAAGGCTCGTCGAAAATATCGGGATATAATTCACGATAAAAGTTTTTGTAATCTTCATCTTTCAAATCAACGGGTTTTTGCGTCCATAGAGGTTTTGTGTTATTGATAATTTCGTCTTCATCCGTCTCAATCAGTTTGTCCTTTTCCCATTTCTTTTTTTTACCAAAAGCTATTTCTATAGGTAAAAAGCGACAATATTTTTTTAATAATTCTCGAATACGATCTTCGTTGAGGAATTCTTCATTTTCTTTGTCTTCAATGTACAAAATAACATCTGTACCGTGATGATCGCGTTCAGTTTCTTCTAAAGTATATTCTGGGCTTCCATTACAAGTCCATTTTACTGCTTTTGCATCTTCTTTGTACGATTTGGTAATTAATTCCACTTTATTGGCTACCATGAATGCCGAATAAAAGCCAAGACCAAAATGTCCAATTAATGTTGTTTTGTCTTTATATTTTGCTAAAAAATCTTCAGCACTGGAAAAAGCAATTTGATTGATATATTTATCCACTTCTTCGGCAGTCATCCCTATCCCTTGATCAGAAATTTTTAACGTTTTTTTATTTTTGTCAATACTAACATGAATGCGTAAATGCTCTGTATCGCCTTTATATTCGCCCGTACTTGCCAAAGCTTTTAGCTTATTACTAGCATCTACAGCATTTGAAATAAGCTCGCGTAAAAATATTTCATGTTCCGAATACAAAAATTTTTTAATAATTGGAAAAATATTCTCTGTTGTAACTCCAATATTTCCTTTATGCATAGCTTTATTTTTTTTAGGATAGGATTATGACAAAGTCAATGCCAATTTGTATATAATGACAATACGTCAGTTACTAGCTGCTTAATAAATCGCTAATAAAAATGTATATGATGAACAAAGCAAACGCTACTAATAAAGAAAAGAAAATTTGTCGAGTAAGTAAACTTCGTTTATGAGCTTTTCTTAGTTGTAAATCGCTAATAATAAAATTTATTTGATTGCTAATTCGTAAAAATGCATTTTCATTCTTTTTTATAAAAGCTAATGCCCCACTATTTTGAGCTTGTATAGCAATATCGGGATTATCAACGGCCGATATTAATAATACTTGAATGTCGGGATTTATTTTTTTTACTTCTTGCAAGTAATGTATGCCATTTTTACTGGTTTGTAATGGTTCGTGTGGTTTAAGAAGATAATCGAGCACTAAAATATGAACTTGCTTTTTGGGTTTTGGTAAATTTTTATAAAATGATAAAAAGTCATCGCCCGAAGTAAATGTAGTAATTTTATAATTGGTGTTTTGTTTAAATTTTGTTTGTAAAATTTTAATGAGCAATTCATCGTCGTCAACAATGAAAATTTGTATATCGTTATCTTTAATTTTTATCATTCATCAAAATTTGCACAAAATTAATCATTCGCTTATTAAAATGTTTCAAAATTTTGACTAAATTTACTTTTTCGGTGGTGGATTTTTTACTTCTATGTCTTCTTTGTAAATCCAAAGATTGTTTTTAAGAAAATATGCATCGTAAGTACCATTAGGCCCATAAAACTCGTACATTCCATTATATATTGACGAACTTGGAACAAGGTGATCAAATACAATTGCTTTCATGTTATCATCATAATGGCATGTCATCGAAGCTTTAATGCTGTGATTAAAAACAAGGCGTTTAACGGTTTTAGTATCTGACTTAAATACTGAACGTCCGAATAATGGTTTCCCTCGCTGATTAAAATATAATATTTCGACTACTTTTCTATTAATGTATGAACTGTATCCATCCCAGCCTATTAGAATATAATAGGTTTGTTTTTTATATGTATAATTCATGATTTGATAATATAATGCGCCATACCATTTATTATGCGAAAGCGTTAGTTGTTCTAGTTCTGCATCGGAAAGAGAATCGGAAAAATCATTTAAGGGGAAAACTATACTTTTTCGATCAGTTTTATTTTTTCGTTTTAAAATAAAGCCATAATAATAAAACTTGTTTCCACTTAATTTTATGTTCCATGTAAATACTCTTACAAGACTATCGCTCGATGTTAATTTGCTTAATTTTTCAAGCGATTGAAACGGATATGTAAACGAATTTTCTTCTTGTAAAACATTTGCTAATTCATAGTAAATTGAATCTGCATAAACTTTTTTAAGCGAATCGGATAATATATATCGTATTTCATTTCTTTTGAATAATGTATCAAACCAAAATTTTAATCTTTTTTCACTATCTATTAAGTATCGTGTATGTTGCGAATAATTATTTTCTACTATGTACAAAATAAGCGTTAGTATGAGTATTATTTTAACCCTCATAACTCTTGCTTTGCTTATTCTTTACATCTATCAATTTAGCTAAAATGCTTATTGCTATTTCATTGGGTGTAATAGCGGCAATTTTAATACCTATTGGCATATCAATTTGTGATAATTGTTCATTATTAAGTAATTGATGTTCTATACAATAGTTGCGAATTTCTTCAACTTTTTTTCTACTACCAATTAAACCTACGTATGCATGTGGTTTATGTATAATTTTTATTAAAATATCTCTATCAGTTGTATGGTTAGGAGTTGCAATTACAATAAATGTATTTTGATTAAATTCGAGTTCATCAATTGCTTCTAAATAATCTTTTTGTAAATATCGTATCTTATTAGATGAAGCAATTGTTTCTTGCTGCCTTGGATCAATAACAGTAATAGAAAAATCAAATTGCTGCGAAAAATTAGCTAATGCCAAACCAACATGCCCTCCCCCAAAGATAAACAAATTTGCTGTTGGAAATATTTTTTCAAAAAAAACTTCTACAGATGCTTTTTCATTTTCTTTTTCAAATAATAAACATAAAAAATTTTCATTTTGATGAATAAGCTCAACTGCTTTTCGAATGACTTGGTATTCGAGCGTTCCACCACCTATGGTTCCGTAGATGCTCCCATCTTCAAAAACTAACATCTTTGCACCTGCTTTTTGTGGTACAGAACCTATGGTTTTTACAATTGTGCATAAAACAGAAAATTGATTTTTTTGTTGAACTTCAATTATTTTAGAATATATGTTCATTAATTTTATTTTTTGCAAAATAATAAAAAAGGCTGTCTTTTAAAAGACAGCCTTTTTAAAAATTATTAATCAAATGATTATTCTACAATCATCTTCTTTGTAACTTTTGTATTATTAGCTTCTACCGTGTAGAAATAAATTCCGCTTTGTAAGTTGCTAACATTTACATTGATAATGTTCTTTCCTGCATTGAGTTTTCCTTTGTTGATTTCCATTACTTTTTGTCCCATAACGTTTGTAATGGTTACAACAACATCAGAAGCTTCAGGTAAAGTAACTGCAATTTGAGTATTATTCTTAGCGGGGTTAGGATTGTTTTGATCAACTTTCAAGCTGGTGTTATATTTGCTGATATTAGCACTGGTAATGCAAGCTCCTGTAATGGTAGATGGAGAAATAGTTTCGGTAAAGTCAGCAGGAGTTATGCGTAAATTTTGTGCAAAGTAATGTTTTTGCGCAACATCTGGGTTACCCGTTTCATAAACGTCAATATAAGATAATGGTATAATATAGTCATTTCCATCTTTTACAACATAACGCGATGTATTAACCCAGAAATATAAACCACCTTCGCCTTGTGTAAAGTTGATAACTGGTGTAGCTGTCCAATTTTCATAATTGAACGCACGCACTTTAATATCGGGCATTGTATTTAAGCTATCCATTTGAGGATCGGTATCGGTCCATATTGCAAAAATTACTTTTTTATCGGGGCTAGCCGAAATATTAAGCATATGTTCCCAACCTAATCCACCATCTTGGCCAACATAAGGTGAAACATCGTCAGAAACTACTTGCGACCAAATAGTATCTACAAATTGAACATCCCACGTATAAGTTTGGTGAATAGGATCCCAACCCGTAGTATAAACATCAAACAATAATGTTGGATGATTTGCAAAGGAATAACCTAATGAGTCAGGATGAGAAGAATATCTTCCCGCAACAATAGCAAGGAAGTGTAAATTGCCTTGATAGTCAATAACACCAGGAGAATAGTTGTCATCAACAGATGAACCACCTTCGAAAAATGGACGGAATACCCAGTTTTCAGGATTATTTGGATATGCTGCAATTGAAGCATAAGTTGGCCATATTTGGTCTGTTAAGTTGCTTAAAGTATGCCAGCAACCACTTGCATAAGCTTGAATCCAATCTTGACCACCATTAGTCGTTCCCCATACTAAAGGTGTGCTAGTTTCATTATATGGATCGAATTCTTGTTCAGCACCAAAACACCATGCATAACCTTTTTGACCATCAGTATCGAACACATTATTCCAATTAAACCACCATTCGATAGATGCATTAGAGAATTGACGCATTTTCCAGTTACGTGTTTTATTAAAAATTGTATTTACATCAAAACCATTGGTATTGGGATTGAATTGTAATTTGCGGATATACCATCTTTCATACCAGTTGTTAGCTGCATTGGTTTTTAAACTTCCTGTATAGAAAGAACCATTTCCACCACTTAAATTGATACGTTCTAATTGACTGGCATTAATAGGTGCAACTTGATTTAATACAAGATTTGAGCCATCTTTTTTCTTTGAATCGAAATACATAAAATTCCATCCTGCACCATCGGTAATAGGACCGTTTACTAAAACATAAGCATCGTTAGGATTAGTGTTACCACTGGGATTATAAATAATACCATTAGGATAACGATAACGATTATTTCCTTGTTGTGTAAATACAACTGAATCTGTCCATGTATTTCCTTTATCTAAGCTCATTTTGCAGCGGAGGTCACCACCAACACCACCCCAAGCACCTCCTGCTCTGTGTGTGTGCATAATTATGTTCAATTCTGGATTGTAATCGATTTGATAATTGGGATCGTAAATGGCTGTATAAGCATTAACACTGGTGCCAATAAGAACACCCGTTACAGATTTGTTGTGTGCATTGGTTGGCTTATTTACAGGTAAAAATGGTAGCATCACGTCGTTGTCGTTCTTTACGTGAATGCTTTTCAGTTTAAGATTTTCTGCTTTTTTAACAGCATACTTTTGTGCTTGAATACCAAACACAAGACTTGTTGCCACAAGAATTAGTAACACTTTTTTCATAGTACAATAGTTTAGTTAGACATTAATTTAAGCAAAATTATATATTAATTTTATTTTCAACAAACTTTTGACGTAAAAAAACAATAAAAGGTTGCAATGATATAAAAAATAAGGCTGCTTACGCAGCCCTAATAACCGTTTTTTTCGGTTTGGTATGGGAATTATGGGGGCAACTATGAATAAGACGTATATTTATATAAAAAAGTTGCCTTTGTTTATGTTTTTATTAACCGGTATGCCATATTTGCCAATAATCCATGTGCAAATGTAAAAACTCTATCGTTTACATTAAACTTACTTGAATGCAATGGATATGAACAATATTGCTCTCCTCCTGTTCCTAAACGAAACATTAACGATGGATATTTTAGCGAAAAATAAGCAAAGTCTTCGGCTGTTGTGCGTGCTTCAAGTGTAATGATTCTTTCAGAAGTTAAAAACTCTTTGGATATTTCATATACTAACTTAGTTAAGTTTACATCATTTTTCAATACAGGATATCCATTTAATATATTCACTTCTACCTCAACACTCATAGATGTGGCAAGTTGACTGCAAATATTTTTTAATTTTTGTAGGGCATTTTTTCTCCACTCTTCGTCAAATGTTCGGAATGTGCCCTCCAAGAAAACTTTATCGGGTATAATATTCGTTGAACCATTTGCTATAAACTTACCAAAAGAAAGTACGGTTGGCACATTGGGATTAGAAAATCTGCTAACTATTGATTGCATCATTACAATCAAATGTGAGGCTGCCAAAACAGTATCGTTTATTTGATGCGGCATTGCTGCATGCCCTCCTTTGCCTGATATGGTAATATAAACCTCATCCGTTGATGCCATGTACGGACCTGCCTTTAATCCAATGTATCCACAAGGTATTTCGGGTGAAACATGCTGAGCTATGACAGCATCAAATTGCAAGCTCTGAAAAAATGGATCGTTGAGCATGGCAATTGCTCCTCCTGGTATTTTTTCTTCAGCAGGTTGAAATATCGCATAAATACATCCATCGAAATCGTTTTTTATTTGATTTAATATGAAAATAGCTCCTAATAATAACGCTGTATGCACATCATGTCCACATGCATGCATTACACCATTAACTTTAGAAGTAAAATCCAAACCGGTTTCTTCTTGAATCGGCAGCGCGTCTATATCGGCGCGAATTGCTATTGATTTCCCTTCATCTTTCCCTTTTACCCATGCAACAATACCATTGCCTCCAATATCTTTTTTGAACGGGATATTCCAAGTTGTGAGTATTTGAGCTATAAACGACGACGTATTTTTTTCTTGAAATGATAATTCTGGATGTTGATGTAACCATTTACGCAAATTTATAATTTCATTGGCAATTTCTGCAGCTTTCTCCTTAAAATATTGAATAGGTATCATTTGCCAAAGATTAGTTTTACTCCAACAAATATTAACAAAAATCCAAAAAGTTTTTTTAGGGTATCGATAGGCATTTTAATTGCCCATGCCGAGCCAAAATATGCACCAATAAAAAATGCTATCGCTAAAATTATTGCATATTTAATGTTTACTAGACCTGCTTTATAATAATTAATAAAAGCTAAGAGTCCGGTAGGTGCTAACATAAAAGCAACACTTGTTGCATTGGCTTCTTTTTGGCTAAGCCCCATAAAAAACATAAGAGCAGGAATTACAATTACTCCTCCGCCAACGCCCATCATACCTCCTAATATTCCTGCCGCTAAGCCAACTAATAATAAAATAATCCATTCGTACATATTTATTTTTTTTAAAAATCGGTACTTAACGATAAATAGAAAATCATAGGTAAAATCATATTATTTTCGACTCCCCAAGCCCAATCGGCTCTAACAAAATAACCCAATAAACGACTTCTCAGCCCAAAACCATAACCCCACACAATAGGGTCTCTTTTTTTGTCAATAATAATAGTAATAGGACCTTGTTGTATGATTTCGGTGTTATAGGCATTCTCTTTGCTATAAGGCGACTTCCCACTCCATGCTGTTCCCGCATCAATAAAGCCAATTATTTGCAAATTTTCGAAAAAGTCGCTATGTATGGGTCTATTCATAATATATTTAACAATTGGTAAGCGTAATTCGTTATTCCATACAACAAAATTATTCCCATTACGTATATTTTGCGGAAAACCTCTCATATTTGTCGCTATAGCCTGATATACATAATTTTGATTAGGATCTATTCGTACAGATGGATCGAACAACGGTACTTTTGTGCTCAAATTTATCCAATTATCAACACTTCCTAAGTAATAAATAAGTTTTGCTTTGCCAAACGAGTTGCTTGCAGCAAGACGACTTGCCCAAATAAAAGTACGATGGATAGGTTGATAATGTCGAACATCAAATCCTGATACATACAACGATTGAAACTGTTTATTGGTTTGATAATATGTTTCGAAAAACATTTTAGCTCGTGTTCCGAACAATAAATTTAACCCTTTACTGATAGTGTTGTCGTATATTAACTCGCCTTTTAAGCCTAACCAAAGATTTATTTCATCGGATTGCTTCAAAGTTTGCACGTCAGTTGCCATGTATGCCGTTCTATCGTAGCGATATTGTGTTGTGAATCGAGTTGCCAAAACCTGATTAAATGGATATCGGAGAATATAAAACATTTCATGTGTATGAGTTTTCATTAAGGCAACATTATTAATTTTGTTTAAAGCTAAGCGATGGAAAACAATTTGTTTGTCGAGCCTCTTTTTTAAATTTTCAAAACTAATTAAGTATTCGTTGCTATTAAAATTACCCGCAAATCTAACTCCTCCTATTATTTTATAATCTTCGAATAAGTCGTTAGTACCTAATTTAAAAAACACATTTAAACCAGGATTGTAATAAAACGGACCACCTGTAAAAGGTTGATAGGAATTGCTTAAAAAACCAAAATCTACTTGCGATGTTAATGAGTTTGTATAAAATGATGTGAGGTAAATCATGGGTTTAAACGACAATTTTTGTTCGGTATTTTCTGATTGATTGTCGCGTAGCTGCCCTTTTAACTGATGAATCTGAAAATTAAATATATAATGCTGAATATCAATATTATTTGTGTCTATATTCAATAATTTTATTTTCGTAGTATCCATTAATTTTTCTGTTTCCTTCTTGATAACTGTGTCTTTATAGTTTTTATGAATATCTTTTAAAAATGGACTATTAACTTTTTCATTAGCTTTAAAAGCATTGGTGAGTTCTAAAGTAGCATACATTTTATTCTTAAAGTTGAACAAATTAGTTATCTGCCCCGACATTGATAAATCGTGTTCAATGATGTTTCTTGAATAATTTGTTATTGGAGAAATATTTGTAAAGTAACGATAATGAGTAGCGGTATCTATGTAACTAATGACACTGTCGTATTGAGCCGTATAGCGATTAAATAAACCAGACTCGTCGCTTAATAAAATATACTCATTTTTTTTGTAATAATACGGTAAAATTTCATTCGATAGAGGTAAATTTGTAATACGTGTCAATAAAGTATCTTTCGATTTATAGTCGTAAATAAAGACATCGTAAGTTTTACGAATGCTGTCAGTATGTATTCTTTCCGATGCACGATTCGATGAAAATAAAATTTTTTGCGATTGTTCAATGAATTTCGGATATCTATCGTCTGCAATGTCTTTAGTAATTTGTTCGAATATATTTGATGCATTGTTGAAAACGAATATATCGGTATAACCATCTTTGACAGCCGACATTACAATATTAAAACCATTATGCGAAAAATCGAAATCCAAAATTTTTTGAACTTGAAATAGTTCTTTTTCTGAAAGTTCTTTTGTTTCTATTTCGTACGTATACAAAAATCTTGAACCCTTTTTTTCAGTAATAAAAGCCACCAATTTATTTGATGGGTGCCATGCAATGATTGGGTATGAATAATCGGTAATTTGATCTAATCGGACACCTTGTCTATATATACACCGAAATGAGTTTGTTTGTATGTTTTTTAAATAAATTTTTATGCGTCCCATTGTATTTGTTGCATAAACCAGCCATTGCCCGTCGGGTGATAATTTTGTTTGTTGGATGATTGTATTGGATTTTATTTTTTTGGTGATAAAATTTTCGGGTGGAGGAATTCGTTTTTGTTCGTCTTTAAAATAAATTGTTTTAAAATAATCGAGCCACTCATAATTTAAGTATTTAATTGGCAAGCCTATGGTATATAAGAAACCTGTTTCAACATTTTTCGATATCCTGGTCAGATACAGAATGTTGGGAATTGTTTGTTTACCAAATTTTTTATATATAAAATACCACATAGAATGACCTGCGTAAATTGCATCATTGCCCGTTAATCGGTTAAATTTTTCATAACGATTGCTAATAATGCCATCTCGAACAACATTATCTATTTCACTGCTCCATTCTTCGGATAAAAATGAAATGAGCCCCTTATAAAACCAATCGGGTAAATTTAGCAATGTTGAATTTGTTACTTTCGATTTAAAATCGCTTCCGTAAAGTGTTTGATCGACAAGAATTTGTGCTATAGCTGCTTTTATTTGTTTTTCGAACCGATAATGATCGCCTTCATAGTACAAAAACACTTTATTATCGATGAGTTGTGTTGTTCCACCAACATTATATTGGTCGTTGCCTGTTACAAGTCCTATATTGCTTTGTCGAAAATCGCTTAAATTATTGTATACTAAAAATATAATTCGTTTTTGAAGTGTATTTCCTACTTTAGATTCTAATTCTGGTAAATATTGCTGAGCTTTGAGAGCAACAAATTCGGCTAGCTTGCTCCCATTTTCATAAAAATAAACATCAAATTGAGCAAAACGATAATATTGCCATAGAAAGTTTTGATATTGCACTCGGTTTTTTCCAAAATCGGTTTGTAATCCGTTGTAAAATTGTGCATTTGTAGTTAACGCCCACAATAAGAATAATATAACAAAACGAAGGTATGTCATATGTTATTTAGCGAAGTAAAATTACAAAGAATTTAGTATTAACGGAAAGATTTATCGTTTATTAACAAGTTTATACATTAAATTATTTAATTCATTAAAATCTATAGGTTTTACGATAAAGTGTTCCATTCCTGCTTCTTTGCATTTTTGTTCTATGCTAGGCATAGCGTGAGCTGTTAATGCAATGATAGGTATATTCTTATGTCCTACTTCTTCGGGATGCTTGCGAATAAACATTGCTGTTTCTAAGCCGTCCATTTCGGGCATTTCTATATCCATTAAAATAACATCGAAATGATGTTTTTTGAGTAATTGTATTACTTCTTTCCCATTCTTAGCAATAGACACATCGTGACCAAATTTTTCAAGCGAACGAAGTCCTACCTTTACGTTTAATTCGTTATCTTCGGCAAGTAGTACATGAAATTTAGTTTTTTTGAATTTTTCGCTTTTGGCGTCTTCGGGGATAAGAGGCAAATCTAATGGATTCTTATTTGCTGTACCTATTTGTAAAGGCAATCGTAAATAAAATTCTGTTCCTTTATTTTCTTCACTTTTGAACCATAAATTGGCTTGAAGCATCTTTGCCAGATATTTACTCAATGTTAATCCTAAACCTAAACCCGACGATTTGTTGAATAAACTATCTTCGTTCAGTGCTTTTAGCAATTGTTTTTGTTTTTCTGAAGGAATTCCCGAACCAGTATCTTTAATTTTAATGATAATTATGATTTTATTTTCTTTCATTAATATTTCTTCAAACTCCACATCAATGGTAATATTTCCTTTATCCGTAAACTTTATAGCATTATTTAGTAAATTAAATAAAATTTGTCGAATAAAACTTTCGTCTCCTATAAGATGATTGGGTATTCTTTCATCAATATTGTAAGTAATTTGTAGCCTTTTATGCCTTAATACCTGAGAATGTTGTTGAATAACCTGATTGATAATACTACTGAGTTCGAACGAACGCAATTCGAGGTTGACCCGCTCGGGTTGCGAATAATAAATTTGCATGGATTCTTCAATTAAATTGATGATTTGCTTAGCTGCATTTTCAATGGTTTTGCAATAATCTAATTGCTCTTCGCTTAAGTTGCTTTGACTAAGCAGCGTGTTTATGCCAATAATAACATTCAAAGGCGTTCGCAATTCATGACTTATTGTTGTAATAAGATTTGTTTTAGTATCGAGTGCTTCTTTTGCTTTTTGAGCATATTCTTCTTTCTCTTTAATAGTTTGTTGCAATTGAATTGTTGTTTGTTTGTGACTTATGAGTTCTTTGCTAAGTTCAGCTGTTCTTTCTTCTATTTTTCGTTTAAGAAAATTTGTTAACCGACGATCCAAGCGAATTATTTGAATTATTGTAGGCAAAAAGAAAAGTGTTAGCACAATGCCACTCATTATTAGGTAAAATAGCTCTTTTCTAAGAAAGGCATTGATTTCGTTAAGGTCAATATCTACACCTATAATGTAAAAATTTCCTGATGGACTATAGGCAGGAACTAATATTGTTCGAAAACTACCCCATCTGTCGGTTGTTGTTTCGTAAACGACTTTTTTTGTATGTATTATGTTCAATAATTCTTGTGATGCTTCGGGATATGGTGTAAAATAGCGGGCTGTTGTTTTATGTTTTATTTCTTCGGGTGTTGTGGAGCATGAGGTAAAATACGCTTTATTGTTTTTAACTACTAACGTATAGACAAAAGACACATCAAATTGTTGTGCATATTTTGTCAGTGCCATTATATTTTTCCAGTCTTCATGAGGTGTAATTGAAAGTGAATCTAAGGCTCGATCATGAAAGTCTGGCGGTAAAAATTGCGGAACAAGCTCGCTTGCTTTCAATAGCTTTTGATCAATTTTTTTAAATTGGGCATATTTTTTTTCATAATAAATAAGTACAAGCAATAAAGTAATCCCAATAAAATAAATAAGTATAGGGACAGAAAAACGTCGTAAAAGAGATATAAATTTAAGTCGTTTCAATTTTTTTAAATTCTTTGTAAAATACAAATATAGCAAAGAATAACAAAATCAACGAACTAGCTAAAGAAATTTTTTCTCCAGTATAGTACGATGTGGGTTCAAATGAATATATTATTTCATGCTTGCCTTTAGGGAGTAACGCTGCACGCAGCACATAATTTGCTCTAAAATAATCATATTTTTTCCCATCTATGTACAAATTCCATCCTTTATCGTAATATATATCAGAAAAAACTGTTAATTGCGGAGTAGATGATTGATATTGATAAACTAACTTGTTGGGGCTATAATATGTAAGGTGTATATATGCAGCAGAATCATGCTGGTACTTAAAATCTTTTACAAAATGAGCAAATCGTTTATCAACAATCATTACAGAATCGGGTTTGAATTTTGATAAAGCTACGATTTCACTATCGGCATTTTCTACCATTCGATAGGCTTTGACAAACCATGCGTTTCCTAAAGCTTCGGGGTTATACTGAGCTACAGGATTTCTATCTTTGTCGGGATAGATAATATACCGTGTATTGAGCATATTTAATACCTGAAAATTGTTTTTCGATATTTGATGTTCAATTAATTCTTGATAACGTTTCATTTTTGCACCATGATACCCCCCAATAGATTTATGAAAATATGAAGTACTAGCGTCGTTAAATGTATTAACAGCAACATTCAGTACCCGATAATAACGAGTAGTATCTTGCAAAATTTGTAGATCTGCATTTGTAGGTTTAAAAGGTTCTTTTATTTGTCGAGCATCAACGAAAAGTTCATCGTGAACATATCGTTTATTTACAGGCCACAAATCGAAAATGATCAATAAAGACAGTGAAGCAATTACCCATGATGTTTTAAGCTTGTTTTTAAAAGTAAAATAAATAACTATTACCGTTAATCCTATAAATAAAAGACTTCTGAATGCATCCCAACGAAACATAGCTTCCCTATCACTAATTATATCGGCAATAGGATAACCTGCTTGAGAAAGCTGCTGATCTATCTCGGCAGAAAATGAGAAAAACATGTTGGGCATAATCCATAAAATTAAACAAACTGAACCTAAAATTCCTGCACTCCATTTTAATGAGCGCAACAATCGTTCTTTTTCTATTGGTTTGTATAATATGTGATATAATGTATAGATAGCAAGAAAAGGAATCGTAAATTCGGCAATAACCAAAATCATAGAAACAGTTCTGAATTTATTGTATCCTGGCACATTATCGAGGAAAAAATCGGTAAGCCACATAAAATTTTTTCCCCAAGCTAGCATAATAGAAAGTAAGGTTGCCAAAAATATCCACCATTTTAACCAACCTTTTAAGTAAAACATTCCTAGTACAAATAAAAACAATACTACAGCTCCTACGTAAACTGGTCCGCTAGTAAAAGGCTGTGTTCCCCAATATGTCGGTATTTGACTACAAATATTTTTGGCTTGAGCAGAGCCATAATTTCGTTCAAAATACTCGTATGTTTGAGTACTTTCATCGAGTTTGGAATACGATGCACCACCTTTGGCATTCGGAATTAATAAAGTCAGTGTTTCATCTATTCCGTAGCTCCATGCTGTAGCATAATCTTTATCAAGACCCGTCGTTTTATTTTCTTTATCTATGGTTAATTCTGATTTCCCTCTAGTAGAATATTTTCCGTATTCGTATGTAAGCCATATATTTGTTATATTGCTTCCTACTGCAAGAATAGCTGCAATAATGAGCATGATCGAAGTTTTGAGAAATGCTGCATACGACTTCGTTTTTATGATTTCAAAAATTTTGAAAATTAAAAAAATTAAAAGAATTATTGCTGTGTAATAAGTAATTTGTAGGTGATTTACCATAAGTTGTAATGTAAGAAAAATGCCAAAAATTACCGATCCTATCATTGGCTTTGATTGATATGCCACATAGACCGAAGTAACGATCATTGGCAAATATCCTATAGCCAGTGCCTTTGTTATATGTCCGGGTTCTAAAATTATTAGAAAATAAGATGAAAAGCCATATGCTAAACTACCTACAAAACTCAACCAAGGATTAAAACCAAGTAGTAACAATGCAAGATAGAAACCTAATAAATATAAAAATAGCATGCCTACTGGTTTAAAAGTATCTAATGTAAAAGCGGCATGTAAATATTTCCATATATTATTTCGTGCAACATTTATAATCAAATAAGTAGGCATTCCGCCAAACATGCTATTTGTCCATAATGCTATTTCGCCTGTTTTTTCTTCGTAATCTGTTGCTTCTTTCGACATTCCATAATAATTGGCAACATCACTTTGCTGAAGCCTTTTTCCTTTCAAAACAGGTGAGAAATAAGCAAATGAAATAATAAGAAATGCAAAAATTGGTAATAAATATATTAAAACTTGGTTAACAGATACTTTTTTCATAAAACATTATTTACAATTATCTATATTAAAAGCTATATTAATTTATTCTTCCAGGATAAACCTTTAATGCTTCGGCAAGAGTTTCCATTGCATTTTGAATATCTTCTTTCTTTAAAACATAAGCCAATCGACATTCATTAACTCCTAATGAAGGATCGGAATAAAAGCCGCTAGCCGGAGCCATCATTACAGTTTGCTTTTTGTATTCAAAGCTTGTTAATAGCCATTCACAAAATTTATCAGAATTATCGATTGGGAATGAAGCTACAACATAAAATGCACCTTTGGGCATAGGACAATATACGCCAGGCATTTGATTGAGCATAGAAACCATAAGGTTTCTGCGTTCAGTGTATTCTTTATGAACTTCATCGAAATACCATTTAGGTGTATCAACAGCTGCCTCAGCTGCAATTTGACCGTATGCAGGAGGACATAATCGTGCCTGTGCAAATTTTAACGCTGTTTGTATAACTTCGCAATTTCGACTAACCAAAGCTCCTACACGAACGCCGCACATGCTGTATCGCTTAGAAACACTATCGAGCATTACTACATGGTCTTCTATTCCCTTCAAATTCATGGCAGAGAAATGTTTTGCACCATCATAGCAAAACTCTCGATATACTTCGTCGGCAAATAAATATAAGTCATATTTTTTCACCAAATGGGCTAGCTGTTCCAATTCTTGCTGAGAATACAAATAACCTGTTGGGTTATTGGGATTACAAATAATAATTCCTTTTGTTTTGGGTGTAATAATTTTTTCAAATTCTTCAATAGGAGGTAAAGCAAAATTATTTTTAATGGAAGAAACTATGGGTTTTACAACTAAACCCGATTGAATAGCAAAACCATTATAATTAGCATAGTATGGTTCGGGAATTATTATTTCGTCGCCTTCGTCCATGCACGACATTAAAGCAAAAAGTACAGCTTCACTTCCTCCGTTCGTTATAATCATGTTTTCTGGTTGCACTTCGATCCCCACACTATGATAATAAAGTGCCAATTTTTTTCGATAGGATAAATTACCGGCCGAATGGCTATACTCAATTACTTCTAAATTGTTGTTTTTTACAGCATTTAGTGCGACTTCGGGGGTTTTTATGTCGGGTTGACCTATGTTTAAATGATACACCTTAATACCTTTTTGTTTTGCCTGTTCGGCAAAAGGAACCAGCTTTCTTATTGGCGAAGCTGGCATTCGTTTTCCCTTTTCTGAAATGCTTGGCATAATATTATGGATTTGGTTTTGATTCTTCTTTAGATTTTACTTTTCCTTTAATAGTTAATACAACTGGGTTGTTCAAAGCATTTGATGTAATAGTAATTGTTTTACTAAAAGCACCCACATTTGTAGTATTATATCGAACTCTAATTTTTCCTATGCCATTCTTTTTAATAGGGTCTTTAGGACAGTCGGGTACTGTACAACCACACGATGATTGACAATTGCTTATAATAAGAGGTTGTTTGCCTGTATTTTTAAATACAAATTCATACGTAGCATCGCTTCCATAATCCAACGTTCCAAAATCGTGTATAGTTTTTTCAAAAAGTATATATGGTAAATGTTTTTTTTTGATTGAATCGCTTTGGCTAAAACCCACAATCGTTGTACTAACGAAAGCAACCAGAAACAAATATTTCATAAAAAATTTTTGGCTAAGTTACGTAAATAATTAATATTCGAAAAAAGAAAAATATCGTTTTTTAGCATTCGATATTTGCTGCTACAACATTCATACAAAAGAACAAAATTAAATAAATTTAATGCAATAATATCTATTACGTTTGTTTTTCTTGTAGTTTTGCATAGTAAATTATAATCAATGATTTTTTCGGAAGTAATAGGGCAAAAACACATTTTAGAAAGGCTTCGATACATTGCACAACACGAAAAAATTCCTCATGCACTTTTGTTTACTGGCAGCGAAGGTTCTGGCAAATTAGCGACTGCTCTGGCTTTTGCTCAGTACATTAATTGTTTACAACCAAAGGAACATGATTCGTGCAATCAATGTTCGTCCTGTCATAAATTTTCACATCTCATTCATCCTGACTTGCACTTTGTTTTTCCCATTTACAAAGGATCACGCACTTCGGCAGTTTGCGATGATTTTATTCAAGAATGGCGCGATTTTGTCTTGTTATCGCCATATTTTAATTCCAGCGACTGGTATGATGTTGTAGCTGAAGACAAAGGTCAACCAACCATTTATGCCGATGAAGCACACGAAATAATTCGAAAAATTAGCATTAAAAACTACGAAGCTAAGTACAAAATCATAATCATCTATCAACCCGAACGTATGCATATTGCAACTGCCAATAAACTACTTAAAGTATTGGAAGAACCGCCTCCTTCAACTGTTTTTATTTTAATTTCTGCTCAGCCAGAATTATTACTCTCAACTATTGTGTCTCGATGTCAAGTTATTAAGTTCCCTACGGTAGACGATGTTAGCCTTAGTGAATTTTTAGAAAAAAAGTATCCTCAGGCAAGCACACAAGATATTCATCAATCGGTAATTTTATCGGGCGGAAATGTTCCCCAAGCCATTCGGTTATTAGAAAAACATGAAAGCACACGACATTATTTTACTTATTTTGTACAAATGGTTCGAATGGCATACGAAATCAACCGCAAAAAACCAAAAACTGAAGAACAAATAAAATGGGTTCAGGAAGTAATTCAGTTTTCGAAAGAAGAACAAAAAGAATTTCTTATTTATTGTTTGCGATTTATTCGCGATAACTTTTTGATAAATCTTAATGTCAGATCAATAATTTTCCAATCGAAAGAAGAGCAAGAATTTTCGCAAAAATTTTCACCTTTTATGCCATTCTCAACCGCGTATCCTATTTTTCAACATATCAGTAAAGCTATTTATCACTTAGAAAGGAATGGTAATCCACGAATCGTTTTTACAGACCTAATCTACAAAATCTCCCTACATTTTTAGTTGCCTACTTCGGATATAAATTTGAGTCTAACCAGTCTTACTTCTTCGTCAGTTATTTCGGGATCGTCTATTTCGCGTATGGCAGTGTCTAAATCGTCGGTTTCTGCATTTCTGAAATATTCGTATATTTCTTCTAATTTATCTTCTTCAACCATTTGTGCAACTGCATAGCCTAAATTAACTTTAGTTCCGCTATAAACGATTGACTCAAGCTCATCTAATAATTCTTCGAGTTCAATGCCTTTTGCTTTGCATATATCTTCGAACGACATTCTGCGGTCAATGCTTTGAATAATGTATACTTTTAGGCTACTTTTATTTACAACTGATTTAACAATAAAATCTTGGGGACGCTCAATTTCATTTTCTTCGACATACTTTTTTATCAAGTCAATAAATGGCTGTCCGTATTTTTGTGCTTTTCCTGCTCCAACTCCAACTATATTTTTCAATTCTTCCATGTTAATAGGGTATTGTATGGCCATTTCTTCGAGTGAATTGTCTTGAAATATAACGAAAGGTGGAAGATTTAATTTTTTGGCCATATCTTTTCGCAAATCTTTGAGCATTGAGAAAAGTGTAGAATCTAAAGCACTATCACCAATTTGTCGAGCCACAAAGTCTTCATCATCGCCTTCTTCATATTCATGATCGCGTAACATCAGTACTTCATGCGGTTCTTCTAAAAATTTTCGTCCTAAATCGGTAAGTTTAAGCAATCCGTAATTTTCAATATCTTTCTCAACCATCTTCTTAATCATTGCCTGGCGAATAACGGATAGCCAAAACTTTTTGCTTTCATCGCTTCCGATTCCGAACGAATCGAGCATGTGATGGTTATAGCTTTTTAGGGTTGATGTAGCATTGCCGGTTAATATATCTGCTATATGGTCGGCTTTAAATTTTTCATTGACTTCTAAAATACAATTGAATAAGTTTATGAAATATTCCTTGCCATCGAATTCTGTTTTTGGATTAAGGCAGTTGTCGCAATTTTCGCAATTGTCTTGATGATAATCTTCGCCAAAATAGTTAAGCAATATTTTTCTGCGACATATTGAAGATTCAGCATATGCAACAGTTTCGAACAATAAATGCTTTCCTATTTCTTGCTCAGCAAGATGCTTGCCTTGCATAAATTTTTCGAGCTTAAGAATATCGTCATAACTATAGAAAGATATGCATTGTCCTTCTCCGCCATCCCGTCCCGCACGTCCTGTTTCCTGATAATAGCCTTCGAGACTTTTGGGCATATCATAATGAATTACAAAACGAATATCGGGTTTATCAATCCCCATACCAAATGCAATAGTTGCAACAATTACATCAACTTCTTCCATTAAAAATGCATCTTGATTGCGATTTCGTGTTGCTGCATCTAATCCGGCATGGTATGGAAGCGCTTTTATACCATTGGCAACTAATTTATCAGCCATTTCTTCAACTTTTTTGCGACTAAGACAGTATATAATACCCGATTTGCCAGGATTATTTTTTATGTATCGAATAATTTCCTTTGTTGCACCAATTTTCGGTCGAATTTCATAATACAAATTGGGGCGATTGAATGATGTTTTAAATACATCGGCATCTTGTATAGCTAATGTTTTTAGAATATCGTATTGAACTTTGGGTGTGGCAGTGGCAGTTAGTGCAACAACGGGTCTATTTCCTATTTGGTTTATCATTGGACGAATACGGCGATATTCAGGTCTAAAATCGTGTCCCCATTCAGAAATACAATGTGCTTCATCTACTGCATAAAACGATATATTTATTTTTTGGAAAAATTCGATGTTTTCATCCTTAGTTAAAGATTCTGGAGCAACATATAGCATTTTTGTTTTTCCTTGAATAATATCGCTTCGAACTTTATTGATTTCTGCCTTCGTAAGTTGTGAATTCAAAAAGTGTGCAACACCTTCTTCCATGCTAAAAGCACGCATAGAATCGACCTGATTTTTCATTAACGCAATAAGAGGCGAAATAATGATGGCAGTCCCTTCCAGAGCCAAGGCAGGTAGCTGATAAATGAGCGATTTCCCGCCACCAGTTGGCATAAGAACAAAAGTATTTCTACCTGCAATAATATTTCGAATAGCTTCTTCTTGTTTGTTTTTAAAAGTGTCAAAACCAAAATGTTTTTTTAGTAATTCGTGTAGTGAAATTTTCGTTTTTGTTTCTAATTCCATAATAATATCTAATTTTGCAAAACTAAATTAAACACTTTTTCAGAAATAATTTGTGCCAAAAGTTAGTATTTTGACGAAAATATAAATTTTTTACATGAAAAGTAATATCTTACAAATTATAGAACAATCAATTTTGACGGAAGCTGAAGCAGTTAAACGTTTAGTTGATTTTTTAGATGATTCCATTGAGCAAATAGTTTTAGAAATATTATCTTCAAAAGGTAGAGTGATTGCAACAGGCATAGGAAAAAGTGCCATTATTGCTCAAAAGTTTGTTGCAACATTAAATAGCACAGGCACGCCAGCAGTGTTTATGCATGCCGCCGATGCCATTCATGGCGATTTGGGTGTGATATTGCCCGAAGATATCGTGTTTTGCCTATCTAAAAGTGGCAATACACCCGAAATAAAGGTACTTGTGCCAATTATTAAGCATAATGGCAATAAGTTAGTGGCTATCGTTTCGGAACGAAACTCCTATTTAGCCAATCATTCCGATTTTGTTATATGGTCGACCGTAGAACGCGAAGCTTGTCCTAATAATCTTGCCCCAACCACAAGCACAACTGCTCAATTAGTTATGTGCGATGCTATAGCAATAGCTTTACTACACCTACGAGGGTTTACTGCACAAGACTTTGCCCGATACCACCCTGGAGGAACATTGGGAAGAAAGCTATATATGCGTGTTATCGATATTTTAGAAAAAAATCGTACCCCAAAAGTTGCACCTGATGACAGTATTAAATCAGTAATACTCGAAATATCTGCCAATCGCTTAGGAGCTACTGCTGTAGTTGACAACAATTCTGTAGTAGGTATTATTACCGATGGCGATCTTCGGCGTATGATTGAGCGAAACGATCAATTTTCCAATCTAAAGGCCCAGGATATTATGTCGCATAATCCTAAAACTATTCAAATTGATGAGCTTGCCATCAATGCATTTTATTTGATGGAAAAATTTAAAATTACACAGCTTATAGTTATGGATAAAAACCAATATGCAGGAATGATTCACTTACACGACCTATTTCAAGCAGGAGTTGTATAAATTAAATTTTATTTTCTTTTAATCATATCTTTGTAGCATGGAACCATTAGCAAAACTCAGAACCGAAAATTTAGTTAAAAAGTATAAAGCTCGCACTGTTGTAAATCGTGTTAGTGTAGAAGTTAGTCAGGGTGAAATTGTTGGTTTACTCGGACCTAACGGTGCTGGAAAAACTACAACCTTTTATATGATTGTAGGGCTTATTAAACCCAACGAAGGAGACATCTTTTTTAACGATATCCGAATTACGAATTATCCTGTTTATCGGAGAGCTCAAATTGGTATAGGGTATTTAGCCCAAGAAGCATCTGTTTTTCGACACATGACCGTTGAAGACAATATACGATCTGTATTAGAAATGTCCAAATTTTCAAAAGAATATCAAAAAGAACGTTTAGAAACTTTACTCGACGAATTTGGTTTAAATCGCATTCGCAAAAGCTTAGGAATACAACTCTCGGGAGGCGAAAGGCGACGTACCGAAATTGCACGAGCACTTGCATTAAATCCTAAATTTATACTGCTCGACGAACCTTTTGCTGGCGTTGACCCTATTGCTGTAGAAGATATTCAGGAAATAGTGAGCAAACTGAAAACAAAAAATATAGGTATTCTTATTACCGATCATAACGTACACGAAACTTTATCAATTACCGATAGAGCTTACTTACTCATAGAGGGGAGCATCTTTAAATCGGGTACTGCATACGACCTTAGCGAAGATGAACAAGTAAGAAAACTTTATTTAGGAAAAAATTTTGAACTTAGAAAAACTATATCTACATCAAATAACAACAAATAATGATAATATCTTATGTTATTTGCACATATAATCGCGATAAGTTTTTGCCCATAGCTTTGCAAGCCATAGCTAATCAAAAAGGAAACTTTTGGGATTGCTTCGAAATTATAGTCGTTGACAACAATAGCACCGACAATACTCCAACCATTGTAGAAAATTTTTCAAAACAAAATCCTCATATACGTTTAATATATACAACCGAATCGAACCAAGGTTTATCGCATGCCCGAAATAAAGGAATCGAAGTTGCACAGGGCGAATGGATTGCCTTTCTCGACGACGATGCTTATTTGCACGAATTATACACAGAACATCTGCTTACGTTTATTCAACATTTCGGTAATGTATATAAAGCCATCGGTGGACCTATATTGCTCGATTTTGAAACTTCTCCGCCTAAGTGGTATAGTCATTATTTAGGATCATTATTCGGGTACTTCAAGCCGTATAATAATAGCCAAGAGTTTTCAAGGAAATATTATCCACGCGGCTCGAATATGATTTTTCATCGCAGTTTATTTCAAAAATATGGAACTTTTAATACTGAACTTGGCAGAAAAGGTCAACTACTGCTTGGAAGTGAAGAAAAAGATATTTTTCAACGCATATACAAAGGCTCCGAGAAAGTTTATTATCATGCATCTTTAATTATGTTTCATTTAGTGCCTGAATTCCGTACTACTATTAATTTTGTAAAAAAACAATCGATCGGTGTTGGAATTAGCGAACATTTGCGTATTCAAAACGAAAAAAACGGATTGTTTAGTAAAATAATTTCCGAATGCTTTAAATGGGCTGCAAGTACATTACTTTGTTTATTTTTCTTCATAAAACTTCAGCCAGCTAAAGGAATTATGCTTTTACGTTTTAGATACTGGGTATTTTTAGGTTTAATCTCTAAAACAACATCATTATGAAATATACAACTTTATTGGCTTTCGTTTTCTTATCTTTAACATTAATGAGTCAAAAAAATTGGCACTTAAAAGATTTAAAAAAAGATGGTAATTTAGGCATTAGTCTCGATAAGGCATATAAATTATTACAAGGCAGAAAGTCTCAGCCAATTGTTGTTGCAGTAATAGATGGAGGTATAGATACGGCACATGTCGATTTAAAAGATGTTATGTGGCGCAACCCACAAGAAAAGTATAACGGCATTGACGACGACGGCAATGGATATGTTGATGATATTTTCGGCTGGAATTTTTTAGGTAATGCAAAAGGTGAAAATATAAAAGACGAAGCATACGAACTAACGAGAGTTTATGGACGGTTAAAAAACAAATTTGCACATAAAAACGAAGAAGATATTTTACCTAACGAAAAAGCCGAATATTTTCTTTTCAAAAAAGTTGAAAAAGAATTTAACGAAAAGTATAATGAAGCCTATTCAAATTATCAAATCTTATTGAACAATTATTTAAAATATGTAAACACCATTAACTCATTAAAACGTTATTTTGGTAAAGAAGAGTTAAACACACAAGAAGTTCGAACACTACTACGGTCAGAAATAGATTCTCTGCGAATTCTTGCAGGAAACTACCTTTCTTATTTAAAAAACGACTTGTATTATAATTATTTAGAGAATAAATTAAATGAAGCCAAAAAGACATTGTTTGTTGACTACAATCCCGATACAAACATTCGGGCTTTGGTTGGCGATAATCCTTACGATATTAACGATTCAATATATGGAAACAACGATGTAAAGGGTCCTTCTCCGAGCCATGGAACTTTTGTTGCGGGAATCATTGCTGCACTTCGTACCAACGATAACGACTGTTATGGTATAGCTGATAATGTAAAAATAATGGCCTTACGGGTTGTTCCAGGAGGAGATGAACGCGATAAAGATATTGCCCTTGCCATCAGATATGCTGTTCGCAAAGGAGCTAAAATAATCAACATGAGTTTTGGCAAACCTTACTCCCCCGAGAAAGAATTTGTAGACGATGCTATTCGCTTTGCTCATAAACACGGTGTCTTGCTTATTCATGCCGCTGGCAATGAAAGCGAAAATAATGACAGTATCCCTCGATATCCTTCTGTTTTTGATATTAATAATAAAAAAATAACCGATTTATGGATTAATGTCGGTGCTTCTAATAATTATCCTCTTGAATCCGTTGTTGCTTACTTTAGTAATTACGGTAAAAATACTGTTGATATTTTTGCTCCTGGTGTGAAAATATATTCCACTGCTCCTAACAACTCATTTAATTCTTCGAATGGTACTAGTGCGGCGGCACCCGTTGTAACAGGAGTTGCTGCTTTACTCATGTCGTATTTTCCAGAACTTAGTGCTTCGGAAATAAAAGATATTTTAATGAAATCTGTATTTAAAAAGAAAATAAAAACCCCTGTTCCTTCAAAACAATTTCTACTATCAGAAGATTATTTACACAATCTTTGTGTTTCGGGGGGTGTTTTAAATGCTGAAAAAGCTGTAAAAATGGCAATAAAAATTACAAAAAAGAAACGATAAATGTATTACACTCCCATTCATATCAAACCTTTTAATAAAAAAATACAGTATAACGATAAATTATTCTTTATTGGTTCTTGCTTTTCCGATGAAATTGCACGTAAACTTATTGATTACAAATTTGCAGTAATATCTAACCCATTTGGAACCTTATACAATCCCATTTCCATTTATCAAAGCTTACAAAGAATAACTAATCAAACACATGTAACCGAAAATGATTTTTTTTGCGAGGATGACATTTACAAATCATTTCACTTCCACAGCAAGTTAGCAGATACCAATCTTAACCAACTTATAGAACATGCAAATAATATTATAGCAAATTCATATCAATTTTTAAAACAAGCATCATGGATTTTCATCACATATGGCACATCATACGTTTATATTCATAAAAATACGAGCGATATCGTTGCCAATTGCCATAAATTACCTGCCACAACATTTGAGCATCGTATGTTAACTGCTCATGAAGTAAATCGAGCTATCTGCAGTACCATCGAATTACTTCAACATTTTAACAAAAATTTATCTATTGTATTTACTATCAGTCCTGTACGATACTTGAAGTATGGATCCTTTGAAAATCAAGTTAGCAAATCGTTACTTTTTACATCTTTGTATCAGGCTTTTCAAACATATACATCGTTGTTGTATTTTCCTGCATACGAAATTTTCATGGACGAGCTAAGAGATTATCGCTATTATGCTACCGATATGCTTCATCCTTCGACGGATGGTATCGAACATGTTTGGAATAAATTTAAACAATATTGCATACACGAAAATTCCTACGAACTCTTGAATAAAATACACGAAATTAAACAAGCTTGCCTTCATAAGCCCATGTTTCCACTATCTGCATTATATCAAAAACATGCAAAAAGTACATTATTCAAAATAAACCAACTCGAACTAGAATATCCTTTTTTGAATTTTAATGAAGAAAAAAATTTTTTATACGAACATCTAGAAAAAAACAACAACAATAAATAAATTTTATACAATATCCATTGCATTATTTTAATACTTAACTTTATGCGGTTAAATTCGATAATATGAATCGTTTTGTTTTGTTGCTTTTTCTCATTTTTAGTGTTTTTTTGTCTATTGCCCAATCTACTCGCTTAACTTTCGAACAATGTGTATTGCTTGCTATATCGAATAATGTTCAAGTAAAAATGCAAGATTTATCGCTACTTCAATCAAAAGAACAATATTTAAAAAACAAAATGCAGTTTTTGCCATCTATTAATGCTAATGCCAATCAAGGATACACCTTGGGAAGAACAATAGACCCACTTACCAACGAATTTGCCGAAAGCAACGTACGTTCCAACAATTTCGCAGTTTCGGCTAATTGGACATTATTCAGCGGTTTTCAAAATATCCATTCGCTTCGGCAAAATTATTACTTAGCAAAAGCTTCTGAAAAAGATTTACAAAAAACACAATCCGATGTCATCTTAGCTGTTACTTCTTCTTACTTACAAATTTTATTAGCTCAAGAATTGCTTAATGTTGCTATTTTTCAGCGAGATTTAACAAAACAACAAGCCGAACGAACCAAAAAATTATTTGAAGTAGGCAACATTGCACAAGGCACCTTATTAGAAATAGAATCGCAATTAGCTTCAGACGAAATGCAAGTCGTTATTGCTTCTAATAATCTTAGTTTAGCAAAGCTCACATTATTTCAACTCATAGAAGTAGATTTTAATGATAGCACCGAAATTGAAAAACCCAATATAATCGAGCCTGATAGTATTTTTCCTGTTATCAATCCCGAACAAGTATTTGCCGAAGCTTCACAATTTATGCCCGCTATTAAAAGCGCCGAACTTAAAATGTTAGCAGCACAAAAAGGCTTGTCGGCTGCCCAGGGATATCGTTTGCCCCGAATTACTTTAGGGGCATCGTATGCTACTGGTTATTCATCGCAACGAAAAGAAATCACTGGTTTTAGCTGGGACACACCATACATTACGGGTTATACCATTGATAGCAATGGCAATCAATATCCTGTTTATTCGTACAATGTAAAGTACGACTATAAAACAGCCGATTTTAACAAACAATTGAATGACAACATAAGTAAAAGCCTGACCATAAACCTCACTATACCTATTTTTAATAATTGGCAAGCAAATTATACCATTAGCAGTGCAAAAATAAATGCAATGAATGCTAAGTATAATTACGAACTTCAGCAAAAACAAGTAGAAAAAGAAGTACAGCAAGCATACCACGATGCACTATCTGCATATAAAAAATATATTGCTGCAAAAAAAGCCGAAGCAGCTGCAAAAGAAGCATTTCGATACGTAGAACAAAAATTTTCTGTTGGTTTATTGAGCTCATACGATTTCAACCAATCTAAAACCTCACTTATGCGTGCGCAATCAGAATTACTAAAAGCAAAATACGAGTACATTTTTAAGCTTAAAGTTTTAGATTATTATACAGGGAAACCCATAAAATTTTAAAGTATGAATTGGAAGAAATTATGGATATGGTTACTAATCATCACCGCATTGTTAATAATTTTAGCAATCATTGGACCTAAAATTGGGATTATCTCGCCCAAAAACATTTATGAAGTAACAACAGCCAAAGCAACACGAAAGGATATTACAGAAATAATTACAGCAAGCGGAAAAATTCAACCCGAAGTAGAAGTTAAAATTAGCTCCGACGTTTCGGGCGAAATTGTAGAGCTATTAGTCAAGGAAGGTGACGAAGTAAAAAAAGGACAACTGCTGGCTAAGATAAAACCCGATGTGTATTTATCGTCATTACAACGGATGGAAGCCTCATTAGAATCGGCAAAAGCAAATTTGGGGAATGCCAAAGCTCGATTAGCACAAATAGAAGCACAATTTATGCAAACCGAGTTGACCTATCAACGCAACAAAAAACTTTACGAGCAAGGAACTATTTCACAAGCCGAATACGACAATTCATTTTCGGCATATAAAATGGCAAAAGCCGAAGTAGAAGCAGCTCGCCAAAGTGTTTTAGCTGCTGAATATACCGTAAAAAGCACAGAAGCTTCGCTCAATGAAGCCAATGCAAATCTTGTGCGTACAAATATTTATGCACCTATGTCGGGTACTGTTTCAAAATTAAATGTAAAATTAGGTGAACGTGTTGTAGGAACTATGCAAATGGCTGGCACAGAAATGATGCGGATTGCCGATCTTAATGCAATGGAAGCCGTTGTAACTGTTAATGAAAATGATATTGTACGCATTCATATCGGCGATACAGCAACTATTGAAGTTGATGCTTATACAAACGATATATTTAAAGGTATCGTAACTTCGGTTGCTAATTCATCTACAAACACTACGTCGAGCATTTCATCGACAGTAAGTACCGATCAGGTTGCTACTTATGAAGTCAAAATAAAAATTTTACCCGAATCGTATGCACACCTTATTAAATCAATCGGTTCGCCCTATCCATTTCGTCCAGGCATGTCGGCAACCGTTGACATTCGCACAAAAAACGAAAAAAATGTTATTGCAGTTCCTTTACAAGCTGTAACCACTCGACCCGACACTATTTTATTATCGCTTAAAATACCATTCGACCACAACAAAAAGAAAAAAGTTATTGAATGCGTTTTTAGAATTTCTCCAAACGAAACAATTGAATTGATCCCTGTCGAAACAGGAATTCAAAATGACGAATGGATCCATATAATTAAAGGAATTAACGAAAACGATGAAGTAGTAACAGGTCCGTTTAACTTATTGAGCAAAAAATTAAAGCATGGCGATAGAATCAAAAAAATAGAACCATTTAAAAAAGCAACACCCATCGATCAACCATAATATATCATACTGTTCAATACAATCATACATTTGATGTTGAAACTTATAAAATTTATTATGTATATACTATCTGTAACAACAACACACCGAATTTTAAATTTAATTAGCAATACAATTTTCGACTGAAAGCCTTGTGTATGAAACGAATATTTGGTTCGTATAAGATTATTATCATCGTTACATTGTTAAATTATTTATTATTTTCTTTAGTTCGATTAGTATTCATATTTTCTACTTATCACTTAAATCATTCCGATATTCATTCATCGTTATTGTTTCGTGCCTTATTAAAAGGTTTACAGTTCGATGGTGTCGTTATTGGTTATATTAATTTCATACCGTTAATAATTGCTTTTATTTTAAATTTATATGAAAGAAAAATTTTATACAAAACGTTATTTTTATATTATGCAATCATTTATGTATTGAGCTATCTAATATTATTTGCCGATATCCCTTATTTTACTTTTTTCTTTTCGCATATTACTACTGTAATATTTAATTGGGCAAATACTCCTATAATGATGCTAAGGCAAATATTGGAAGATACTTATTTTCTATCATTTTTTATTGGTTTTTTAATTTTTGCATTTTTATTTGTAATGCTCTTAAAAAAAATTTGTTTATGTTATCAACCTCTTTCGTTTACCATTTCTCCCTTAAAAAATTTAATTCTATTTCTATTGCTTTTAGTGATTAACTTTTACATAGCCAGAGGGCGTATTACTGCGCCTATAAAAGAAGGACATTCTTGTATTTCTTCAAACACTTATGTAAATCAAATCCCATTAAACGGAGTTTTTACGTTTATTAAAAGTATTACATATAAAACCAATTACTACGATACAGATTATGCTATAAATACTACCAAAAAAATTCTTAATGTTCAAAACGCTGGTAACCACATAAAAAGAGACATTGTTTTTAATGACCAATGCAACAAATACAATGTAATTATGATTATAATGGAAGGTATGACTTTATATCATACACATTTTAAAAATAATAATTTAACCTATGAGTTAGATACATTGTCACTAAATGGTATAACATTTACGAACATGTGGTCGTCGGGGAAACACACTTCCAATGGCATATACTCTATTCTTTATGCTTATCCTACCATTTGGAGTCGCAGACCAACAAGTAGCTCTATTAGAACACAATACTGTGGTATTCCCGGAACGCTAAAGCAACTTGGTTATGTAAATACATTTTTTACAACTCACGAATTAAGCTTCGATAATCTTCAAGAATTTATACCACAAAATCATTTCGATAGCCTTATAGGCATTTCGCATTACAAACCAGAAGATATTGTAAGTGTATATGGTGTTCCCGACCATAAAATGTTTGAATATGGAATTCGATACATCCATAGGTTTACTCAACAAAACTCTCAGCCTTTCTTTGTATGTTTTTTAACAACAAGCAATCATACACCTTACGTTATTCCTAAAAATATTCATTTCGTTCCCAAAAGCAAAGAATTATCAAAACAAATTGTAGAATATTCCAGTTGGGCTATTGGTCAATTCATTAAACAGTGCTCGCAATTTGAATGGTACAAAAACACATTATTTGTACTTGTAGCCGACCATGGCTTTCTTGTACAATCAGATAATGCTTTCGTTCCTTTATCTATTCACAATATTCCTCTTATATTTTACAACCCATATATACTAAAAACAAAATACATATCTTCCGATTTGTGCATGCAAGCCGATGTGTATCCTATGCTTATGAATCTTTTACATTGTAACTATACAAACAATACGTTTGGAATTGATATTTTCAATCAAAAGCGTAGATTTGTTTTTTACTCCGACGACAACATACTTGTTTGTCAAAACGATTCTTTCCAAGTAAGGATACATAAATCTGGCTCGAGCGAAATAGTATCATTAAAATCGCTTAATTTGCCTTTTAATGAAATTCAAAAAATTAAAAATATCATGACAGAATACACATTAACTCAAATACAAACTGCAAACTACTTAATCAACCATAGGCAAACGAGTTGCACACATCAATAAAAACAAATTATTCTCTCCAGATCCCCAGTGAGCGTTTGAGCTTTTCAATATGAGTATGCCATAAAAGAATATTTGCTTCTTTTTCGTCTAATTCAGAAAAATCAACTATTTTTAATAACGTTACATTTGATTGTTCTGTGGGAATAACAGTTAGTTCAACATAACAACCTGTATTTTCTTCAATATCTTCTATCCAGCTAAACTTAAAATATTTTTGGTCTTTTTTGGCAATAATTTGACCTTCATGACGACTTTTTGCCCAAAAAAATTCTATTTTATTTTGAGTGATATTTACCTTGTCGGCAAACCATTTTGATAAACCTTCTTCAGTTGAAATAAACTGATAAAGCAATTTGGGTGACACCTGAAGCACAATTTCTAGTTCAAAGAGTTCTTTCATATAGTTTTTCTTAAAAAGAACGTAAAGATATAACAAAAAATTGATTTACAAAAAAATAATACATTTTTCTCAACCCTTTGATTGCGCTTAAATGGATGGTTTTTTAAAACAACTTTCGTATACAACATCGAATTAATAAATTTAGCTCCACTTCTGTTTTTTTTATCCGCACTCAAAATATTAATTTTGTCAGAAAAAATGCAACCGAAAACTCGATTCTTATTAATGATACTAGATGGTTGGGGTATTGGCGATAAAAGCCATTCCGATGCAATATACACAGCAGGAACTCCCCACTTAGACGAATTAAAGAAACAATTTCCACATAGTTATTTGCTTACTTCTGGCGAAAATGTTGGTCTCCCCGACGGGCAAATGGGGAATAGCGAAGTTGGACATTTAAACATAGGAGCCGGACGTATAGTATATCAAGATTATGTTAGAATTAACAAAGCCATAAAAGAAAAAACTCTCGATACAAATAAAACACTACTCCAGTCGTTTCAGCTTGCCAAAGAAAACTCTTCGACATATCATCTCATTGGATTAGTTAGCGATGGTGGCGTTCATTCACATCAAAATCATTTAATTCGTTTATGCGAATTAGCTGCCGAACATGGAGTTAAAGATATTGCCATTCACATACTTACCGATGGAAGAGATACCGACCCACACAGTGGAAAGGGATATGTTGCCGAAGTAATAGAACGTACAAAACCAACGGGTGCATATATTGCTACATTAGCAGGTCGCTATTATACGATGGACAGAGATAAACGTTGGGAACGCATTAAGCAAGGGTACGATGCCATGGTGCATGGTATTGGCAAAAAAAGTAGCAATGTCCTTCAAGCAATTCAGGAATCATACGACGAAGGCATTACCGACGAATTTATTAAACCGGTAGTCTTTGTTGACGATCAAGGAAATCCTCGAGCACTCATAAAACCTAATGATGTTTTTGTATGTTTTAACTTTCGCACCGACAGATTGCGAGAAATTACTACTGTTCTTACTCAAAAAGATATGCCCGAGTTTGGCATGCATACCATTCCATTACACTATTTTACAATGACACGCTACGACGAATCATTTAAAAATGTCCATGTTTTTTTTGAAACAGAAAATACCCACAATACACTGGGCGAAGTTGTAGCCAATTGTGGACTTACACAACTACGAATTGCCGAAACTGAAAAATATCCGCATGTAACTTTCTTTTTTTCTGGTGGAAGAGAAGAAATTTTTAAAAACGAAAACCGAATTTTAATCCCTTCTCCTAAAGTTGCAACATACGACTTACAACCCGAAATGAGTGCTCCTCAAGTATGCGAAACTGTTATCAGCGAAATATACAAACAAGAACACGACTTTATTTGCTTAAATTTTGCTAATGGCGATATGGTTGGTCACACTGGAGTATATAACGCTATAATTCAAGCAGTAAAAGTAGTTGATAAATGTGCTGGTGACGTTATTAAAGCAGCTATTGCCAATAAATATGAAGCACTCATTATAGCCGATCACGGTAATGCCGATTATGCAATCAATCCCGATGGCAGCCCCAACACTGCCCATTCCACTAACCCAGTTCCCTCTATTCTAATCTCACAACAGTATAAACACATTGCACCCGGAATTTTAGCCGATGTAGCACCTACTATTTTAACAATAATGGGATTACCTATCCCATCTGAAATGACAGGAAACATTTTAGTTCGATGATTGAAATTGAACATACTATTATAAGCCTCGACATTATAGAAAAAAATTTTTCGTGTCTGCTATCGGAATGCAAAGGTGCATGTTGTATTGAAGGAGATTCGGGAGCTCCGCTCGACAATACTGAAATACAATATATCGAAAAACAATTGCCAATAATTCTAAAATATTTGCCCCATTCCATAAAAACATATATTCAAGAAAATGGATTTTATTACATCGACAGCGATGGTGATTTAGTAACCCAACTGTATAAGAATAAAGAATGCGTTTTTTCGTATACTCAAAATAACATTGCAATGTGTGCCATTGAAACAGCATTTCGAAACAAAGAAATTTTTTTTAATAAACCCTTGTCGTGTCGTTTATATCCCATTCGAATTACTTCGTATAAGACTTTTACTGCCCTGAATTTACACACATGGAATATTTGTATACCAGCATTTACTCACGGATGTAAAAGCAATATTCGTGTATACGAATTTTGTAAAGAAGCTTTATGCGAAAAATTTGGCAATGATTGGTATCAAAAACTACTTAAAGTTGTCGAATACATTAAAAAGAAGGCTCAATAACATTGAAAAAAGTACTTTTTCTTATAGTATTTCTATCTGAAATTATTGGTCTTTATGCACAGCAAACCAATAACGACGAAGTTATTATTGGAAATAAAATTTATAAGTATAATACAAATTGGTTCAAAATTAGTCAAGGTATTGGTTATCATTTCTCTTTAGGACAAATTGAATACAACACATTATTATCTTACTCATTTCGTATTAAAAAATATTGGTTTCAGGCAGGTTATCATGTTTCATGCGATAGATTTTTTATTAAACCCAGTATGCAACGATTAAATGACATTTTTCTGCTGTACGGAAAAAGAAAAGAATTCAACAAATATAACATTGCTGCTTTTGCTGGATTATCGTATGCATACGGAGGAACATTCCATCACGCAGAATGGAACGATGGCAGAATTACTCAATGGTACTTAGGATTTACACAACCAGGCTTTATTTGCAGCATCGATTTGACATATAAACCCGTTTTTGATTTAGGCATTGGCACTTCTCTTTTTGCAAGTTTCAATAAACGATACAATATACTCGGCATACAAATTCACATATTCCTATCAGGAGCATATAAAGGGAAAATTGAATGATTTTTTTTGCATATAAAAACTATTACAAAAAGTCTAAATATTCACGGTTAACTTATTCATAGAACAAATAAATTGTATTGTTAATATCTTTTTCGAACTTAGTACATACATCATTCGTAGAAAGGTTGCCAACTTATATTTTTGAAATTAAATTTTTATCAAATATGAACGAAACAAAATTATTACCCGATTATTTATTCGAAATAAGCTGGGAAGTTTGCAATAAAGTAGGAGGTATTTACACTGTAATTTCAACCAAAGCCAAGTCATTATCCGACTTATTAAACGATCGGTACATTCTTATTGGTCCTGATGTATGGAAAGAAAGCCACCAATACAGCGAATTTATCGAAGATAAATTTTTATTTAGTTCATGGCAACGTCAACTCGAAGTAGAGGGTTTAAAATGTAAAGTAGGACGATGGAACATCGCAGGAAGTCCTGTAGCTATCTTGGTCGATTTCACAGCATATTTCTCACAAAAAGATAAAATCTTTTACGAATTCTGGGAAAGTCATCGCCTCGATTCATTGTCAGGTCAGTGGGATTATATCGAACCCGCTTTATTTGGTTATGCTTCGGCACGCATTATTCAAAGCTTTTACGATTTTTTTATAACAGCACAAGACAAAGTTTTAGCTCATTTTCATGAATGGATGACTGGAACTGGAGTACTCTACTTAAACAAACATGTACCTCAAATAGGCACAATATTTACTACACATGCCACTGTTGTTGGTCGTTCTATAGCAGGTAACAAGCTACCACTCTATACAAATATTGCCGAATATAAACCCGAAGAATTTGCACAAAAATTTAATATTACTTCCAAATTTTCTCTCGAAAAGCTTTCGGCTACTAATGCCGATGCCTTCACCGTTGTAAGTCAAATAACTAATTTAGAATGCGAATATTTTCTTGGAAAAAAAGCCGACATTATTACACCCAATGGTTTTGAAGATACTTTTGTTCCAAAACATAACGAATTTATTCAAAAACGTGCTATTGCCCGTCGAAAGTTAAAAGTAGTTACAGAGGCTCTAACCAACATTCCCGTCGAAGATGATGCTATTTTTATTGCTAATAGCGGACGTTACGAATTTCACAATAAAGGTATTGATGTTTTTATTGATAGCATTGCACAACTGAATAATGATAATACCATTGAAAAGCCTATTTATGCATTTATTTTAGTTCCAGCTAATCATGCCGGTCCTCGTACCGATATTATTGAGAATATTCATAATGCCGATTATCTTCAGCCTATCGAAGGAAATTTTCTTACTCATCGTTTACACGAAGAAGAATTTGATCCTATCTTAAATAGAATAAAAGAAAAAGGCATCCATAATAATGCTAAAGATAAAGTAAAATTGTTTTTCGTGCCTTGTTACCTTGACGGAGCCGATGGAATTTTCAATTTGTCCTATTACGATTTACTTATTGGATTCGATCTTACAGTATTCCCATCGTATTACGAACCTTGGGGTTATACACCACTCGAAAGTTTGGCATTTCATATTCCTACAATCACAACAAATTTAGCTGGCTTTGGACTTTGGATTCAACATCATTTTAATAATTACGAAAATAGTGTATATATTCTCGAAAGAACAGACGATAATTACAACGACGTTATTAATCAGTGCGTATATTGCTTAAAAAAATTCTTGTCTTTAACAGACGACGAACGTATCAGAGCTTCCCACCGAGCTTATGAAATTGCTCAACAAATTCTCTGGGAAAAACTTATTCATTATTATTTGGAAGCGTTCTCGATAGCATTGTCCAAATCAAAAGATCGATACGAATTATATAAAGATAAAAAACTTCCCGACACATTATTTTCAGATAATAATAATAATAATAAACCACAGTGGAAAAAAATATTAGTTAAGTCTTATTTGCCTGATGCGCTTATCGGACTAAGGGAAATGTCGCAAAATTTATGGTGGTCGTGGAATTATGATGCCCAAGAAATGTTTGAATCCATTGACTCCCAACTATGGCGACAATCAGGCAAAAACCCGATCGTACTACTCGAATCACTTTCGCTCGAACAATATAAACAATTATGCAAAAACAACGAATTTCTTAGCCGATATGAAGAAGTATATCAAAAATTCAAACAATATCTGTCTCAAAAACCCGATTACAACGAACTAATAGCATACTTTAGCATGGAATATGGCATCAACGATACTCTTAAAATATACTCTGGTGGTTTAGGTGTGCTTGCCGGCGATTATTTAAAACAAGCCAGCGACTCTTGTAAAGCAATAGTAGGAGTAGGATTGCTGTATCGTTATGGTTATTTTACACAATCGCTTAGTGTCAATGGCGAACAAATTGCGATGTATTTACCACAAAAATTTACCCATATGCCCGTGCTCCCCGTAAGAAACGAAAAAGGCGAATGGCTTATGATATCTCTACCATTCCCGGGCAGGACTGTTTTTGCTAAAATTTGGGAAGTAAAAGTTGGCAGAGTATCGCTGTATTTATTAGATACAGACATTGATGAAAACCATCCTGACGATAAAAGTATAACATATCAACTTTATGGAGGCGATAATGAAAATCGCTTAAAACAAGAAATATTATTAGGAATTGGTGGCATAAAAATGTTAGAATTGCTTGGTTTAACGCCAAAACTGTATCATTGCAATGAGGGACATGCTGCTTTTATTGGTTTAGAACGACTGCGCCGTTTAATAGAAGTAAGACATCTTAGTTTTAACGAAGCATTAGAAGTTGTTAGAGCTACAACATTATTTACAACCCACACACCAGTTCCTGCCGGACACGATACTTTTTCGGAAGATTTAATTCGCACATATCTTTCTTATTATGCCGACAAGTTTAATATAAGTTGGGATGCCTTTATTGGATTGGGCAGAATTAACGAAACCGACACCAACGAAAAATTTTCTATGAGTGTACTTGCTTGTAAGTTATCGCAAGAAGTAAATGGTGTCAGCCGAATTCATGGAAAAGTTTCGCGAAAAATGTTTCAGCCCATTTGGAATAATTATTTCCCTGAAGAATTACACATTAATTATGTTACCAATGGCGTACACTTCCCTACATGGGTTGCCAAACCATGGCTCGAACTGTATCGTAAATATTTGCCCGAAACATTTATTTCAGAACAATCTAATGCAGAACTATGGAAAAATATTGAAACTGTTCCTAACGAAGAAATATGGAATATCAGAAAAAAACTTAAAGAAGATTTATTTGTTTTCATTCGCAAACGATTAATGGAAAACATAGAGATAAGACAAGAAAATCCCAAATTCGTCCTCGAACTCATGGAAAAAATGAACGACAATGTACTTACTATTGGGTTTGCTCGTCGCTTTGCCACTTACAAACGAGCCTATTTACTTTTCTCAGATTTGAATAGATTAAGTCGTTTAGTGAATCATCCTCAATATCCTATGATTTTTATTTTTGCCGGCAAAGCTCATCCTGCCGATAAAGCCGGTCAAGATTTAATTAAAATGATTTATGAAGTTTCTCACCGTCCCGAATTTGTTGGAAAAATTTTGTTTTTAGAAAATTACGACATGGAATTAGCAACAAAACTCGTTCAGGGAGTAGATATTTGGCTAAATACTCCAACCCGCCCCCTCGAAGCATCGGGAACAAGTGGCGAAAAGGCCATAATGAACGGCGTTGTTAATGTTAGTGTACTCGACGGATGGTGGGCAGAAGGATATGTAAAAGGCGCTGGTTGGGCATTAAAAGAAGAAGCAACATATACAAATCAAACATACCAAGACAATTTAGATGCCGAAACTCTTTATTTTTTATTCGAAAACGAAATTGCACCTACATATTATCAACTCAACGAGCAAAACATTCCCATCAAATGGATACAACACATCAAGAAAACTATTGCGTCAATAGTGCCTCATTTTACCATGAAACGAATGCTCGATGAATATTATTCGAAATTTTATCAAAAAATGTTTGAACGTAGAGAAATATTATACCAAAATCAATTTGAAAAAGCAAAACACATTGCTGCATGGAAACTTCGTATTTTACGTTCGTGGGATAGCATCGAAGTTGTGGAAGTAAAAATTCCCGATTCAACCCAAAAACCATTAAAATTAGGTGACGATTTCGTTGCAGAAATTACCTTAAATCTACATGAAATAAAGCCCAACGAAATTGGAATAGAAGTTTTATTTGGTCAAAAAGAATTTGACGAAATAAAAGATATTATCTATATCGAAAAACTTCAGCCAATTAATGAAGAAAAAGGGATTGTAACATATAGTTGTCGCATTCCTACTATAAAAGCAGGAGTTTTCGACTATGCATTTCGCATTTATCCTACACATCATTTATTACCCCACCGTATGGATTTTCCACTAGTTAAATGGATTTAAATATGTTTATCATTTATTGAACGTTGTTAACTTAGTGTTAGCTATTGTTTGTAAAAAATATTTACATTTATATAAACTTATTGCTAACTTTGTTGTAACAATTGTTTTCATAGTTTGTTGTATTTGGGTTAATGAACGGGAGATTTTCTCCCGTTTTTTTATGCTTTTTTCGGAGATTTAATAATCAAAAATATTCCTATTACAATAAAAGGAATACTCAGCCACTGCCCCATATTTAATGGTAATTGCTGTTCAAAAGGAACTTGAACATCTTTAATGAATTCTATAAAAAACCTATACCCAAAACAAACCAATAAAAAAATACCAAATAATAAAAACGGTTTATTCGTTGCATTTTTCCGTTTGTACAACCACCATAAAATTATAAATAGTAGAAAATAAACAACTGATTCATAAATTTGTGAAGGATGTCGGGGCACTTGGTCAACCTGATCAAAAATAAAAGCCCACGATACGTTTGTTGGAGCACCATATATTTCAGAGTTCATCAAATTACCAATACGTATAAGCGATCCTGCAAGTGCAACAACAATAACAATTCTATCTAATATCCATGAAATAGGGCGTTTTTCTTTGCGTGAAAAGAGCCACAAAGCAATAATAATTCCAATAGCTGCACCATGACTGGCTAAACCTCCCTGACGTATGTTCAATATCTCTAAAGGATTTGATAAATAATACATGGGCTCGTAAAAAAAACAATGCCCCAAACGTGCTCCAATTATTGTTCCCAAAAGCATGTAAATACTAAGCCTATCGAGAACTTTTTGATCAATACCTTCCTTGCTGAATATTCGTTGCATTATTAAGTAACCAAATAAAAAGCCTAACGCAAATAATAAACCATACCAACGAATACTCAATCCACCAATATTAAATATTTCAGGATTGGGATTCCAATGAATATACAGTAGCGAATAATTATTTAACAAATTGCTCAGCATAAAATTTTGCTGTTAATTTTTCACCAGTTGCCTTTTGTATCATATCGTTCCAATAATAAGTTCTGCCTGGTTTAAATACTTTTTCTATAAAGAATTTTCCTATTTCCTTATTACCTACGTAATTGGGTGTTTTAAAATTATTTGATTTTAAAATATGTGTAACTATGTATGCGTTAAATTGTGATGCTAATAATTCGCCTAGTAAATAATTGTGATAATAACATGGTGAAGTTGCAATATGAATTTTGGTAGCCCAATCGGGCATATTTCTGTCTTTTGGTCGTTTCATCATCTGATACTTTTCAACCAAATCCCACCATAATTTATTCAAATCCTGATCGGGGTTTTCATATAAAGCTTTCTCAAATCGGTACATTACTTGAGACCAACGACTGAATACAAGTTGTTCAAGGCGCAACATTTTAAAGCCTTCTTCATTAACCTTTTTAGCTTCTTCTTCGTTAATAATTCCCATTGCTTTCATCCATTCACCATTAGTAGATAAACGTCCAAAAATCATAGCAATAGCCTCGGTGGTAAAAGTATGGGCTGGTTCGCGTAGAATGTATGGCACGCTCATATCTATATATTTATCATAAACACCATGACCAAATTCGTGTAGCATTGTTCCCATCCATTGGTTGTTGGGGCGTATATTGCAAAGTATTCGTATATCTCCCTCATTATCTATATCGGTGCAATATGCATGTTGATTTTTACCTTCTTTTTCATATAAATCACTTCGTTGAATAATATCGGTTACATCCATACCTATGCTGGCAAAAAAGTCTATCGTAAGTTTTTCTAAATTCTGGTTCTTATAATACGAATCAAGGTCTATATTGTAAATAGCAGGTGCTTCCTGAAAAAAACGGTTTTGATAATGCCATGGCATTAAATCTTCTTTTTTTATTTTGTAGCGTTGAGCTAATTTTTCATCCATTTCGCTTTTTAATGTAGCAAATGCGTCTCTGGTCAATTGATCCAATTCATCAAATAATTGTTCAATTACCTTTGGGTCTTGTTCATCAAGTAATAATTTCATTTCGTGGTAATTCTTATAACCCTGCGATTGAGCTACTTGATTTCTTAGTTTTGCAAGTTTTTTTATATCTTCAGCTACAACAGGTCCTATTTCCTTAACAGCAACCCATGCTTTTTCAAGTTTTTTATTATCGGTACTTGTTCGTAAAATTTCTTCAATTTCATTATCAGTATATTTTTTACCATCGAAAGAAGCACGAAAAGTTGAAAACTTCTTTTCAATCTGATTTTGCAATTCAGTAATTTGTTTGGATAAATTGCTATCAACCTGCTTGGGCAACATATAGGAATAAATAGCTTCAATTTGTCTAATCCGTAGCGTATCATTAAGTTTTCCAGATGTTCTTATTTGCTGAACCTTTGAAAACAACTCTTTATCTGCTAAAACTTGATTATACTTTAACTCAGCTTCAAGCGATTTTTGATAGTCTTCGTCTTTGCCTGTAATTGAAGCATTCCAATATGCTAAAGCCATTTCTTTGTATAATGGTTTTATTTTGTTTTCAAATGCCTGTATTACACTATCTGCTTCTGCATTCATATTAGTTTCTTTTTTTGTTTCTGTTGAACACTGAATAAATAATCCTGATATTAATATCAATACGGATAAACGAATATTTTTCATATGCTTTTTTTTGCAAAGATGAAAAAAAAGAGGCAATTATTACTTGCCTCTTTTCAAAAAAATAATTAAATCTTTCAAATTAACGAATAATGGTTACTTTTCCGTATTCTTCGTGAGCTATTTTTTGCAAATCTTTAAACCTTACAATCCATGTGTATGTTCCTGCGGGTGCTAATTGCCCGTTTTTTATTCTTCCATCCCATCCCAAATTAATATCATCGGTTTCAAATACAATTTCGCCCCAACGATCGTAAATCTTTAAATTAAATGTTTCTTCCATAATACCATGTCCTTTGATTCGGAACACTTCATTAATGCCATCACCATCGGGGCTGAAGGCTGTAGGAGCGTAGAATGTATAAACATCTTTAATTTCTACATTACCATAAGTAGTGTCGGCACAACCTTTATTCGTGTAAACAACCAATGTTACACTGTATTTTGATGGATGAAAAGCTTGGTAGCGATGATATGGACTATAGATATTCGACGAATCACCATCCCCAAAAAACCACATCACGCTATCAGCCAGTGAAGATAAATTGATGAAATGTATTTCTGGCTTAACAACTGTTGCTATAGGAGGATCTGCAATAAATTTTGCTTCAGGAAGAGGATATACCGTTATCCAATTCGAAATAACATTCACTGCCTGACATCCATATTGATTGATCGTAGTTATTGTAATAGTATAGGTTCCTGGATTTTGAAAAGTATGGCGAGGATTTTTTGAAAATGCAGAACTGTTATCGCCAAAATTCCAAATGTATGTTTGACCTTCGTCGGGACTGCTTTCATTAAACTGAACAGTTAAAGGAGCACATCCTGCAATTTTATCGCTACTTGGATTAATTGATGGTGAAGGATATACAAATATAGGAATATCTACCATTGAAGAATATCCACAGGCATCAACCACTCGCACTTGATATGATTGAGATGAATTGGGATAAATATGTATAGGTATTGATGTTTGAATGTTATTAACATAATATGTATAGGGAAGCTTACCTCCCGTTACATTTGTTGTAATGGTAACTTTCTCGCCCATACAAATACTATCAACATTAGCAGTAGCTGTTAATATAACTGGAGGGAATACATATACTTTTATACTCTTACTTGTAACACAATTTTTGCTATCCGTTACAAACAGTGTATATATGGTTGTTTGAGTAGGAGTAACTGTAATATTAGGTAAGGTATAACCATTATTCCATTGATATGTATACGGAAAAGTTCCGCCAGTTACCGATGCTAAAATAGTTATTGTAGAATCTTTACAAATAGCTATTGAATCTAGCATATCTATTTGTAATTTAGCTGGCTCAAAAACTGTAACTTCATTAACAGCCGTACAACCATTTACATCGGTAACAGTTAAAACATACCAACCTGCTGTAGCCTGCACCTGATTAGCGTAAATGGCTCCATTATTCCACAAGTATGTATATGGCGGTGTTCCACCTTGCACAGTGCTACTTACTACCCCATCGTTTAATCCAAAACAACTAACATCTTGCTTCGATAAAGTCAATTGAATTGGTTGAGGATTGGTTACAGATTGAGTTGTTGTTGGTGATTGACAACCATTTTGACTCACTTGCAAACTGATGGAAAAATTACCACTTTGATTAAAGTTAATAGCAAAAGGACCGGCACCAGTACCGGAAATAACATTTGCATTCCCGAAATTCCATGAATATGTGGCTGTTGAAAGACCATTTCCTGTATATGTTACAATAGCAGTATCGCCGTAACACGAAATAGGACTGATTGTGAATGTCGACGTTGGAATATAATTAAATGTAATAACTACCGTATCGCTACTTATACAACCATTGCCATTGTTTTCTGTCCAAACAAAAGTATAAGTACCATGTGTATTTACCTGAACATTTGTTGTTGGTGACTGTGCATTTGTAAATTGAGCGACCCCTGGTCCGTTAATCATCAACCATGTTCCAGTACCAACACTAGGTACAGCTGTCATTGTATAATTCAATGAACAGATTGCATTATCGACGCCAGCATTAGCTACAGGCTGAGAGGTTAAAACTACTGTTACTTGATCGGACGAGGTACAACCATTGTTATTTTCCGTCCATTGTAAAACATATGAACCTTGTGTAGTTGTCGTTATCGTTGCCTGTGGATTATTCATATTAGAAAATGATAATGTACCTGGACCGGAAATTTGCGTCCATGTGCCAGTTCCTACCGAAGGTACAGCATTTAAGGTTGTTTGTAATGCACACACAGAAATATTCTGACCCGCTTCGGCATTAGGTTGTTGAATGAATGTAACTTGAACAGTATCTCTGTTTTCGCAACCTATACCATTAACTTCATGCCACTGATAGGTATAAACTCCGGGGGTTGTAACTGAAACTGACGTAGTTGGCGAATTTGCATTTTGAAAAGTAGAAGTCCCCGGTCCTGTCAGTTGTGTCCAGGTTCCTGTTCCTACCGATGGTACGGCATTCATGCTATAAGTTAATCCACATATACTACCATCGGAACCTGCATTGGTTGTTGGTAAAATACAGCAATATGGATGTCCGAAAGGTAATACTGTTAGTGTATGTGTTGTTGTAACAGATTGACAACCATTTTGTGTTACAGTAAGGCTTATGTTGTATGAACCTGCATTTGCATATTGTACAACATACGGTCCTGCCCCAGAACCACTAACAATAGTCCCTCCTCCAAAATTCCAATTATATGTTGCATTTGCAGGAGCATTTCCCGTATATTGAATGGTAGTAGTACTATTAGGACAAATAGAATCATTGTATGTAAATGTTGAAGTGGGCTGTGGTGAAACAGTAACTTGTTGAGTTGTTGTAAAATCACACAATGTATCTGTAACAGTAATGGTTCCATTGCACTTAACTTTAAAATCGTCTATGTTCCAGCCTTTATATGTTACAGATCCATCCGTAGGGCCAATACCGAATCTAACTCTAAAATTTGCATTATTGGTTGCTTGCGGTACAGAAAAAGTTTTTAATGTCCATGAAGTTTCATTTACACTTGACGTATTAACCCATACTTGTTGCCAACTTGTACCATTATAAGCCTCAATAAACAACTTATCATAGGTAGGACTCTCTACACCACTATGACTATAAAATTCTATACTGCATTGATTCATTCCCGAACAGTTGATAACAGGACTTGTAAGCCAATATGTTTGATTCATGTTATTTTGATAACAACCACCTATCCAATTCCCAATAATATAATTATCGGCAGTGGGTGTATTATCTTGCGAAGGATCTTGACTTCCGCTACAACCAGTACTGGCAACTGCAGGTCCTCTCGACCATTGTGTTCCGTAACCTGTCCATCCTTTATCAGTACCAAAATCATCATAAAACAACGTAAGCAGCCCTGTTGAAGTGTTTGTAGTAACATAATAATGATGATATGTAATAGTATGAGTTCCTACTCCCGCTGTTTGTGGGTTGAATGTATTGCCCGTTATTCCTGGTCCCGAAAATACACCGGGTGTAGGGCTACCTGTAAGTGTTGTCGCCGCATCGGTTACGCAATATGTATTATTTAAGCCCGAAATGGTCATATTGGGTTGTGGATATACACTTACGTATACACTATCTTTGGCTGAGTTGGTTCCTGTTGAAACTATGGCAGAAAAATAACCACTGCTTTGGGGTGTAATTGTAGCTGTATATTGATTATTTGTAATTTGTACACCATTGTAGTAACTATATAAAGTTTGATTAGGTGGCGGACAAAAGATTTCGACATTATCTAATCCCCAATGATCATAATCGTTACCTGATGTTACATCCTGATACCAACTAAACCAAACTGTGCCGTTTACAGGCACATTTTCGCAGTAATTGTGCCATGTAGTTAGATAAGGATCGTATCCTCCGTTAGGATTCCAGTAATTTATATCAATCCATGGTCCGTTAGGTCCTACTGTAGAATATTGTAAATGTACGCCTTCGGTTGGTTCATCGGGTCCTTCGCATGGCGAAGATTGACTTTGAGTAGCATATTTCATGTCGAAACAAATTTGGCATTGAGTAGTTACCTGAAAACCAACTGTTGTAAGTCTACGAGGGAAGCTCGTAGCAGGTCCTATCCATAAATATGTTGTACCATCTGGACCAGGACCACAAGGATTATTAAACATTGGACTTGCATTTGACGACCATCCTGTACCTATTGTCCCATTGTTAAAATTATTATTCATCATGTACGTTGGGCAACCTGCATTTGAAAAGTTGAATGTAACCTGATCGCCCAAACAAATCTTTATGGTGTCAGGTGTAATAAAAATATTTCCGTCATATAATGCCGTATCTATACTAAGATTACATTGAGCCTGTATATATTTGTTGCTTAATAGACTTATGCTTAATCCTATAATTATTAATAAACTTCTCTTTTTCATAACTAATTAAAATTAACTGTTACATTAACTAATTCAAATTTAGACAATGCAGCACTTTTTGAATTATATAATTCTCTGATATAAATTTTTGTTCCACGAATAGAATTTCTTTCGCAATTACCTTCATATGACTGGCCTGGGCTAAGCTGCAAGGTATAGGTATTTTCAGCGTTTTTGGGTTTACTGCATGTTACACATGCTCCATTCATCCAATAATCAATATTCCATGAAATTGTTATATTTTCGGAAGTTGTGTTTACAAACTGCAATGCATAAAATGCTTGATGAATACCATTTTGATTGTCATGACATTCGATTTCCTTTGCAAATATTTGTATTCCTTGATCATTGTAAATAAGTTTGTAATCGAAAGATTGACCAATGAATTTATTATACGAAATTAATAAGATAAAAATTAAACAATACGACTTCATACACCATTTTTTTCAAAGACGTTAATTTACTAATTAAGTTGCCAAAATAATAAATAATTTCCTCTAATTTTGATGATTAAATTTACAAAGGTGAAAATAAAATAATAATAATTAGTAGCTAATAAATAAAAACTAACTTGTGTTTTATTGCAAATGTTACTAGTTGTACCGTATTTTTGGCTCCAATTTTTTCCATCATTGCTGCCCTATGTCCATCAACTGTTCGGTTGCTCATATTTAACATTTGTCCTATCTCTACACTTGTATAACCTTTGCAAATTAATTCAAGAATTTCAAGTTCTTTTTTGGAAAATTTCGGTATTTCTTTTTCGGCTTCTTTAATTTGCTTTTGTGTAAAGTAAAGACTTGTTAGCAATGATATTAAATCATCAGAAAAATAATTTTTACCTTGAGTAACTGTTTTTATCGCCCGTTCAATATCTTCCTTTGAAGAATTTTTTAATAAGAATCCTTTTGCTCCTGCATCTAACATTACTTGCAAATGTTCCTCATCGCCATACATGCTCAACGCAATAATTTTTATATTTGGTTTTATCTCGATTGCTTTTTTTGTGGCTTCTATTCCATTAACGTATGGCATTTTTATATCCATAAATACTACATCGGGCAATGTTGTTTCTAACTTTTCGAGAAATTCTTTACCGTTCATAGCAACACCCACAAGTTGCACATATGGAATTTCTTCTATTAATGTTTTTAGGCCTTTTAAAAAAATTTCGTGATCATCTACTAAGAAAACGCGAATTGTATCCATAATTTTAATAAAACTATACAAATATACAGCTAATTTTTTCTTGTTGTAATTTTAAATGGAAATAAAATCTGAATTAATCGTTTAAGTGTAAATTTTGGTATATATTCGTCTTCGTCGTCATAATAACCAGTTTTCTTATTGTAATTATATCCGTACGTATATCCATAGCCATACGATCCATAATAATTATAGCTTCTTCCGTAATATGAATTAATTTTAACATCATTAATTAAAAGTGTCAATAATGTATGCGTATAGCTGCTCTTTATTGTATTAAGGAAACTTATTACATTTTTTTTACTATAATTTTGTCTAATAACAAATATGTTGGTGTCACTGAACCGTGAAATTAGTAATGCATCGGTTACTAAAGCTACGGGGGGTGTGTCTATTACAATAATCTCAAACATATTGCGTAATGTTTCTATTAATTGAAACATTTTTTTGCTTTCGAGTAGTTCGGCAGGGTTGGGAGGTACAGGTCCGGTAGGAATAAAATACAAATGTTCCTGGTTTGTAGCGATAATAATATCATTTAAGCTTGTGTTTCCGAGCAAATAAGTACTTATGCCAATATTATTGGGGACATTAATCGTTTCATGAATTCTTGGTCTTCTTAAGTCTAAACCCATTAGCAGTGTTTTTTTCCCTAACAATGCATATGACGATGCAATATTAATGGCACAAAATGTTTTACCTTCTTCGCTAATGGTAGAAGTTATTGCAATAACATGTGAAGGCATCTCTTTATCGGGATGCAAGTATTGAATGTTTGTTCGAATAGTACGAAATGATTCGGCAATAGTAGATTTTGGCGATTGGTAAACTACAAAATCTATATTTTTATGATTATGACCTATTACACCAATTATTGGTACCTTAACCTTGTGTTCAATATCGGAAATATCGTTGATCGTAGTATTAAAAAAGTCTATTAATATAATCACTACTAAGGGTAATAATAAACCTAAAACTATTGCTATTAAATAATTTAACGAATACTTTGGTGCTATTTGAACTTTTGTATCTAACGAAGCATAATCTAATATTTTATTGTCAGGAATATTTGAAGCTTTTGCGATACCTGCTTCAGCTCTTTTTGTTAATAAATATGTATATATTTGATCGTTTAGTTTATACCTTCGTTGTATATTGATATATTCTTTTTCCGTAGCAGGCAGTTGCTTAAATCCTAGTTCTATTGACTGAATATTTTTATCAATTTCGGCAAGATTTATTTCAGTCGAACGTAAAAGCATTTCATTGTTTTCTATCAATAACTTACGGGTTTGTGCAATTTTATTAACAACGGCTTCGTAAGCAGGGTTCTTTTCTGTTGCCGTTATTAAAAAGTTATTTTTTTCCTGATATAATGCAATTAGTTGTCTAATTAGCTCCAATAGGGCTGGATCATTAATTCCTAATGAAGATGGTATTACAATTTGACTTAGATCATTGTTTTGCGTTAAATATTTTTTTAAATATTCTAAATAACTCTTCTTAATGAGCAGTTCACTTTTTTGTTTTTGTGCCGTAATAAGTCTATCATACAAAGCCGACCCTTCTTTCGAAATATCAATTAAATTGTATGCTTGGCGAAAATTTTTTAAATTGTTTTCATTTAACGCCAACGAATCGGTTATCTCTGCTAATTGTTCATCAATAAAATTGATTGTATTTTGAGCTATAAGGTTTTTTTCGTATAAGCCATTTTGTATATACACTTCGATTAATTTATTCAGGAAATCTATTTCTTTCTGAGGAACCAAGCCTGCAGTTGAAATTTCAATTACTGTTGATTTTTTATCGGTAGTTACAATGTTTATTTTATTTCGATACTGCTTAACAACATCCGATAAATTATTAATGACAAAAAAATATTGTTTGTCTGTCAACTTCATCTTAGTAATATCTTGGTTTTCATTTAAGTAAATAGTAAAAGAAAAATTTTTGCTTTGATATTTTTCGCCAAAACGCATCTTTTTATTTACCACTTTATCTTTATCTACCTGCAAACTATACACATCATTATCTATAAGCTTCACATATACAGGCGTTCCATAAAGATTATTCTCAGAAGTATCAACAACAACTTTAAAGGGCGATGCTTTGTATCGTTCTATTGTTCTTATACGACCCACTGAAAAATAAGATATATCAAATTCATCGAGCTGATTTATAGTTTCTTTTACTAATTTAAAGCTTTTGATAACGGCCATTTCGTTTTCCACAACTTTTTTTCTTGTTCTTCGCAATATACCCTGTTCTTCCAAGATGCTCTCAATCCCTCCCGAAAGGGTATTTTCTTTATCTTGAATAAGCACCAATGCACTAAGCTTATATACAGGATCGGAATATCTGTTGACAAAATAAGCAACACTAATGGCAATAAATACAGTTAAAGCAAACCAATACCAATTGGCAAAAACTTTAAATAAAAATTTTTGTATGTCAATATTTTCCGTATTTTGTTGCGAATTATTTTGAAAAACTGGCGAATCCATAAATTACAATTTTAGTACAAAACTGATAACTAAAACTAACGTGCTTATAGACGACAAAATAATTGAAACATTATATGAGTTGAGTTTCCACGATTTCGATTTTAATGGTTCAACATAAATTACGTCGTTTGGTTGTATATATAAGTCGGGAGACTTTAATAAATTTTTATCAAGAAGATTGACTCGAATTGTTTTAAGTCCATTATTCGTTGAACGAACAATTAACAGATTTTCTCGATTCCCAAACTCATTTAAATCACCTGCTTGTCCCAAGGCTTCCAAAATAGTTGCTTTGCTGTTATAAAAGTAAAAAACTCCTGGTTTTCTAACTTCACCTAAAATGGTAACTTTAAAACCAGCATATTTAACTGTTACATACACTTCTTTAAAATATACCAAAGTTAACTGTTGAATTGCTTCTTGAACTTCTGCAAGAGTTTTATTGGCAACATGAACCTTCCCAATAACAGGCATTTCAATGTATCCTTTGTCGTCTATTGTATAACTTTTAAAATACATTGCTGCTTCATTAATAGCCGATACAGCAATATTTTCGTTCGAATTAAACAAATCATTGATTTCCTTATTTAAACTAGAAATTCGAATATAAATAATATCGCCACTTTGCAATTTATATGTTTCTTGTCCATAAACATTGCTAATCAGCGAATCCTCTGCTGAAATATGTTGTAAGTACGTCATTTTGCGATAAGTTGTACAAGAAAGCAACCCTGTCAGAAATATGACAAAAATGCTGTACTTTATAGCTTGGCAAAAAATTTGCATACATAAATATTTAGAAATGAATGTTCAAAGTTACAAAATATTGTGAATAACTGATAATTAAAAATTTTAAAACATGACCATACTTCCAAACATATTCAAAATAACACAAAAAATAGATCCATCTGCGGGACGATTATTAATCGCCGAACCACTTTTACTTGATGGCATTTTTGCTCGTTCCGTCGTTTTATTAACAGAACACAATGACGAAGGAAGTCTTGGATACATTTTAAATAAAAATTCCGGTTTTACCATTCAACAGTTGTTACCTAAATTTAAAAATTTTTACACTCCAGTTTTTTTAGGTGGACCTGTCGCAACCAATACATTACACTTTATTTATAGAAGCAAACAAGCATTACTCAATTCAAAACAAATTCACGACGAAATTTTTTGGGGTGGCGATATTGACGAACTTCTCAAACTAATGAAAAATGATATTATCAAAGAAAAAGACATCCGTTTTTTTATAGGCTACTCTGGCTGGGGAAAAAATCAATTAAATGAAGAACTTTCAAAACATTTTTGGGTTGTATCTAAAACCGACAGTGAACAGGTTTTTGAAGAAGATCCCAAGTGGCTTTGGAAACGAAGTGTTATATTACTCGATAAAAAATATCATTTTTGGTTAAATGTACCTGCTAACCCTTCATTAAACTAGTTTAAAATTTTATTCATTTTTTCAAAATTTTAGTAAATATAAAGTTACACCGAATTAAATAAATGTGTAATTTTGTGCTATACAACATTGTTTTTTAACAAGGTATAGCATTTATGAGAGACTATAAACAAAAAATGTGCTATTGTTTTGATAAAATAAAGCCTTTGTTCTCTGTATTATCTAACGAAGAACTAGAATTTTTAAGCCATCACAATGCATGCATACAAGTAAAACGTAACGAAATTATTTATAAAGAAGGCGAGCGACCTACGGGCTTAATTTGCTTGTCGGAAGGAAAAGTAAAAATATACAAAGAAGGTTTTGGGGGCAGAGAGCAAATTGTTCGTTTAGCTAAACCTGTTGGATTTATTGGATATCGGGCTTTATTTGCCGAAGAAAATTATTTAGCATCGGCTATGGCTTTGGAAAATTCTGTTATTTGTATAATAGAAAAGGATGCTTTCTTCGAAGTTTTACGAAAAAATTCTAATCTATCGCTACAAATTATTAAATCTCTTGCTACCGAGCTAGGGTTTTCGAATAGTCGCTGCGTCACACTTACTCAAAAGCATGTTCGTGGACGTCTTGCCGAATCTTTGCTAGTTCTCTTAGACACATATGGATTTGAAGAAGATGGGATGACTATTAGTGCTTATTTATCGAGAGAAGATATTGCAAGTCTTAGCAACATGACCAACTCGAACGCAATTAGAACGCTTCGACAATTCGAACAAGAACAAGTTGTTGCTATCGAAGGTAGAAAAATCAAAATATTAAACTTAGCAAAATTAGAACGCATTAGCGAACTTGGTTAGCTTTTTCATCCAAAGTTTTGATACAAAAACTAATAATAACAATATCGTTAAATATTGAGCGATGCGACCAATATAATCTCCCCAAATACTATAAAATGTTTTAATATTATTCGCATAAATAGTTCCTTTTATAGCTTCGGGTTTCCACCATGATGTTGACGTAATAATATCGCCACGTTGATTAATGATAGCCGAAATACCTGTATTTGCGCTTCGTGCAATGCTTTTACGAAATTCAATGGCACGCAACCTGCTATAGGATAAATGTTGACGATAACCAGGTGTATCATCCCACCAACCATCGTTTGTAATAACTGCTATCCATTGTGCACCAGCGATGATAAATTTGGACAAATATTCACCATAAACCGATTCATAACAAATTGCCGGAGCAACTTTACTTTTACCCTCAAAAATTGTTGGTTCTGTTTGTGTTCCTAAACTTCCTGATGTTCCTCCCAAATCTAATGCTAAATCTTCTAAAAATGAAAGTGTTTTTGGGAATGGCATTTTCTCAACACCTAATACTAATTTTGATTTATGAAATACTTGAATCTTATTAGAATCAATTTGTAGAGCAGTATTATACGCTTCATAATATCCGTTCCCATCATCAAACTTTCGTGCAACAGGACTAACAGGGGCATCAAACATACGATATGTAGATGCACCTAAAATGAAACTATTTTTATATTTTGCTGCTAATTTTTTAAAAATAATTATTTGCGGATGAACGTCCAAATCTTCTTCCCAAATACCTTGTGGCAAAGCAGTTTCTGGCCCTATCACATAATCGTTGTTGTCTTGAATATTATTCTGAGTTAACTCTATAATTCTTTGTATTTGTTCCTCTACACTCATTCCCGAAAATTTATCGTTGTAAGGATCGATATTGGGCTGAATAATTAACACACGAACAGGTATGCCTTGATCGTTGTTATGATGATATTTCCACAACGAAACTACACTCGGTATTATTAATAAAAACAGCAAGGCAACAATCAATTTTCTTTTTACATACGCATCAATTATCCACTGAATAAAAATTAATATGAAACATACATTTACAAGTAAAATAAACAAACTACCACCCAAAACACCAGTATATTCATACCATTGAACAAACCAAACCTGTTCTGAAAAAGCATTCCCTAAAGTCATCCATGTCCACGAAAGTTCCCAATTGAAATGTAAATATTCAAATGCTAACCACGAAGCAATAAAAAACATGTAACCTATGCGAATGGAAGTGTTCCTTTTAACTAAATGAAATAACCAAGCTACTATTGCTGCAAAAAAAGCATTCAACACAATAGCAAGTATTGCCCCTACAAGGGTTGCCTTCATTATCCACCATGTAGAAAACGCATTCCACACTATAAATGATAAATAAGCATATAAAAAGAAATGATAACTTTTATAATGATGTTTATTCAAGTATAAATAATGTTCAACCAATAAAAGTGGCACAAAAGCAAATATTACAAGCCATTGCCAAATTCCACCTGCCCACCCTCCAAATAATAATATTCCACTAGAAAATGATAAAAATAAGCGTTGCCAACGATTAAATTCCATTTTTTGATTTATAGTTTACTAAATAAATTCCTGTAAAAATACAAATAATTGCTATACCATGATTCCAATGCAATTTTTCACTATCATAAAGTCCCCACATTAAAGCAAATACAGGAATAATATATGTAACAGTACTCGCATATATAGCCGAAATGTTTTTTATCAATTTATTCCAAATTATTAGTGCTAAAGATGTCCCTAATATAGCTAAAATACTCATGTACAATAATGCCGTCATAAAGTATTCGTTCGACACTTTTTGAAAAAAAGTTGGTGTAAAAATAAAAAGCGAAGAAGGTACTAACATAATAAGAAACGATACAGAGACTATTGTAATCCCGTCTATTTGAGCAAGTTTATGCTTTACATGATTTGTATTATATCCATACATTATGGTTGCCACAACCAGTAATATTCCATACTCTGGTGAAGATGAAAATCCTGCTTGTGAAGGAGTGCGTTGGGTAATTAAAAAAATTGCCCCAGCAAGTCCTAATATAATTCCCATAAAATTAATCACATGTACCTTTGTATTAAACATAAAAAAGGCAAACAATAAGGTAAATAATGGAGTTAATGAATTGTATATTGACGCTTCGGAGCTTGTTATATGACGTTGAGCTATTGCAAACAAAAATGCCGGGATTCCTGTTCCTATTATTCCCGACAACACAACATTCCAAAAATCGCGTGATGAAAGCGTCTTAATCCTATTTAAACCGAAAGGTATTAATACTAATGCAGAAATAAAAATACGTAAAGCAGCAACTTCTGTATCCGAAAAAATAATTAAGCTTTTTTTAATAAGAATAAAGGATGAACCCCAAATAAAAGCTAATATAAATAAAACTATTAACTGAATTTTTGCATCTTTAAGAGAAAACATTTTTAAAATATTTGAGGATATTTTTTAGGATTATATCTATGCATTAAAGAATAAATGGTTTCAAAAACATTTTCTGCATTCGGATTAGAAAAATAATCACCATCGGTAGAATAAGCAGGGCGGTGCTCTTTTGCGGTGATAGTAACTGGTTCTGCATCTAAATAGCGATATCCTCCTTGTTCTTCTAAAACCTTTTGCATCATAAATGCGGTTGCACCGCCAGGAACATCCTCATCGAAAAAGACTATTTTGTTGGTCTTTTTTAAAGATTCAAGAATAATATGATGAATATCAAAAGGCAATAATGTTTGCACGTCAATAAGTTCAACAGAAATATTGAATTCTTTTAATTGTTGAATAGCATCTAGTGCAATCCTTACATTTGAACCATAGGTAAGCAACGTTACATCTGTTCCTTCCGATATTATTTCTGGAACGCCAAATGGAATTTTATATTCACCAATATTTTTGGGCTTGTTTTCTCTCAATCTATAGCCATTTAATGGTTCAATCACAAGAGCTGAATCGTCCGATTCGAGCAAAGTATTATAAAATCCTGCTGCCTGGGTCATATTCCGAGGCACTGCCACATATACACCGCGAATTGAATTAATAACCATACTTAATGGCGAACCCGAATGCCATATTCCTTCAAGCCTATGTCCTCGAGTTGTAATAATTACAGGTGCTTTTTGCTGACCATTTGTTCGATATAATAATGTTGCTAAATCATCGCTCAACGTTTGTAAAGCGTACAACAAGTAATCGAAATATTGTATTTCTACCACAGGTCTAATTCCTCGCAATGCTAAGCCAATTCCTTGCCCCAAAATAGTTGTTTCTCGTATTCCTGTATCAGTAACGCGCCATTCGCCATATTTTTTCTGTAATCCTTCATACGTCTGGTTTACACCACCAATGTATCCAACATCTTCGCCAAAAATTACTAAATTATTATGTTTTTCAAGTTGTTTGTCCCAATTATCGCGAATAATTTCCCTGCCGGGGACTTCTATGGGAGGATCAAAAAATTCGGGTTGCACTGGTTTTACATTTAAAACTGATTTAGGCGATTCGATATATAAATTAGAACTATATCGTTTGTAAGCATCTTGATAATTCCGTTCGAGCCAATCGTGAAGCTCTTGTTGCAATTGTTGTCTTATAGTACAATCCAAACAAACATGACGTAAAATCTTTTTTGCCGAACTAAATATATCTTTTCTTATAGGATGTATTATTTGTTTCAATTCATTTGCAATTAAACCAACTTTATCAACATGTTCGCGTTTGCACTGACAAGTCCGTTTTTCTACAATATTAATTAAGGCATCGCGTTCTTTGCGAATGGGTTCTGTAAAATTTTCCCACGCTTTTTGTTTAGCTTGTTTTGCTCTATCAATTGCTTTAGTTTCAATTTCTTCCAATTCGGTACTTGATGCAATACGCTTATCCAAAATCCACTGTTTAAACTTTAATATAGGATCAAATTCCTGTTCCCATTTGAGTCTTTCTGGGCTTTTATATCGTTCGTGCGAACCACTTGTGCTATGTCCTAAGGGTTGTGTAACTTCTTCTATATGAAATACAACTGGAATATGATCTTTTCTGCAACGTTCAATCCCTTCTTTTATTTTTTTGTTTAGTTCGGAATAATCCCAATTTTTTACTCGATATACCAATATCCCCTTCCCGTAATCATCTTCAAAACCTTTAAGTATTTCCGAAATGCTTTGTTTGGCTGTTTGATATTTCTTTGGGACAGAGATTCCATAGCCATCATCGTACACAAAGACGGCCATAGGAATTTGTAAAACTGCAGCTGCATTAATGGCTTCCCAAAAATGACCTTCAGAAGTACTTGCATCTCCTATTGAACCCCATGCAACTTCGTTACCATTATTTGAAAAATGTTTATAATCTTTCAATTCGGGCAACAAACGATACAATTTAGATGCATAAGCAAGTCCAACCAAGCGAGGCATTTGACCAGCTGTAGGTGATATATCTGCAGAACTGTTTTTTTGATTCATTAAATTTTTCCATGTACCATCTGGGTTTGTATTAGGTGTACTAAAATGATTATTAAAAACCCTTCCAGCATTGTGTGGATTATTATTCAAATCAGTATCGCCATACAACTGTGCAAAAAACTGTTCGGGTGTTAGCAATCCAGCTGCCATCATCCAAGTTTGATCGCGATAATAGCCCGATCGCCAATCACCATTTCTAAAATATTTTGCCATTACAACTTGAACCAACTCTTTACCATCGCCAAATATGCCAAATTTTGCCTTCCCAGATAATACTTCTTTTCGTCCTAATATGCTTAATTGACGACTTACATGACATATATAATAATCGTTTATTACCTCCTGCTTAAAATCGTCATAGCTTATTTTTCTATCATCCATAAACTGTTGTTTTTGCAAATTTAATAAGAATAATTCTAAATAATTCGTATTTTATTGTATATATTTTGTACCTTTGCAAAAAAAATATGTTAAAATTAGTTATTTTAGCTTTGATTATTGTAGGCATTGCTGTCATTGGTTTATCTATTAGTCTTTTAATAAAACGCAACGGCAAATTTCCAAACATTCATATAGAACAAAACGAAGCGTTAAAAAAAGAAGGGATCAAATGTGCTAGCCACGATGAAGAAGGTTGTAGAGGATGTTCGTGTGAAATAAATAACTAAGGCCTATGATTAATGCGATAAAGAGTTGGTTAATTGAAATGGGAGTTTCGGCCACTTGGGCTGAAATATTAAAGTTATTGATCGTCATTGTAATTGTTTTCATTGTTTCTTATCTGGCAAACTGGTTAACAAAAAAGTTCATTGCAGCTATTGTTAGTCGAATTGTTCGTAAAACATCGTTTACTTGGGATGATATTTTATTGAAAAATAAGGTATTCCATCGGTTCTCTCATATTGTACCAGCATTAATTATTTATTACTCTTGTCCTTTAGTGCTAAAGGGTTATCCTGAATGGATTGCTATTGTTCGCTCAATGGTTTACATATACATGATAGTCATGGCAATGCTCATTATTTCAGCCTTTCTAAAAGCTCTTAACGAAATATATATGCTCAATCCTAACTCTAAAGATAGACCTATAAGAGGGTTTCTTCAAGTTATAAATATTTTTAATTATTCCATTGGTTTTATTTTAATTTTATCTATTATTCTTCAAAAAGACCCTAGTTATTTTTTAACAGGAATCGGAGCTTTAGCTGCTGTTTTGATGCTTGTTTTTAAAGACACTTTATTAGGGTTGGTTGCTGGTATTCAACTGTCGGCTAATGAAATGGTTAAAATTGGCGATTGGGTTGTTATGCCCTCTAAAAATGCCGATGGTCTTGTAACAGAAATAACTTTACATACTGTTAAAGTTCAAAATTGGGATAAAACCATTGCCATGATTCCATCATATGCGATGGTATCGGAGTCGTTTATCAATTATCGTGGCATGGAAGAAGCCAAAGCACGCCGTATTAAACGTTCATTATTTTTCGACATCAACACAGTTCGTTTTTTAACTATTGAAGAAATTAATGAATTGAAGAACATAGCATTAATTCGTGATTATTTAATCAACAAACTGTCCGAAATTGAAGAATATAATAAAAATTTACCCTTTGACCCACAAAAACCTATCAACGGACGATGGTTAACCAATATTGGTACTTTTAGAATGTATGCACAAGAATATATAAAAAGCAAAGATTTTATTAGAAAAGACATGAACCTCATGGTTCGTCAATTACCTCCTTCAGAAAACGGGATACCTCTAGAAGTTTATGCTTTTTCAAGTATTACAGAATGGGAATCTTTCGAAAAAGTGCAAGCCGACATTTTTGACCATCTAATGGCTGTTGTTCCATTATTTTATCTTCGCATTTATCAGAATCCTACAGGAAACGATTTTGCAAGATTATTGAAACAATAATCACAACAATCTACTCGAAGCGCTTGAACGCAAAGGAAAGTATCGAGCCGAAATTTCAAATCCACCTCGTCCGTAACTCACTTTCGTTAATGATGACACATTGATATCATAACTAATACCGAAAGCATATTGCCCCCACTCGAGTTGAGCGCTCATTACAATTGCATCACCCCAACGATAAAAAGTTCCCACGTTTATCATTCGTGCTAAAATATAGTCGGTATATTTTGACGATTCTTGTAGTTTGTATTTGACTATTGTCCCTAAGAAAAACATTTTTGAAGGTCCTTGTAATGTAGTCATGAAAGAAGGCGAAATTTGCATATTCGAGTTTTTTACACCATACGAAAATGTTCCATGAATTACATATCGCCAATATGAAGGATCTTCATTGAAACCTATATTCGGTTTGTTTAAATGCAACACGGCAACACCTACCTGAGCTCCAAAATTATCGTTCGATGATAACGTGGTAGCTCCTTTCCCATAACTCCATTGAACACCCGTTGAAACATCTACCGTAGAAGTTCTTTCACGAAACAATGTTTCGCCAGTTGGTAAATCAGGATTATACATTAATCCGTCGTATTGTTTGTCCCAAGATAACGAAGCAAAATCAACGTGTCGTTGTAAAAAAGATAGTCCTATTCCGCCGGAAATATTTTGATTGCTTGCTACCGGTACTTTACCTGCTGCAATAATTCCCGATTGAAATGTGTTAAGATGGGCTCCGCCCGCTCTATCGTTTAAAACAAAAACACCTACTCCTGCCGATGAAGATCGTTTTTGGCTAAATAGTTTCATATCTGCCGAAGCTGCCATTGTAACAAATGGTTCGGTAACACTCCGCCATTGCTGACGAAAATTTAGATTGGCTCTTATGTCGTGTTGAGCTCCTGCATTGGCAGGATTTAGTAAAATTGGTGCTTCATGAATTTGAGAAAATACTACATCTTGCGACCATAAATATACAGAAACTATCATTGATATAACAAATAAAACGACTGTTTTCATAATCTAACGAATTAATGTAACATTACCTTGTTTGTTTACTACAACTCCATTATAATATTCAGCTCTTAACTGATAAACAAATACCCCACTATCCATTGCCTTGCCTCTAAATGTGCCATCCCATCCAATATCTGGGTCGTTTGACTCAAAAACTTTTTCACCCCATCGATTATATACATAGAATTGCATTTTTTTGATACATTTGCCACGAACAAAAAGTACATCGTTATTACCATCGTTGTTAGGACTGAAGCCCGATGGTATAAACACTTCTCCGCATTCTTTATCTACAGTAATCTGAACACAAACGGTGTCGGAACAGCCTTGTGCTGTAGTTCCAACTACACAATATTCTATGTTGTCCGAAGGTTTTGCTATTGGGTTGGCACATGTAACACAAGAAAGATACTGAATTGGCGTCCATGAATAAGTTTGAGCCCCGCTTACATTTAAAGGAACATTCATCCCAATAATAATCGTTGTATCGTTAGTAATAGTTAAAGTAGGTTTTTCATCAACAATTATTGTAAAATATGCCGTATCGGAGCAAATATTTTTAAACGCAATAACGCTATAAGTTGTTGTTGTCATGGGAGCGACATTTATTGAGCTGTCTGTTTGTTGTGTATTCCACAAATACGAAGTTCCACCTGTTGCAGTTAACGTTACTTCTTCCATTTGACAAATTCGCGATATCCCATTTATATTAGCGACGGGCAATTCATAAACAATTATATCGAATTGTGTCGTATTTTTGCATTGATTCGTATCGATTCCTGTAACAATGTATGTAGTTGTTTGTTGTGGCGAAAGGACTTGATTGTTTCCGGTTAAATTTCCTGGCATCCAGATATAATTTTGAGCTCCATTAGCAGTTACAGTTACACTATCACCAAAACATATAGGATTTGCTCCACTAACCGATACTATTGGCAAAGCATAAACTACCAAAGTTGCTGTATCGCTATTTACACATCCATTAGCATCGGTACCGGTTAAAATTATTTGTGTTGTTTGTTGCGGCGAAACTTGTATAGCAGAACTTTGATAACCCCAGGGTTGCCATGTATAAAGCACTGCTCCTGCAGCAGAAAGACTTATACTATCGTATAAACAAATAGGATGTACACCATTTATCCTCACTAAGGGCAAAGGATTTACTATAACAAAAGCCGTATCAGCATTCATACATCCATTTGTATCTGTTCCGGTTACCATATATGTTGTGCTTTGTAATGGTGCTACGGTAATAGATGACTGATTGACTCCTGTGTTCCAAACATACGTTTGAGCATTTATTGCTTGAAGTGTTATTGAATCACCAAAACATATAGGATGATTTCCTGTAATTTGAACATTAGGCAATGGATAAACGACAATAGTAACCGAATCACTATTTTTGCATTGATTGATGTCTGTACCAATTACAATATATTGCTGTGTCGAGTTAGGTTGGAATGTTTGTTGATTACCTGTTAATGTCCCTGGGTACCACACATAAGAAACTGCACCGGTTGCTGTCAATGTTATACTATCACCAAAACATATGGGATGATCGCCTTGAATTTGCACATTGGGAAGCTGATATACCGTAATACTAACAGTATCGCTATTGACACACTGATTGTGATCTGTTCCTACCACAACGTAAGTAGTTGTTTGTAATGGTGAAAATATTTGTTGATTGCCCGTTAATGCACCAGGATACCACACATAAGAAACTGCACCAGTTGCTGCCAATGTAATGCTATCGCCAAAGCATATAGGATGATCGCCTTGAATTTGCACATTAGGCAAATCGAATACAGTAACCGTAGTAGAATCTATATTTTTACACATATTTGTATCAGTACCTAAAACATAGAATGTCGTTGTTTGCGAAGGACTAACTATAATACTATCTGTATTATAATTGCCAGGTGTCCAAAAATATGTATGTGCCCCATTTGCATAAAGAGTTAGGCTATCGCCAAAACAAATGGGGTGATTCCCTGTAATTTGAACATTGGGCAGTGGATATACTACGACTTCTGCCGAATCTTTGTTTTTACATCCATTATTGTCTGTTCCAGTTACATAAAAAATAGTTGTTTGTAATGGACTAACTTGAATACTATCAGTGGCAGCCATTGTTGACCACACGTAAGATGTTGCTCCATTTCCATAGAGCCAGATACTATCGTTTAAACAAATCGGATGCTCACCAGAAATAGTAACCAATGGCAGTGGATGTACTATTATCTGCACTGAATCTATGTTACTACAAGAATTTTGGTCGGTACCAATAACATAATATGTAGTTGTATTTGCTGGAGTAACTGTTATGCTGCTTGTTGTTTGCATTCCTGGTAGCCATTGATATGTTTGAGCACCTACTGCTGAAATTGTAATACTATCGTTAAAACAAATAGGATGAGCTCCTAAAATATTTACATCGGGCAATGGATACACAGTAATATTTATGTTCCCCGTATTCGTACAAGTCATATCATCAGTAACTGTAACACTATACGATGTAGTGCTCAATGGTGCTACATGAATAGAATCGGTTGTCTGTAAGGTGCTCCACAAATAATTGATACCTCCCGTTGCATACAACCATGTAGAATCGTACTTACAAATAGCATTTTGACTCGCTGTTACTTGTACAGTAGGAATAACACATTTATCAAACTTTGCAATAAACGCATCCCACGTCCCTCCATTGAAAGTGTTATCGAAGTAAGCTCCATTTCCAGGATCTTGAGTTAATAACGAATTATTAACAAATCCGGTTAAATATACAGCATCATTAGTTACAGCAAGTTTTCTAATATCTCCTGCCGAGCCTGAAAAATAGGTTGACCATTGACGAATACCATTTTGCTTAAATTTGGCAATAAATGTGGATCTTGAAGAACTTTCGTAAAATGTAGGTGTCCCGGGATTGTATAATGGAAAATTCCCGCCTGTAATTCTTCCTGCTATAAATATTCCATAATTATCGCCTTTAATATCACGAATATAATCGTGCTGATTCCCTCCATAATATGTACTCCATAACAACTGTCCATTCAAAGAAAAAGAAGCAATAAATCCATCAGCAGCACCACCTCCGTAAGTGTTTTGAAAATATGCTCCATTTCCAGGATCTACTAATGGGAAATTGGCGTTGGAGGCTGTAGTACCAGATACCCAAAGTCTGTTGTTTGATATTGATATACCTCTTTGTTCTTCGTATCCATTTCCTCCAAAATATGTAGCCCATTCTAAAACCCCGTTTGCTGTAAACCTGCAAATTAACAAATCAGATGTTCCGCCATTATAAGTATTATCATTATACGCTCCCGACAAAGATAAAGTAGGTGAATTGATATCTTTTGTATTGAATGCACCATAAAGATGTGTATTATTGCAAGTGATCGTATTCCAACTATATCCCATTCCAGTTGTTGATTGTCCAAAATAAGTTCCCCATAACATGGCATTTGAGTTCAAATCGAATCGAGCTAAATAAATATGTTCGTTATTGTTTGTTGCTCCTTGTTGCCAAGCGCCTCCTCCCGGATTTACCAATGGCATATCGGACGAATATGTTAAAACATAAGCATATAGACTATTATTGTTATTCGCTAAAAAACTTAATTCATCCTGATCGCTTCCACCAAGATAAGTCGCCCAAAGCAACTGTCCAAATATTGAAAATTTTATTAAAAAACCGTCATAAGTTCCTGTGTTGTTTAAAGTAGCCTGATAAAATGCTCCTCCACCGGGATTTAGCGTAGGGATATCTGTTGAATTTGATTGACCCGAAACATATATATAAGTATCGTTTGCAATAATGGGTTTACCTTTTACATCATCTTTTGTGCCTCCGTAATAAGTTACCCAGCGAATACTATGATCTAAATTAAAAGCAGCTATGAAAATATCCGTTAAGCCAGTATTACTACCACTAAAATATGCTCCAGAACCAGGATTGTATGTAGGCAGGTTTGATGAGCTTGTATTTCCAGCAATAATAATCATATTCTGATTTATTGCAATACTTTCGGAAGCTTCATCTGAGTTGCCACCAAAGTAAGTACTCCAAATAAGGAATGGATCTATAACTAAAAATTGACTTTTGTCGTAATAAGGAACATTAAATTGTAAAATGTTGCCATTACTAATCCATGAGGTATTTTCAATGATTTTATTTCCTTGTATACAAACAGGCTTAGATTCAATTATTTTTCCATATAGTGTATTAATTATAGCATCTCCCGATGGGTCTATGTATGGATAATCTACGTATTTATATTCCATTTGTATTTGTTTGTAATCAGCATATGGATAAACAATAAAATCATACTTCAACTTGTCATCTTGAATGTAAAATTTTAAGTCTATTCCTTTATAAATATTTTTTACATATAACTCTCTAAATGCTGGCACATTCATTATTCCTTGGGGGCAATGAGCATAAAAGAAATTATAATGCCATGCCACAGGTTCGTTTTCAATAACATTTGAAAAATTAGCATTTTTAAACTCAACATCCACTCGTTGCCATTCGGTTTGTTTAGCAATTGGGATCTCTGTTTCATCAATATTTATCTGATTTTTCTGAAAAAAATATATCAACCCTTTAGTCGTTAAATATAGCTTTGCATTAGGAGTAGAAATATAATATAACACTTCCTTAAGTGGTTGATTGGTTTCAATACTGGCAATTTGACCTTGGTTTTTAATAAACACACTTGTATTTGCTTTGATTGAAAATAACTCACCAATAAAAACAAAGCAGAATATTATTGTAAGAAATTTCATAATTTAATATTTTCTTTAATTAGACTTTAAATATACCGTTTTTGTTGCATTAACTACCCCATTCTTTTATTTGAATATTTACATCTAACATTTTTAATATTCTATCGGTAACAGACTTTACAACATCTGTAATATTATTAGGCTTATTGTAAAAAGATGGTGAAGCCGGAAGAATAATTCCACCCATTAATAATATTTTTTCCATATTTTGAACATGAATTAAATTATACGGAGCTTCTCTTGGAACTAATATTAGTTTTCGTTTCTCTTTAAGCATTACATCAGCACTTCTTCCAATTAAATTAAAGCTGCTGCCATTACTAATTTGCGACAAAGTACCCATAGAACAAGGAATTATAATCATTGCATCATAATTGGAACTGCCGCTTGCAGGCGGTGCAAACATATCGTCGTTCGAATAAACAGTAATTCGATCGTTAGTAACAATTAATGGGGCTTCTAGTTCATAATTCCAAACTTTCTTCCCATTTTCGGAATATATTAACGTAACTATAAAATCTGAAAATCTTAATACATCTTCTATTAATTGTTGAGCATATATAGCTCCACTAGCGCCTGTAATACCTATAATGATTTTTTTCTTCATAAAGTGTAATAAATAGATAAAATAATATAATTGTTATACTGTCCTCTATTAAAATACCACGTTTGATTAGCAGGATGATTCCGAATGGGAAGAATTGAATAAGATTGATGAAGTTTAAAAGAAAAATGCTTGCTTACTTGATAACCAATTCCCCATCGAACTGGAATATCGTATGATTTAAATGGAGGATCGGGGTCTGCAAAACCATAGCCATCAACATCTTCTCGTGCTCTATACAAATAACCAAAAACCAATCCTACCTCAGCAATGTACTTCGACTTATACAAATACTGAAATAAAAAAGGTACTTCCATATAATTCAATCGAAGTATATAAAATCTATCGTCAGGAATATCTGGATTTGATAATTTTCTACTGCCTTTTTGAATATAATCAATTCCCATGGAAAAAGACCAATTTTTTATTATGGTATTTGTAACAAAAATCCCCGCTTTAAAACCAGGCTTATCGTATCCATCGAGGCGATCGCCATCTACCTGCGAAGCAACAAAACCAAGACTACCACCCACTTTAAAATTCTGTCCTAAAGCCTGACTTATAAAACAAATACATGTTATTAAAAAAATGTTTTTCATTTTTTTGAAAATTGCATTAAATAAGCTTTTATAAATGCATCGATGTCTCCATCAAGTACACCTTGAGCATCCGATGTTTCATAATTTGTCCGTAAATCTTTTACAAGTTTATAAGGATGAAGAACATAGGAACGAATTTGCGAACCCCATTCTATTTTTAACTTTTGACCTTCTAATTCGGCTTGCTTCTCTCTACGTTTTTGTAATTCTAACTCATACAATTGTGATTTTAATAAACGTAACGCATTTTCCTTATTGGTCAATTGCGAACGGCTCTCCTGATTTTCTATCACTATACCTGTTGGTATATGACGCAATCTGACACCTGTTTCAACTTTATTAACGTTTTGTCCACCAGGACCACTTGAACGGAAAGTGTCCCACTCCAATTCAGCAGGATTAATGTTTATTTCAATATTTTCGTCAATCATTGGCGATACAAAAACAGATGCAAATGTAGTTTGCCTTTTGCCTTGTGCATTAAATGGCGAAATTCTAACCAAACGATGCACTCCTGTTTCGCTTTTCAGATAACCATAAGCATATTCACCCTGAAATTCGAGCATTACCGATTTAACTCCTGCTTCTTCGCCTGGTTGTAAATCTATAATTCTAACTTTAAAATTATGCGATTCTCCCCATCGTTGATACATTCGCAATAACATACTTACCCAATCGAGACTTTCTGTTCCACCTGCTCCGCTATTAATTTTCATCAACGCTGGTAATTTGTCTTCTTCTTCCTGAAGCATATTTTTAAACTCCAGTGTCTCTATTGCTTTTAATGTTTGATGATAATGTTCTTCAATTTCTTTTTCGCTAATTTCTTGTTGCTTATAAAATTCATATATGATAGACAAATCTTCAACCAACGTATTAATTTTGTCGAAAGATTCTATCCAGTTTTTAAGGATTGAAATATTTTTTAAAATAGCTTCTGCTTTTTTGGGATCGTTCCAAAAATCAGGATCGCGGGTTTTTAATTCTTCTTCTTCTAATACAACTCTTTTGTGATTGATGTCAAAGATACCTCCTTAAGGCATCTCGCCTTTCAATCAATTCTTTTACATGATCGATTGTAATCATATTATTCTGGTATTGATTCTATTATTTCATAATCACTGCCAATTTCTTCGTATGGTTTCATTTGTTTACAACCCATATCTTCGTCAAAATTAGCAGGTTTTTCGAAAATATCCTTATCCGAATAACCCAATTCGGGATGGGCATATATTTTTGCCATATAATATGCCCAGGTTGGCAACGACATACTTGCACCTTGACCCAATTCCAAACTATTAAAATGGATACTTCTTTCCTCTCCCCCCGTCCAAACACCCGTAGCTAATTTGGGTGTAATGCCTATATACCATCCATCGGATTGATTTTGTGTTGTTCCAGTTTTAGCAGCAACATCGGCATTTATGTTATACCGTCCTTTAAGTCGCCAGCTTGTTCCTTGTTGAACTACAGCTCGCAACATTTCTATCATCTTATAAGCTGTTTGTTCACTAATAGCTTCATTTCGCTGAGGCTTAAAAGTTGCTAATACATTTCCGTTAGCATCGGTAATTCGAGTTACATAGATAGGTTGCACATATATGCCTTTATTGGCATATACAGAAAAAGCTGCTGTCATTTCGGCTAATGATATTTCTGGCACACCCAAACATATAGCTGGAACAGGGTCTATTTTACTACGAATACCCATTTTTCTTGCAATTTCTATTACAGCATGAGGGTTGTATCGTTTCATTAGCCATGCCGAAATATAATTTACTGAATTAGCTAATGCCCAGCGTAATGTTACCATTTGGCCATCGCGTTTTGTTGGTCCGCTGTTTTTAGGTGTCCACACGTTGCCATCAGGAAGTTCGAATGAAACAGGAATATTTGGTACTTCGTAACAAGGCGAATATCCTTCTTGCATGGCTAAAGTATATAAAAAAGGCTTAAATGTTGAACCAACCTGACGCTTGCCAATAGTTGCTTGATCGAAAGCAAAATACTTATAATTTATACCTCCCACATAAGCCCTTACATAACCTGTTTGAGGTTCCATTGAGAATAAACTCGTACGCAAAAAGAATTTATAATATCGTATTGAATCGTATGGCGACATTATTGTGTCTTTTTCGCCTTTCCATGTAAAAACTGTCATAGGTACTGGTTGATGAAAAATTTTCATGATTTCATCTTCAGATAATCCATTATTCTTCAAAACCCTATATCGTTCAGTTCGTTTTATAGATATTTTCATGATTTGCTGAATTTCTTCATCCGAAACGTTCCAGGCAAAAGGAGCTTTTTTTCTTCCTTTTTGTTCTTTGAAAAATGCAGGTTGTAAAAATAGAGCCATATGCTGATAAACGGCTTCTTCTGCATATCGTTGCATTCTAGAATCAATTGTGCAATATATTTTTAATCCGTCTTTATATATATCGTAAGGGGTTCCGTCGGGTTTTAGATTTTTATTACACCAGCCATAAAGTGGATTAGTTTCCCAATCGAGCGAGTCTTCATAGTATCGCTGTAAATCTATGTAATCTTTTTTATTTGGTTTATTGGCAGTTATAATCATGCGAAGATATTCGCGAAAATAAGTAGCAATTCCTTCCTTGTGATCTACACGCTGAAATTTAATATTTAGGGGCAATTTTTTTAATGAGTCATATTGTTGTTCGGTAATAAAGCCATATTTAAACATTTGCCCTAATACAACATTTCTTCTTTCGAGTGTTTGTTCAGGGCGTCGTAATGGATTGTATAACGAAGGATTTTTGCACATTCCTATCAACATTGCAGCTTGTTCAATTCTTAATGAATCGGGAGTTGTACTAAAATAAACCTTTGCAGCAGATTTAATTCCAACAGCCAAATATAAAAAGTCAAATTTATTTAAATACATAGTGAGAATTTCTTCTTTAGTATAACGGCGTTCTAATTTAATTGCCATTACCCACTCACGAAGTTTTCTAATAACTTTTGAAACAGGATTAGAAAAATCTTCGCGTGGAAACAACATTTTAGCAAGTTGCTGAGTTATAGTACTTCCTCCTCCTCTTTTTCCTGTTCCAACAATTACTCGAATCAAAGCCCTTAAATCAACTCCCGAATGATTATAAAAACGAATATCTTCCGTTGCGATTAATGCATTAATAACATTGGGCGAAATTTCTTCATATTTTACAGGAGTTCTATTTTCTTTAAAATATGTTCCGAGTACTACACCATCGCTCGAAATTATTTCGGTTGCCAATTGATTTTTAGGATTCTCCATTTCATCAAAACTTGGCATGTAACCCAAATATCCTTTAGAAATCAGATAAAAGAAAAGAATTACAAATATTATTGGAATGGTAAAAAGAATCCATAAGATTTTAACCCACTTTTTTATTTTCTGTTGCTGATTATCATTGCTATTCATGTTCTTGAATATATTAAAATAAAAATCATTAAATTGCAGCCCAAAATTAAAAAAATAAATGGAACAAAATTTAGTGATTGTTGAATCTCCTGCAAAAGCCAAAACCATCGAGAAATTTTTAGGAAAAAATTTCATTGTAAAATCGAGCTACGGACACATTCGCGATTTAAACAAAAAAAATTTCAGCATTGATATTGAAAATAATTTTAGCCCTATTTACGAAGTTCCTGCCGAAAAGAAAAAAATTTTAAACGAATTAAAAAAATTAGCCAAAGAATCTGCTCTTATTTGGTTGGCATCTGACGAGGACCGCGAAGGAGAAGCCATATCTTGGCATTTGGCCGAAGTATTAGAAATTCCTAAAGAAAAACGAAAACGAATAGTATTCCATGAAATCACAAAAGAAGCTATTCAACATGCTATCCAAAACCCACGCGACCTTGACTTAAACTTAGTAAATGCTCAACAAGCCCGAAGAATCCTTGACAGAATTGTAGGATATGAACTTTCTCCGTTGCTATGGAAAAAAATACGAAAAAATTTATCAGCAGGACGTGTACAATCAGTAGCTGTTCGCATAATTGTTGAACGTGAACGAGAAATATTGAATTTTGTCCCCGAATTCTCATTTAAAGTTTATGGATGGTTTTCAATAAATAATAACAGTAAAAATAAACATGAAATAAAAGCCGAATTAAACAAATCATTCCCAACAAAGGAAGAAGCCGAAGCGTTTCTAAAGCAATGCATTAATGCCTCTTTTTTTGTCTCAGACATACAAACAAAACCATCGTTTATAACACCACCGCCTCCATTTACAACCAGTACATTACAACAAGAAGCTTCCCGAAAACTTGGATTTTCTGTAGCACAGACCATGAGTATCGCACAAAAACTTTATGAATCGGGATATATTACATATATGCGAACCGATTCTGTGCATTTGTCTTCTTTAGCCATTAATTCTGCAAAAAAAGAAATCGAGCAGCTTTTTGGAAAAGAATATCATAAAAGCCGACAGTATGAAACCAAAACCAAAGGGGCACAAGAAGCTCATGAAGCAATAAGACCTACATATTTTAGTAATCACACCATTGAAGGTACTGCACAAGAAAAAAAATTATACGAGCTAATTTGGCAAAGAGCCATTGCCTCTCAAATGAAAGAAGCCCAAATAGAAAAAACTACTATCACTATAAGTGCTAATGCTATACCTTTCGACTTCATTGCAATAGGAAAAGTTATTATTTTCGATGGTTTTATGAAATTATACCATGAATCGACCGAAGATGAACACGAACAAGAAGAAGAATCTATTATTCCAGCCTTACAACGCAAGCAATCACTCAATTATTCATCTATCATGGCTATTCAAAAATATAATCATAGCCCTGTTCGATATACAGAAGCAAGTTTGGTAAAAAAATTAGAAGAATTAGGAATTGGCAGACCGTCAACATATGCACCTATTATTTCAACAATTCAGCAACGAGGTTATATTATAAAATCAACTAAACCTCCTGCAACAAGGGAAATTATTAAAATTGTTCTCGAAAAAGGAACTGTTCAAGAAAAAAAAGAAACAGAAAAATATGGATACGAAAAAAATAAACTCATCCCTACCGATACAGGTATTATTGTAAACGATTATTTAATGCAAGTTTTTCCTGAAATTTTAGATTATAATTTTACTGCAAATATTGAAAAAAAGCTTGATGAAATTGCCGAAGGCAAATCGATTTGGACACAGTTATTACAAGACTTTTATTCAAAATTTCATCCTAAAATAATTCAATTGGAAAGCAATAAAGACAAAATAGGTCAAGAAAAATTTTTAGGCATCGATCCTGTATCGGGTCAAAAAGTTTATGCAAAATACGGAAAATATGGTCCTATCGTCCAATTAGGCGAAAGCAGTTCAGCAGAGAAGCCAAAATTTGCAAGCTTAAAAAAAGATCAACTCATCGAAACAATTACATTAGAAGAAGCCTTAGAACTATTTAAAATGCCAAGAAACTTAGGCACATACAAACAATTGGATGTCATTGTTAATTTGGGAAAATTTGGACCTTATGTGTTGTGGAATAAAAAATTTTATTCTTTAAAGAAAAATATTGACGACCCTTACACCATAACATTAGAAAGAGCCGTTGAAATTATTGAAGAAAAAGAAAACCAACCTCAAGGACCATTAAGAGAATTTGAACAAGACAAAGAACTTTTCGTACTCAAAGGAAGATATGGCATATATATTAAATACAAAGACCATAACTACAAAATGCCAAAAAATTTTGACTGGGAAAAAGCACCATACGAAGAATTTATGAATATTATTCAAGAGTCATCTCAAAAGAAAGTAAAATGAACATTTTTGATTACTTTAATTACTTTTCGTATGAACAAATTAAAAGTAAAAAATTCGTAAGTGGATATATTGACTTTTTGCATCCCAATTTAACTTTCAATCCTAAAAAATATAACCTTGCCATCATTACCATTAACACACAAACCGAAAATAAAATATTATCTATAAAAAATATACTTTATCAATTACATGCACATTTCAATAAATCATTCAAAATAATTGACCTCGGCGAAATAAAAAAAGGTAGTACGTTTTCCGATATATTATTTGCAACGCGTGATATCTGCGAATTTCTTTTCCAAAACAACATTATACCTATTATAATTACCGATAATTCATATATACCTTATTCAATATATTTAGCATACGAACAAATAAATAAAGCAATTACAATATGTAATGCCGATTATACTTTTTTCCCCTCAAAAAAACAACAGCATTTTCTACCTCAAATTTTATCACGAAAAAATCATACCTTATTTAATTATGTGCAATTAGCTTTACAAAATTTTTATACAGAAAAAGAACATATTCAGTTTTTTTTAAACAAATTTTACGACATTGTTCGCCTTGGCGAAATTCATGCAAACATAAAAAAAACTGAACCATTCATTAGAGATAGCGATGTATGTATATTAAATTCAACGGTATTATCTAATGAATACATTCAAGAATATAATATAATCAGTCCAAGCGGATTATCACACAACGAAATTTGCCAAATTAGTAAATATGCTGGAATCAGCGATAAAATTTCTTGTTTTTGTCTTTATATTTCCCCTCACACAAACATTTCAAATATGACATTTGCTCAGATACTCTGGCACTTTATCGAGGGCTATAGCTCACGCATAAATGACTATCCTATTCTATCACCCAAAAAATTAATTCAGTATCACGTAGAAATTAGCAAACAAACTTTTATTAATTTTTACAAAAGCCCTTTCTCTGAGCGATGGTGGTTCGAAATTCCTATCCCTAAAACGAATTTTAAGAAAAAGTGGCTTGTTGCTTGCGACGAACAAGACTACATTGATGCTACAAACGGTCATATCCCCGATAAATGGTATAAATATTTAAAAAAAGTATTTTAACTTTACACAATTTTTTAATATGTATTACCGTTTAACTTAAAAATTGTTAATCCTCAAAAAAGTTATTAACATGAAATTCTATAATGAAAGTTTCAAAAAAAATTTTTTAGAAAGGTATCTAATTGAAACTTTTTTTGTACTTTTAGCGTTAAAAACGGAAATTATTATAGGATATCAACAAAAAAATGTTGAAAAAATTTTATCATATAAAAAATTTTTACTTACTTAGCCACTTGTAAAATGAGAAGATCGTATCATAAAATAAACTGCAATCAGGATATTATGAAGTATTTATTTTTGTTGGTATTTGTAATTGTAGCACTATCAAATGTTTATTCTCAGCAGGACCCTCAGGTAAGCATGAATAAATATAATATTCTACCCATTAATCCTGGGTTTGCTGGAAGCAATGGTGCTATTTGTGCTTCTGTATTGTATCGCAATCAATGGATGGGATTCGAAGGCGCTCCAAAAACGATGATTTTTTCTGCCGACATGTATTTGCCCGAATTCAACAGCGGTGCCGGATTAAATGCAATTAGCGACAATGTTGGATTTGAAAAAAATACTTACGTAAATTTAAACTATGCCTATCATTTGCAAGTAGCTGAAGGCGATTTAGGAATCGGACTTGGATTAGGATTATTAAACAAATCGCTCGATGGTGCATGGATTACCCCCGACAAATTGCAAGGCATACAACAAAATCCTTATGCCGATCCTGCAATTCCACACTCCGAATCGAATATCGTTTTTGACGCCAACCTAGGAATCTTTTACCGTTCTAAAGATGATAAAATTTATGGTGGCTTAAGCACAACGCATTTAACTCAACCTCAAATAAAATTCGACTCAGGCAAACTTCCCTATGTGCGTCGTCATTATTATTTAACCGTAGGATCTTTTATAGAAATGCCCGATAAAAATTGGGGTGTATGGCCATCGGCATTCATTAAACTCGATGGTTCTACAGCACAATACGACTTAAATATGCTCATCGAGTATCGTCGTCAATTTAGAGGTGGTTTATCGTATCGTTTCGGCGATGCGTTTGTATTTATGCTTGGATTCACTACTCAATCTAACATTACTTTTGGATTGGCTTACGACTTTACAGTCTCTAAGTTAAGAACTTATGAAAAGGGCTCTGTAGAGTTCTTTGCAAAATATTGTTTCACCATTACAAAATCTACTGGCCGTGGCAAATACGGCAGTGTAAGATTTTTGTAATAAAATTTTGAAACTATGAAACGAAAAAAATTAAATCAACAAAATATGAAAAATCTTAGCGGTATTTTTGTTTTACTGCTAATTATACAGCTTTTTACAAGCTGTGCACAAAAAGGAAATGGGGAGTTAGTTGGAGTATTAAACAGAGAAGCATGGTATGAACCACAACCATATGGTATGGTATTTATACCTGCTGGCTCATACAACATGGGACCAGATGACCAAGACGTTCCTTATGCCATGACTGCCGAAACGAAAACTGTAACAGTTGCTCCTTTTTGGATGGATGAAACCGAAATAACCAATAATGAATACCGGCAATTTGTATTTTGGGTACGAGACTCCATTGCATACAAATTATTAGGCGCCCAAATAGAACAATATCTTATTACACAAAACGAATATGGCGAAGATGTTAACCCTCCATTCATAAATTGGGAAGAAAAAATACGCTGGAACGAACAAGAACAACGCGAAATACTTAACGAAATGTTTCTACCCGAACACGAACGTTTTTATCGTCGTAAAGAAATTGATGTACGAAAACTAAATTTTGAATATTATAGAATTGATTTAAAGCAAGCAGGTAAAAAATACGACTTTGAAAATGACATACGTAGAGCATGGAATTTTGACGAAAACAAATATGACGGCGAAGTTACCGATTATAATTACAAAAGCCCAACTAAAGGTCAACGCATTCCTGTAAAAGATCGTTCATCATACATTATTAAAGATATTGTAAATGTTTATCCCGATACTTTATGTTGGATGAGCGACTTTACATACTCATACAACGAACCTATGGCAAGAGCATATTTTTGGCATCCAGCTTACGATAATTATCCTGTTGTTGGTGTGTCATGGCGTCAAGCTCGAGCTTTTTGTGTTTGGAGATCGGAATTGCTAAATAGTTACTATTTAGAATCGATGGGTGAGCCATTCGTACAAGAATATCGCCTTCCTACCGAATCTGAATGGGAATATGCCGCACGCGGTGGTCTTAAAGGGAATATGTATCCGTGGGGTGGCTATTACACACAAAACTATAAAGGATGTTATGTAGCGAACTTCAAGCCCATGAGAGGCGCATATACTCCAGATGGAGGTATTTACATGCTAGTAGTTGCTCACTTCGATCCAAATGAATATGGACTATACGATATGGGCGGTAATGTAAGCGAATGGACAAGCAATGCTTTTGAAGAAGCCGCATATAGTTATACGGATGATTTGAATCCCGATTATAGCTATGAAGCACTGCCGAATGATCCTCCTGTAAGAAAACGTAAAGTAATTCGTGGCGGTTCATGGAAAGATATTTCGTGGTACATGCAATGCGGAACACGTTCTTACGAATATCAAGACTCTGCTAAATCCTACATTGGATTCCGTTGTGTACGCTCATATTTAGGTCGTGATTTCCGCGATGGTAGTGAAGGTTCGCAAGTATATTAATAATTAAAAAAATAAATCATTAACAACTAAAATTTTTTAAATATGGGAATTAGTGAAATTGTTCAATCAAAAGGATGGAAAAACTTCATGTCGAAAGTATACGGAATTGGGGCATCCGTAGTACTTGTTGGAGCTATGTTTAAAATTATGCACTGGCCAGGTGCAGGAATTATGCTTGTTGTAGGACTTTCAACCGAAGCATTTATCTTTTTTACTTCAGCATTTGAACCATTACACCAAGAATGGGACTGGAGCTTAGTATATCCCGAATTGGCTGGGATGCACGACGAAATTGAAGACGAAGAAGTTAAAAAAGCAACCAGCTCAAAAAAATCAGCACTTGAAAAATTTGACGAATTACTCAACAGTGCTCAAATTACACCCGATTTATTTGAGAAACTTGGAAATGGATTACGAGCATTAAATCAAACGACTGAAAAGCTTGCTGATGTTAGTGAGGCAACAGTCGCAACAAATAACTATATCGCTAGCTTTGAAAAAGCATCTGCAAAAGTTAATGAATTTGCTGATATATATGGAAAATCTGCACAAATAATCAATTCTGCAAGCGCAGAAACTGCAGAAAAATTAACTTCATCTGTTAATAAACTTGCTTCTACCTATGAGACAAAAGCACAAATTATAGAACATTCGCTTACTCAATTTGTTGAACAAGTAAATACATCTGGAACTAGTTTGTCTCAAGCTTACCAAAACCTTGCTCAATTAGTAAATAACGAAGCAGAAACATCGAGAACAAATGCCAAAAATTATACTGAACAATTGCAAATTATGGCAAAAAATCTTACTGCTTTAAATGCCATTTATGAACTACAACTTCAAGGATCGAATGAATATCTCGAAAATAGCAAAAAACTTTTTGCTGGCATGGACGAAATTATGCAAAATATGAAAGATTCCGTTGATGATGTGAAGAGATATAGAGAAGAAATTTCAAAGCTTGGTCAAAATCTTGCTGCCATGAATACAATTTATGGCAACATGCTTGCTGCCATGAATTTCAACAAATAGGAACTAGGTATATCAATTAATTAAAAGGAAAAGAATATGGGTGCAACCAATTGTCCGGAAACCCCGCGTCAGAAGATGATAGGGATGATGTATTTGTTCCTGACTTGTCTGCTCGCATTAAACGTTTCGAAAGATATTTTAAATGCTTTTGCTATCGTAAATGATGGGCTTCAAAAAACAAATGCCAATTTTACTTTAAGAAATGGCTTTACTTACGATGCATTTGCCATTGCCAAACAAAACGACCCATTAAAAGTAGCTCCATACTACGATGCAGCCATGAAAGCTAAACAATACTCTGAAGAAATGTTTAAATTCCTTCAAGAGAAAAAAGTTGAGCTTATCATGAAATGCGACGGCAAAACTAAAGAAGAAGCCGAAAAAGCTGCAGAAGATTTGTTGCTTTTTGAAGCAAAAGATCAACGTGATGTTCCACATAATTACATGCTAGGCGAGAGTGTTGATGGATCGCAAGGTGAAGCAAGAAAAATTAAAGAAAAACTTATTGAATACAAAAAAAAGATGCTTGAATTATTTAACGATCCTAAAATACAACTTCCTGAAAAAGAGAAACTAATAAAAAATTTAGGAAATCTTGGCATTAATACCGATAATAATCCTAATCCACGTCCCGACTATCCAGACGAAAAATATTGGGAAACAGAAAAATTTGCCGAAATTCCAGCTATTGCAACTGTAACTGTATTGACACAGCTGCAAAATCAAGTTAAAAATGCTGAAGCAACAGTTATACAAACTTTACTGAGTGTTATTGGAGCTACCGACTTTAAATTTGATACTGTTGCTCCTCGGGTTATTCCTCGTAGTAATTACTTAATTTCTGGCGATAAATATGAAGCAGAACTCTTTATTGCAGCATTTAGTTCTACAGATACTATGTCTAAAGTATTAATTGGTGACGGTTACGATTCTATTAATAACAAGCTTTTAGGAAACATTAAAACTTTAAAAATGGAACGTGGAGTTGCTAAATATGTAGTAGAAGGTGCAGGTGTTGGTACTAGACAATATTCCGCAATAATTCAGGTATACAACCCTTCTACCGGCCAATACAAAGATGTTCCTGTAAAATCTGGTGGCAAATATACCATTGAATATACAGTTGCTCCTCCTATGGCTGTAGTTTCACCAACAAAAATGAATGTATTGTACATAGGAGTAGAAAATCCTATAGAAATCTCAGTACCCGGTTTTCGTGATGATCAAATTTCAGCAAGTTTATCTGGCGGTAGTATTTACAGGAGTGGAAAAGGCGCTTGGGTTGCTAAAGTTACAACTCCTGGTAAAACCAATATCTCTGTCTCTGTTAAAGACGACAAGGGACAAACTCGTAGCATGGGTAGCAAAGAATTTCGCGTAAAACGTATTCCCGATCCAATACCAACTATTGCTGGAAAAAAAGGTGGAAGCATAGCAAAAGGTGTACTACTTGCTCAAGCAGGAGTTCAGGCAACGCTTGAAGGATTTGATTTTGATTTAAAATTTAATGTTACAGAATTTACAGTTTCTGCAACTATTAATGGCTTCGTAAAAGATATACCTGCAAAAGGAAATCGCTTTACTCCAGAGCAAATTGCATTAATTAATCAAGTACAACGAGGCAAAAAAGTTTATATTGAAGGTGTTAAGGCTGCAGGTCCAGATGGTACAGTTAGAAATTTAGGTTCTATAGCATTCAAACTCGAATAATATGTATAATTTTTCAAATAATATAAAGTATGTTTTTCTCGTTTTATTAACGAGGAACACACTTTTTAAAAATTTTCAACTATGAAAAAATTACTGTTTGCAATTATAATTGGAATCTTATGCACACCATTGTTTGCACAGCAAAAAGTATCTGATGTAATTGATGGTGTATATGTAAAAGAACATGTACCAGCACGTAAACCAGTTCCCTACCATCATTTAAGGGAGGCAGATATGATGTGGGGCAAAAAATTATGGCGTATGCTCGACTTGCGCGAAAAAATTAATCATCCGCTATATTTCCCCACTCGTAAAATGGACGACCGGTACAGCCTCATTGATCTTTTAATTTACGGAGTTGAAAACGAAGGTTTAGTTGCATACAGTGACATAGATGATGAGTTTACAACTCCTATAACCGTTGCACAGCTTAATACAGCTCTGGGTGGTGGCGTTGACTCTGTTCAAGTCGAAAATCCCGAAACAGGTGCTTTAGAATTAAAAATTGTACCAAAGGAAAGAAAAACTTCTGAAGTTACTCGATATTTAATGAAAGAATATTGGTATTTCGATAAACAAAGAGCAATGCTTGAAGTGAGAATAATAGGTCTATGCCCTATTCGAATGTATGCAAAAGAAGCTGCCATTGGCGAAGACCAGAAAGATGATAGTGAAGAAAAAGAACTAAGCATGAAACAAGTTATGTGGGTTTATTTTCCCGCAGTGCGGCCATTGCTCGCTAATCATGAAGTATTTAATCCATACAACGATTCTGAACGAAGAACTTTTGATGATATCTTTTTTAAACGTCGCTTCAGTAGCTTCATATACCAAGAAACCAACGTTTATAATAACCGTTTTGTATGGAGTTATAAAAAAGGTTTAGACGCAATGCTCGAATCGGATAGAATAAAAGATTTTATCTTCAAATTTGAACATGACTTATGGGAATATTAATAATTTGATTGCATAAAGTAAGAAAGCTGCCTTAAAAATGGCAGCTTTTTTATTTTCGTAGTGTATTGGAAGATACTATACATTTGCCACTAACCCACAATTTTTGCGATATATGTAAAATATTATCATCACACGTCAGGTAATTTCCTTGTTTATCTTTTTTAATAATAAATAATTTTCCTTCTTTAATTAATTCTATAATTTTTTCTTTAATTTCTTCGTTACTTAATTCCTTATATTTTAATCCTACTTCTATTCCTACATCATTATTTAAAAAATCCATTGCTGAGCTTTCGTAATCGGGGATTGTGCCATCTTCATTTTTACTTTTTTTAAACATCTGATAGTTTCCTTTTTCGTGTACCTTACCTAACCTTAAAGCAAAGCGTGGTCCATATTTTTTTGTAATAATTGCCATCCAATAAGCATGCCTGAATGCATCTAGTTGACCGCCGTTTTTATCTCCATCTAAAGTAGTATCGGTCAATAATGAATTCATCACTTCTATTGAATGTAACGATAGATTATAAACTTTTGAAGCTTTAAATGGGTGACACATTACCCATAGTTTTTCTGCACAAGGAAGCTGGAAAAATTGCTTAACTAAATTTTGGGAAAATGAAAAAGTATGAAAAAACAAAAATAAATGTAATAGTATAAATGCTTTATTCCACAAGTATCACTAAATATTTTGAAACAGACCAAAATTGTTTCTTGTCCAAAATTACAATTTTTTCAACTATTTTTCCTGTTTGTTCTAACTTGTATGAATTTGCAGGATGGGTTGTAAGTATTTTAACTTTAGAAGCATTTATAGGAATTTCGCCTATTTGTGTTAGATCTATTTTAGTAAAATAATCTTTATTAAAATCGTCTCGTAGCTTTTCTATTTTACCTATACCCACAAACCCACCTTCTTTAGTAATTATTTGATTTTCGAGCAATTCTTTTTTTGTTCCTATTACATAAAAAGCAGTATTTAATTCTTCTGTTTTTTGAGCAATGATTTCTTGTTTTGAAGCATTTTCTTTATTCAAACTGTCAATATTAGCTGTAAGAATTTCGACTTTTATATTCATTTGTTCCAATCGTTGTTTTAACTCGGCTATTTCGGCATCTTTTGTTGCAATTTGCTGTTCTAGATAAGAAAGCATTTTTTCGAGTTCAGTAAGCCTTGTGTTTGATTTTTTTAGCTTTCGTTTTAAATCTTCTATAGTCTTTTTATTTTGTTGAAGTAGATCGTATATCAGTTGCATATCTTGATTTATACGGTCTTTTGCCGACATTGCCTGTTCGGCATTTGAAGTAGAAACGGTAACAATTTTTTCCGCTTCCTTTATTCTGTTTAAATTTTCTTGAATATCGTTAAAATCGGAAATAAACTGATTTATTTGCGAAACATCGGTTGAAACTAAACCAGCTAAACTATCTCTTTCGGCAAGCAATCGCTTATATTCATCTGTTTCTTGTACTTTCGTTGAACATGATGAAAAAATAACTAAAACCAATAAAATCTTTAAAACTTTTATCATACTTTATTCATTTTTTTGCAAAATTACAAAAGAAATGTTTCTTTTGAACCAATTATTAAAACAATTTCTCCTTTAATTTGTGTTCTTTCTAATACGTTGATCACTTCTTCAAATGATCCTCTAATTATAGTTTCATGTATTTTTGATATTTCTCTACACACACACACAGCTTTTGTATTGCCCATAATTTCATAAAATTCTTTTAATGTTCTTAATATCCTATGCGGCGACTCATACAAGATTACGGTTGTATCATATTTTGCTATAGTTTCGATACGACTTTTTCTCCCTTTTTTATGTGGCAAAAACCCTTCGAAAATAAATTTATCACAAGGAAAGCCACTTAATACTATGGCAGGAATAAGCGCAGTAGGCCCTGGCAAACATTCGATTTCAATATTATTTCGAATACATTCGCGAACTATTAAATAACCTGGATCGCTTATTGCTGGTGTGCCAGCATCGCTTACTAACCCAATTAGTTCTCCGTTTTTTAATCTTTCTATAATTTGCTGTTTTATTAAATGTTCATTGTACTGATGATAGGATTTTAAAGGCCTTTGAATATTATAATATTTCAGTAACTTGATTGTTTGTCGTGTATCTTCAGCATAAATTAGGTCTACTCTTTTTAAGTAATCTAAAGCACGCAATGTAATATCTTGCAAATTTCCAATAGGTGTTGGAATAATTATAAGGTGGCCTAAATTTGTCTTTGATTGATTCATGAATATTCATTATTTTGGCAGTGTAAACTTAAACAAATTCAATATGGATACCAACAAATCGTTAGAAATTTTGAAGATGGCTATTTTAATGGAACGTAAAGGTCATGCTTTTTATAGCCAAGTTGCAAAAACAACTCAAAGCCAAATTGTTAAAGATATATTCGAGACCATGGCGAAAGAAGAGATTTTGCACGAAAAATTTTTGAGTGAAACATTTAAGTCAATCTTAAAAGAAAATAAAGTTAAATCGCTCGAACTTCCTGCACAAAAAGATGTTTTTACCCCACTTGTTCTTACCGAAGAGTTAAAAAAACAAATCAGTGCTTCGAGTTATGAAGCTGCTGCTATTTCTGCTGCAATAGATATGGAAAATAATGCCATTAAAGTATATGCCGAATTTGCCGATAAAGCTCCTACTGAAGAAGAGAAAAAACTATTTACATGGCTTTCGAATTGGGAAAAAACACATCATCAAGTTTTACACGAAATGGATAAAGAACTAAAGGAAGCTGTTTGGTTCGACAATCAATTTTGGCCATTTTAATTTGGCAAATAAAAATAATTGATTTACCTTTGCCATCCATTTTAATTACCTTTACCCGTAGTTAGTGTAATGGGAAATTAAGTGGAAAACTTAATTTTGAGTAACACTAAAAATTGTTTATATGAAAGCTATTGAATTTAATGCAGTAATCAGAGAAAAATTAGGGAAAAAAGCTTCTAAAGCTTTACGTAAAAAAGAACTTATTCCTTGTGAAGTTTATGGTCAGGGAAATAACATTCACATTGCCATTGAAGAAAAATATCTTAACAAAATTGTGTTCACTCCTTACACGCATTATGCCATAATAAACCTAAATGATAAGAAAATAAAGGCCATCGTAAAAGAAGTACAATTTAATCCTGTTACTGACAGAATAAGCCATATTGACTTTTACGAAATTGTGGAAGATAAGCCTATTGAAGTAAAACTTCCTGTTAAGGTTGTTGGATTAGCCAAAGGTGTAAAAGATGGTGGTAAGCTTTTACAAGAAATGCGATACCTAAAAGTTAAAGGCTTATTAAAAGATATGATTGAAGTTATAGAACTCAATGTCGAATCATTAGGCTTAGGTAAATCTATTCATGCTGGCGATGTACAACTTCCGAATTTAAAAGTTGTTGAAAATCCAGAAAAAATTGTTGTTACAGTAAAAGTAACCCGTGGAGCTGTTGAAAGTTCTGAAGGGGCAGAACAATCTGGCACAACTACCGAAAATAAATAAACATAACCAACTTTGAAATATTTAATCGCTGGATTAGGAAATCCTGGGATAAAATACCAACAAACAAGGCACAATATTGGTTTTATCGTATTAGAGGCTTGGGCAAAAGCCTCTAATGTTTTATTTAATGTTAACAGATATGCCGAAATTGCAGAAATTTCGATAAAAAGCCATCGTATCTTCCTCATTAAACCTACAACATACATGAACCTAAGCGGGAATGCCGTTCGATACTGGTTACAAAAAGAAAATATTTTACTCGAAAATATGCTTGTTGTAGTAGACGACATTGCTTTACCGTTTGGAACTATTCGCATCAGACCTAAAGGCTCAAACGGAGGGCACAATGGTCTTGCTCATATTGACGAAGTATTACAAACCAACGAATATGCTCGCTTACGATTTGGCATTGGTAACAATTATCCACACGGCAAACAAGCTGATTATGTATTGAGCCCTTTCACAGATGATGAACTAAAAATATTGCCCTATTACACACAACGATGCATTCAAGCAATAGAAGCATTCATTTTAACTGGAATTGATCGTTGCATGAACGAATATAACAAACCTTGGAAACCTGATAATTTAAGTTAACACAATTAAATAATAGTTCTTTTTCCCTTTTTGAATTAAAATATATTTGCTATTCAAGCAAAACGTAGTATCAATAATAATATCAGCCGATTGAACTTTTTCTTTATTTATACTAATAGCTCCGGATGCAATCATTTTACGGGCTTCACTTTTACTTGGCATAATGTCTGTTGTAACTGCCAAAAAATCAACAATAGAAATACCCGATTGTAAAGATTCTTTCGTCAAGTGATACTGAGGCACTCCATCAAACACAGAAAGAAAAGTTTGTTCATCTAATCTTTCTAATAGTTCTTTTGTGCCTTTCCCAAATAATATTTGCGAAGCTTCTACTGCCGACTGATACTCCTGTTCGCCATGCACCATTATAGTCACTTCACGAGCTAATGTTTGCTGAAGCATTCGTAAATGAGGTTCTTTACGATGTTGCTCTATGAGTGTTTCAATTTCTTCTTTACTCAACATCGTAAAAATTTTAATATATCGCTCTGCATCTTCATCAGTGGTATTTATCCAAAACTGATAAAATTGGTATGGAGTTGTATAACGTTTATCGAGCCAAACATTACCTTTTTCGGTTTTTCCAAATTTTCCACCATCGGCTTTTGTAATGAGCGGACAAGTCAATGCAAAAGCTTCGGCACCAAGTTTTCGACGAATAAGTTCTGTTCCTGTTGTGATGTTACCCCACTGATCGCTCCCACCCATTTGTAATTTACAATTTTTATGTTCGTATAAATAAAGAAAATCGTACCCTTGCAGTAATTGGTATGTAAACTCGGTAAAAGAAATGCCTGTTTCCATGCGTTTTTTTACCGAATCTTTAGCAAGCATGTAATTAACAGTAATGTGCTTACCAACCTCTCGCAAAAATTGAATTAAGCTAAAATCTTTTGTCCAGTCGTAATTGTTAACTATCTCGGCACCATTGGGTTTTGATGTATCAAAATCTAAAAATCTTTTAAGTTGCTCATACAAAGCTGTTTCGTTATGTCGAAGTATATGTTCATCTAATAATTTTCTTTCTTCCGATTTTCCGCTGGGATCGCCAATCATACCCGTTGCACCTCCGATAAGTGCAATAGGTTTGTGACCATGTTTCTGTAAGTGCTTAAGCATCATAATAGATACTAAATGTCCAATATGAAGCGAATCGGCTGTAGGATCGATGCCAACATACGCCGTTGTCATTTCGTTCGATAATTGTTCTTCTAAGCCTGGAGTCATATCATGAATCATTCCTCTCCAGCGAAGCTCTTCTATAAAAGCATTTCCCATAGTTGCTAAATTTTTGCTAATGCTTGTTCTAAATCGGCAATTAAATCATCAACATTTTCAATTCCAACAGAATAACGAATCAATCCATCGGTAATGTAGGCTGCTTTTCTGCCTTCGGGCGACATTGAAGCATGGGTCATGGAAGCAGGGTGCTGTATTAATGTTTCTACTCCACCTAATGAAACAGCTAATAAAGCTACTTTTACATTATTCATTAGCGTTACACCTGCCTCATACCCTCCTTTTAACTCGAAGCTTATCATAGAACCAGGTCCGCGCATTTGTTTTTTAGCTAGTTCATATTGTGGATGTGAAGATAAACCCGGATACATAACACGCTCTACTTTGGGATGATTTTCTAAATATTGTGCAATGATAATGGCGTTTTCTTGTGCTTTTTCCATTCGAAGAGACAGAGTTTTTATTCCTCTAATTACTAAATAAGCTTGATGTGGATCCATGTTTCCACCCATGTATATCATGGTTTTGCGAAGCTTTTGTACATTTTCCTCCGTTTTTGCAATTAAGGCACCGCCTACTACATCGGCATGACCGTTAATATATTTTGTAAGCGAATGCAAAACAATGTCAGCACCCAATTCTAACGGATTTTGAAGATATGGGCTACAAAACGTGTTATCAACCACAACAAGTATTCCATGTTTATGAGCAATTTCCGATGCTTTTGCAATATCGGTAATTTGTACAGTAGGATTAGCTGGAGTTTCTAAATATAAAATACGAGTATTGGGCCGTATATTGCTTTCGATATTATCTATTATTGATGTATCTATAAATGTAGCTTCTACGCCAAATTTAGCAAAATGACTTTCAAGAACACCGCGTGAAGGTCCATAAACAGCACTAGTACTTAGAATATGACTTCCTTTATCTAGGTAGGTCATATATACGGTAGTTACAGCGGCCATCCCCGAAGAAAGAGCAATTCCGCCAGCTCCTTTTTCAAGTATTGCGAGTTTCCGCTCTAAAGCTTCAATAGTTGGATTGCCGATGCGAGTATAAATGTATCCCTTCTCCTTTCCTGCAAAGCAATCGGCACCATGCTGTGCATTTTTAAATTTAAAAGTAGAAGTTTGATATATTGGTGTTACAGCACTTCCCCATTCGTCGTAAATATCACCACCATGAATTAACAAAGTATCGAAACCTAAATATTCGTTTTCCATAATTTTTTTTTGCAAAGGTATGGAATTGAATGTTAATATAAAATGGTATGACCTGTTTGTTGCATAATTTGTTTTACTGTTTTGGTTTTCAAAAAATCTAAAAATAATTTTACTGCCGAAGATGATTCCGATTTATGATTTATACAGTAACCATATTCAATCGCATGTATTGGTTCAGTTTTAATTTGTTGATTGGGCAATTTGTACCTAATAGTGTGCATCGAATACCAAGGCTGTAATTGAGTATTGGATAAATTTATCGAATCGGGTAATTCTATAAATTTTAAATTAAATTGCGTTGCTAAAGATTTGTAAATAATTGTATAATCAACTGTTCCTAATTCGAGCAAAGAAATAATATCAATCTCTTTGGGACGAATATACACATTTTGAGGTTTGAAACGAATTGCCGACAATAAACCATCTTTTGAAAAATATTTCTCAGTTAAAGTTAATACCGATATAACTCTCACACCGCAAGGATCGGACAATGGATCAGAAAAAGCCAAAACAACATCGGGTTGAGCAAGTATTCTCGTCCAATTGTTTAAATTGATAGAATCTGAGTATTTTGACTTTTGTGTATATGCAACAACCATTTCATTAGAAACAAACGAAAACTTCTTTGTAGTTAATTGAGGATAAAGAAAACTGTCTATCAACATCATATCGGCCGAAAAGAATATATCCCATTGTTTGTGCAGATCGATAATATTTCGCACACATTGCTTGCTTCCGCATGCTTGCAAAAAAACATTAACATCGGAGTATCTCTGCTCAAAACTATCTTTGATTATTTTTAAAGGCAACGACAAGCTGCCTGCATGCATTACATAAATTTTTTGTTCATTATTATTAATATTCGAACGGCAAGAAAAAATTAAAAAAATTAAAAAACTCCACAGAATAATAGCAGTAATATTTTTCATGTCAAAAAAATCGTATTTTTGTACAAAATTAATCTAAGTATTATGAAAAAGCTAAGTATTTTAATCACATCTCTTTTTATAGTTGGTTTTTCTTTTGGTCAAGAAAAACAAGAAAAATTTAGCGGTGGTATTTATTTTTCTCCTGAAATTAGTTGGTTTAAACCCGATAACAAACAAATTAAATCAGAGAAAAGCAGATTAAGTTTTGGATTTGGTATAACAAGCGATATTGCTTTAACCAATGCCTTTTCATTAAACTTAGGCTTAGGATTTTTCAATGCAGGGGGAAGTTTAAAATATTTAGATTCGTTACCTAAAATAGAAGCTGTTGATTCTACTTATAAAATGCCAGCCAATTCTATTATTAAATATAAGCTTCAATACATTGAACTGCCTTTGTCTATTAAAGGAAAAACCAAAGAGATTGGTTATATTTCTTATTTTCTTAAGTTTGGATTTAGCCCTCTGTTACGCTATAAAGCTCGTGCCGATATTACTGTTGACTCTAACGACGACGTAAAAAACGAAGTTCGTGCTGTAGCTTTTGCTTATCATGTAGGTGCAGGTATTACTTATTCGCTTAAAGGAAATACTAAACTGCTTTTTGAAGGTGTTTTCAGAAATGGGTTAAGTGATATTGAAAAAATTAAAAATTACAAAAACAAAGACTATAAAAACATCTTAAATGTAATTGAAATTAGAGCAGGTATTGTATTTTAGTCGAAATGTTGCGGTTTGCTCTTTGCCAACTAAATTATATTGTTGGCGATATAGAAGGGAATAAGCAAAAAATTGTTTCTGCAATACAAAAAGCCAAAAAAGAACAAGTTCACATTGCAGTATTTTCAGAACTTTCCATTTGCGGATACCCACCTTATGATCTTTTGTTCGATGAAGCATTTATACAACAATCTATTGATGCTATTCAATTTATTGCGAATGAATGTAAGGATATTGTAGCAATTGTTGGCGGCATAGATAGAAATTTGAGCGAAGGTAAAGCTCTGTTTAACACAGCTTTTGTTCTTACAAATGGAAATATCATCGCAAAATATAATAAAGCACTTTTGCCTACATACGATGTTTTTGACGAAGCCCGATATTTTGAACCTTCTTACCAACCGCTTGTTATAGAAATTTTTAATAAAAAAATAGCTATAACCATTTGCGAAGATCTTTGGACTAAGTCACTTGATCCTGAACCAGCCATTGGCAAACCACAGTATCAATACGATATAATAGAAAAACTAAAAACACAACAGCCCGATTACTTAATAAATATTGCCGCTTCACCATTTTCATATACTCAAATTACACATCGCTACGAAATTTTGCATGGTGCACAACTAAAACTAAATTGTCCCATCGTATATGTCAATCAGGTTGGTGTACATACTGATTTGATTTTTGATGGAGGTTCGATCTTTATCGACAACAATGGTTACCATATTTGCCATTTTTTTAACGAAGACCTACGCATTGTTGATCCTAATCAAATTCTTTACAATCATTTCAATCCCAACCCTATTCGATTTATTTACGATGCTTTAGTTTTTGGAATAAAAGATTTTTTTCAAAAAAATAAATTTTCTAAAGCTATACTTGGTTTATCGGGGGGAATAGATAGTGCAGTAGTAGCTATTCTTGCTGCTGATGCTCTTGGTGCCCATAATGTGCATGCACTCCTAATGCCTTCTCGTTATTCTTCCAATCATTCTGTAACAGATGCTATAGAACTATGTCAACGAAATCATATTACTTACGATATTATTTCGATAGAACCAGTGTTTTCAAAAACGGAAGAAATACTTTTGCCTATATTTTCCGGTAAAAAGCCCGATATCACAGAAGAAAATATCCAAGCTCGCATTCGTGCCATATATTTAATGGCTTATTCGAATAAACACGGGCATGTACTTTTAAATACCTCCAATAAAAGCGAAATGGCTACAGGCTACGGAACGCTTTATGGCGATATGTGTGGTGCCATTTCAGTACTTGGCGATGTATATAAAACTCAAGTATATGAACTGGCTCGATATTTGAATCATGATCGCGAAAGAATTCCCCAACATATTATCAAAAAAACACCTTCGGCAGAATTGCGTCCTAATCAGAAAGATAGCGACAGTTTGCCTCCTTACGAGATATTAGATGGTATTCTATTCCAATTAATTGAACAACAACAAACGGTTGAAGATATTATAAACGCTGGTTTCGACAAAGAAACTGTTTACAAAGTATTTGCTTTGCTCTATCAATACGATTTTAAGCGATATCAGGCACCACCGGTTTTAAGAATATCGCCCAAAGCATTTGGCTTTGGCAGAAGAATACCATTGGTAAAAATTTTATCTTATTAGTTTTTTTAATTTCTCAGTAAAAAATAATAATTTGATGAGAAGACTAACCATAATCTATTCAATAATTTTTGCTTTTTTAAATAAATAACTTTTTAATACAACATTTTTTTTCGCGATACACTGTGTATCCGGCATCACTATCGAAGTGTAAGCTTTTCACTGGCAAGATGCCAGTGGTACAAGGTATCTCCGGAATCTTAGTAAGAATCCCACTTCTTTAAGTTATTTACCATTTCATAGTTAAAAATTAACAGTCTTGCAAGAGTCTCGATCCATGTATGATTTTATTAATCATGAAAAAGTTATTAAATTCGAACAAAATTTAAGTATATGAAATGGTTTGTTTTAAGCTTTATTTTTATTTATAGCTATTCGTGGAGTCAGAAAGAAGAATATAAAGAGCCATCGCTTCCTATTGACTCAGCAACTAAAACTATAACTTATACAAAAGTTATTTCTGTTAATGCCCATAAAGATTCGCTTTTTAGAAAAGGGAAAAGCTGGTTTTTTAGCTATTTCAAAAACCCTACCGGCGTAATTCGTCAAGAAGATCCCACAAATGGTCAGATTATCGGAAAGCATCAAATAAAAGTTCTTAATCCGCCCGATAAAAACAACGTACAAACTATGCGAGGCATTGTACAATATACTGTTACAACTCAATACAAAGATAACAAAGCCCGAATTGTTGTAAACGAAATAAATCTAAAAGAAACTTCGTACACCCCCATCGAAAAATGGTTAGATAAAACATCGCCTTCTTTTACAACTAAAAACTACTACTATCTCGAGCAAATTGACAAAGAAATTAAAGCAATGATTAAACATTTCGAAGAATATTTAACTAAACCTACTACACCCAAGAAAGAAGAGTGGTAATGGAATGCTCAGCAAATCGCAAATAAAACTTATTCGTTCGCTCGAACATAAAAAATATCGCAACGAAACAGGTTTATTTATAGCCGAAGGAACAAAAGTTGTTTTAGAATTTTTAAAAAACAACTGGTATCCGTATGCTATTATTTGCTCTGAAGCATGGGCTAAAGAACATTCAAACGTAATAAACCCTATCATTTGCGATAACGCCATTATTGATAAAATTTCTTTTCTAAAAACTCCGCCAGAAGTTGTTGGTGTATTTTATCAAAAAAAAGACACCGCATTTACTAAAAGCATAGACGATTCTCTTATTCTTGCTCTCGACGAAATACAAGATGCAGGTAATGTTGGAACTATACTAAGAATTGCACTATGGTTTGGCATTGACGCTGTTATACTTGGAAAAGGATGTGCCGATATTTACAACCCTAAAGTTATTCAGGCATCTATGGGAGCAGTATCAAGGCTAAATTTTCTACAAATCGACTTAATTGAATTTTTAAAAGCACAACAACATCGAACAACAATATACGGAACCTTTCTCGAAGGCGAAAACATTCATCAAGCGAAATTAACCCCAAAAGGAATCATTGTTTTGGGTAACGAAGGCAAAGGTATAGCAGCAGAAATTGAAACCTATGTTCAACGAAAAATATTTATCCCTCATTTCACCCCCGAAAAGCCTATCGATTCTATAAATGTAGCTATGGCAGCGGCTATTATTTGTTATGAATTTAGAAGAAACCATTAACTATAGCAAACCAAAAATCATTCCCGAAATGGAAGACAATACAATTACTAAACACACATATATCAATGTTTTTTTAGTACCAAGAACTTGTCGAATTACCAGAATATTCGGAAGCGATAAGGAAGGTCCCGAAAGCAGTAATGCAAGTGCTGGTCCTTTTCCCATGCCCGATGCCATCAAGCCTTGTAAAATAGGAACTTCCGTCAATGTTGCAAAATACATAAATGCACCAAATACCGAAGCAAATAAATTTGAAAAAAAAGAATTATCGCCTACCAAAGTCAAAATCCATTCTTTTGGAACAACGCCTGAAATATTAACATCGTCGTGGGTAGAACCCAACAAAAATCCAGAAATAAGAATGCCTATCGCCAATAAAGGTAAAATTTGTTTGGTGAAATCCCACGATGAATAAATCCATTCTTTATTTTCATAATTACTCTTATCTTGTAAAATTATTAAACTCAACAAAGCTATACCTACTAACATAGGCAACAAAGGAGCTAATGAAGGTTGTATATATATATGCGAGACAATTGCAGAAATAGCTGTTAACAATGTAATTATTAATACCTTACGCCACGATATTTTTAATATTTTAATCAATAAAAATGCAAACAATAATGCAAAAAAACCTGTAATATACCATTTATACAACCATAATATAAACCAAATATTGGAAATATCTTTATTAGAGGGCATTCCAAAATTCGCAAAAATCAAAACAAAAACCAATGAAAATAATAATGCAGCGGTTTCGCTAATAGTCTTTTGATTCATTGCTGTTATCAGGTTCGTTTGCTCTTCTTTTCTATTTTCTTCTTCGTGCCGATAAATAAAAGCCATGATTAAGCCAATAGCAATACTAAATACTATTGCGCCTATAGTTCGTGCAACACCTATTTCAACACCTAATATTCTAGCCGTTAAAATAATTGCCAAAATATTTATAGCAGGTCCTGAGTATAAAAATGTAATAGCAGGTCCTATTCCAGCACCGCGTTTATAAATACTAGTAAATAATGGCAAAATAGTACAACTACATACAGCTAATATAGCACCAGATATAGATGCTACCGAATATGCTACCCATTTTTTAGCGTTTGCGCCAAAATATCGAATAACAGAAGCCTGACTTATAAAAACAGCAATAACGCCAGCAATTAAAAATGCAGGTAACAGACACAAAACGATATGTTCGCGGGCATACCATTTCAGTAAATCTAAACTTGCGGTTATTGCATTTAAAAAGCGTTCATTTCCAACTGGTAGAAAAAATACTATAGCAAACACAATTATTATCCACAATAATATTTTCAATTCTTTCTTTGTTTCCATAATATTTATTTAAAATAAAACAAATACACATAATAAATGCCTATAGCTATAAAAACTATTGCAACAAACCGACGAAACCAATATTCAAAATTTTTCAGTTTTTTATAAAAATTACCAATACTCGAAATACTAAAAGCAAGTAAAAAAGCAACGATAATAACAGGCAAGCTTGTAGCAATAGCAAAAACAACAGGTAATATTAGACCAGATGCGTTGCTAATAGTCAACGGAATAAGCATGCCAAAAAATAATGCACCACTATACGGACAAAAAGCCAAAGCAAAAATCATCCCCAACAATAAAGCACTCCACCACTGGTTTTGATTGGCGTTTTTTTCAATTCTATCGGTAAGATTAAACAGTTTAGGCCATTGAATTTTTATTATATCAAGCATTAAAAAACCTATCAATATAAGTAAAAAGCCCAAATATCTTTCTCCATTCGATTGAAAAAAGCGAGCTACATGAAAAGTACTTGCTCCTAAATAAAGAACAAATGCTAATAACATGTAACTAAGTACCCTGCCTAATGTGTACCAAAGACCATTGTAAAATATTCTTCTCCTATTATCTAAATCTTTACTTATAAAACCTATAGCTGTAATATTTGTTGTGAGAGGACATGGACTAATAGCCGTCATAATTCCTAATATAAATGCAGAAATAATAGGTATATTAGTCGATTCGAGCCATTGTGTCAAAATGTCCATGAAATATTTATTTTAAATACAATTCTATTTTTCTTTTCAGCTCTTCCATAAACAAGGTTTCGTTATTTATCTTATTAAATGCAAAACTAGTTATATCGTCAATTCCAATTTCTTTACCAGAAACTATTGGAGTAAGTGCTAATGTTGCTCCATACGCTTGATATTTCTCGACTAAATTTTTATTCTCGGGCAATTCGCAATTAAATGAGCGAAAAATGATTACATTTTCATTTAGTTCTTTCGAAAAATAAGTTTCTAATACTTTTTTTGTTGAATTTTCAATTTTATAGCAAGTATTGCAACGATTCGTAATATGAAAATAATAAACTAATAATTTAGTTTTTTCTGTTGGCTTTACAACTTGTTGTGAATAAAGATTGATAGAAGCCACTATAGTAAAAAATACAACTGCATGTTTCATTTTCAGCTATTTTAATAAATTTGATATATGCGATTTCAGAATTTCAATAAACTTTTCTTGCTTTTTTAATGCATATTTAAACCCTTCGCTTGTTAAATTAATGGATGTATCTTTTGAATTATCGATGCGAGCAATTACTATTCCCGATCCAAATGCCTGATATTTTTCACATACTTGCGAATTCTTTTCTTCATCAACATTAACACTATACTGCTTTATTTTACCTTGTTTCAATTCATTCTGAAAATATGTTTCGAGTGTTTTCTTTGTGGCTTCTTCAATAGCAATGCACGATGGACATCGATGGGTTCCAAAAAAATTATAAACCAATATTACCGGTTGATTTGCTTGCGTTAGTAAACTATCTTTCTCTGATAATCGGTTGTTTGACTCGTTGTTATGCTGACAACTTACGATTAAAGTTAATAATAACAGCATTAAAAATATTTTCATAAACTTCCTACTTAAATAATTCATTAAAAATTTGTTTTGCTTTATCCCAATTTTCTTTATTGATACAATATTTTATTTTCGGTGGTTCTATCTCACCTTGAATTAAGCCCGCATATTTTAGTTCTTTTAAATGTTGAGAAAGTGTTGATCGTGCAATCGGAATGTCGCCTATCATTTCGCCACTAGTACAACAATCATTAAGCGAAATTAGCTTTTCTATAATATAAACTCTAGCCGGATGGCTTAATGCTTTGGCTATGATCGCAATTTGTTTGTGTTTTTCAGAAAAATCGACATTCTTTTTCATATTTACTGATTTTTTTCAATCAGCTCTTTCAATTCCTGAACAGATGGAACTCTACCATACATCACAACTTTTTCATTAATCACTAAGGCCGGCGTACGCATTATTCCATAACTCAAAATTTTATCAATGTCTTCAACCTTTGTAATTTCTGCATTTATTGATAATGCTTGAACTGCTTCTTTTACTAGCTGTTCTAATTGATTGCATTTAGGACATCCTGTTCCTAAAATTTTTATATTCATAAAGCACGGATTTGATATTTCGCAAAATTACGAAATAATTTGAAATAATGTAAATATTATTTATTGCTAATATTTTCATTTTTGTTAATATATTTTTTAATGATGTTTTTGTAGTATCTAATCATTTATCTATATTTGATTTTAAGTTACATTGAATAAATTTTATCATCGTTTATATATTTTTTCTAAACTCATGTATAACTATACTTAGCTAAAACAAATATATCCAAACGCTTATCAGTAATTTAATTTTTATTTTAAAGTATTTTTGTTGATAAAAGATATACGTTATTTTAACGTAAATAAAATAATTAATCATAAAAATCTAAACTATATGAAACAAATTATCTTCTTGTTAGCATGTTTATTATTAAGTAGCCTATTGTTTAGCCAGATATCAATAAACACTACGGGTGCAAATCCTGATAATTCTGCCATGCTAGATATTCAATCAACAAGTAAGGGGCTGTTGATTCCTCGCATGACTACTACACAGCGTAATTCAATTAGTAACCCTGCTAATTCTTTACTAATTTTTAATACAACAACTAATTGCTTTGAATGGTATAATTCGTCCTTCAGTCAATGGGTACAAATTTCATGTGGTTGTACTTCAGTGCCTTCTGTTCCAAATGCGAATGCTGCCAGTAGTATAACCAATACAAGCTTTATCGCCAATTGGAATGTTAGTAGTGGTGCTACAAATTATTTTTTAGATGTGGCAACTGATAATACTTTCACAAATTTTGTTTCTGGGTTTAATAACCTAAATGTAGGGAATGTTACAAACTACAACATAACAGGTTTAACTTGTGGTCAAACATACTATTATCGAGTGCGTGCCAATAATGCTTGTGGTACAAGTAATAACAGTAACACCATTACGGTAAGTACCATTGGATGTACTATATCTTGTGGAACACAGCAATGGATTAATTCAAATATGGATGTAGGAATAATGGTAAATGATGGTGATCAAAACAATGATAGTGAAATAGAAAAATATTGTTACAATAATACACCTTCCAATTGTTCAAATTATGGAGGTTTGTACCAATGGGCAGAAGCTATGCAATTCCCTTTTAATTACAATAATAGTGCAAGTGTTCCATTCTATAATTGTGACCCTTGTGGTAGCGGTTCACCGCAGGGAATATGTCCAAGTGATTATCACATCCCAACGGATTTTGAATTTAGTCGATACGAATGGTGTGTAGAGACTACTATAAGTCCAACTGGAAGTACTTCACTTAATAATTTTCAAACTCTTACAGACTGGCGAGGATCTACTTCTACAGCTGGGCCAGGTTATAAGATGAAAGCTACGAGTTTGAATTCACCTGCTTGGAATGGTAATAATGTTAGTGGCTTTAAAGCTTTACCTGGAGGTTATAGGGGATGGGCTGGAGGCTTTAATGAGATTACAAATTCAGCTAATTTTTGGACAGCAACTGCAAATGGTATAACAGGAGCTTATTATCGATACTTGCATACGGTATACAATACAATTTACCGTGGTCTTCAAAATAGAACTTGTGGTTATTCCGTTCGTTGCATTAAAAACTAATGTTTATTATTTACTTAAAGTAAATATTTAAAGTATTATTTTATTGTTTATTTGTATTGAATATCATACATTAAAGTAAATTGGCTTAATTTGATATTTATTTTTGACTAATTTATGAAATTCTATTCATGCATTCGTAGCAGTAACGAAGAAGCTAACAAGAAATTTATACTCCTACATGAATGCCGAAGACACACTGTAACACTGGCATCCTGCCAGTGAAGAATTACATCTCCGACAAAGATGTCGGAGATACATCGTATTCTTACTTCTTACTTTAATATATATTTACAGAACTCAATAATTTTTAAAAAATTTGGTTCTTAATTTTATACTACTCAACAACTCAAATTTAGATACTAAATGTTTTAGCAAAGGTTGATTGTCCGCAAATATTAAGTAATATTTTTAGAACATAGCCTATTTTATTAAACTATCTTTATTATGTAATTATTAAACATAATCCACATAAAATTATGCTAATAACAAAGCATGATTGATAAAATTACTTAACACGAATTTTGAATAAATTGAACATTCGTTCAAAATTTTATATATCTTTACACTCAAAAAATGCATATGATATCGAAAGAAGAATTTAAACGATTGATTCGTCAAGGGATCCCCAATGAATTGCCTCAACCCAAACCTTACGATCCTTCTGTAAATCATGCCCCAAAAAGAAAAGATATATTATCACAAGAAGAGAAAAAACTAGCTTTACGCAATGCTTTACGGTATTTTCCGAAAAAATTTCATGCAGTATTAGCCCCTGAATTTTTGGAGGAATTGAATACTTACGGTCGAATTTACATGTACCGATTTCGTCCCGACTACGAAATGTATGCTCGACCGATTGATGAATATCCTTATCGTTCTAAGCAAGCAGCAGCCATTATGCTTATGATACAAAACAACTTGGATCCTGCCGTTGCTCAGCATCCTCATGAACTAATTACTTATGGTGGCAATGGTGCTGTGTTTCAAAATTGGGCACAATACTTGCTCACCATGAAATATTTAAGCGAAATGACCGACGATCAAACCCTTGTAATGTATTCAGGTCATCCGATGGGACTCTTTCCTTCGCACAAAGACGCTCCTCGTGTTGTGGTTACGAATGGAATGATGATACCCAATTATTCATCCAAGGAAGATTATGAGCGTTTTAATGCTCTTGGCGTAACACAATATGGACAAATGACGGCAGGTTCGTATATGTACATTGGTCCTCAAGGAATTGTTCACGGTACTACTATTACTATCCTTAATGCAGGAAGAATTATCAGCAAACATGGCGAAGACTTATCGGGAAAGCTTTTTGTCTCAAGTGGTTTGGGTGGTATGAGCGGTGCTCAACCCAAAGCAGCCGTTATTGCTGGTGCCGTTGGCGTCATTGCCGAAGTAAATCCTAAAGCAATACAAACTCGATATTCGCAAGGTTGGGTCGATGAAGTTTATGAAAACCTTGATGACTTGATACCACGTATTATTAAAGCCAAATCAAATAAAGAAGCTGTTTCTTTAGCGTATCATGGAAATGTTGTAGATTTATGGGAACGATTAGTAAAAGAAAACATAATTGTTGAATTAGGAAGCGATCAAACTTCGTTACATAATCCGTTTGCGGGTGGTTATTATCCAGTAGGAATATCATTCGAAGAAGCCAATGAATTGATGGCTAAATATCCAGAGAAGTTCAAAGAATTAGTTTATAGCTCGTTACGACGTCATGTTGCTGCTATCAATACATTATGCGAACGTGGCATGTATTTCTTCGACTATGGTAATGCATTTTTGCTTGAAGCAAGTCGAGCAGGAGCAGATATTCTAAAACCCGATGGTTCTTTTAAATACCCTTCGTATGTACAAGATATTATGGGACCTATGTGTTTCGATTTTGGTTTTGGTCCTTTCCGCTGGGTATGCACATCAGGAAATCCTGATGATTTAGATAAAACCGACGAAATAGCTGGCGATGTAATAGAACAATTGTCAAAACAAGCACCCACCGAAATAAAACAACAAATGCTCGACAATCTTAAATGGATTCGCGAAGCTAAAAAAAACAAACTTGTTGTTGGAAGTCAAGCAAGAATTTTATACGCCGATGCCGAAGGACGAATAGAAATTGCTAAAGCTTTTAATGATGCTATCCGAAAAGGATATATTTCGGCACCTATTGTACTAGGAAGAGATCATCACGATGTGTCGGGCACTGATTCACCATTCCGAGAAACTTCAAACATATACGATGGTTCTCGTTTTACAGCCGACATGGCAGTTCATAACGTTATTGGCGATGCTTTCCGTGGTGCTACATGGGTTTCGTTGCACAACGGAGGAGGTGTAGGTTGGGGTGAAGTAATAAATGGTGGATTTGGAATGGTATTAGATGGAAGCGACGATTCTGCCCGCCGACTAAAGATGATGCTTCATTGGGATGTAAATAATGGCATTGCGCGCCGAAGCTGGGCACGTAACGAAGGAGCTATATTTGCCATTAAACGTGCTATGGAATCGGAACCATTATTGACAGTTACTTTACCTAATTTCGTTGACGATCAGATTATAGAAAACTTATTTTAACAAACCTATAGATAGTTTTAAACGTTAAAGCGGATGTGCAAGATATCGCCATCTTGTACAATATAATTTTTCCCCTCTATGTAAAACTTTCCTTTTTCCTTGCATGCAGCTTCGCTTCCGAATGTAACAAAATCGTGATATTTCATAACCTCGGCTCGAATAAATCCTCGTTCAAGGTCGCTATGAATAACACCTGCAGCTTGCGGAGCTGTCATGCCTTGTTTAATTGTCCATGCACGAATTTCTTTGGGTCCTACTGTGAAGAAAGTTCGTAAATTTAACATATGGTAAGCTGCTTGCAACAACCTGTTTACTGCAGGTTCGCTTAATCCTGCATCTTCCAAAAACATTTTTCTATCTGCCTCGTCTTCCAGTTCGGCTACTTCTGCTTCAAACTGTGCACTTAATAAAAGCACGTTGTAGCCTTTTTGCCGCAAATAGGTTTCTAATGATTGAGAATATTTATTGCCATTAATTACAGAATTTGAATCAACATTTGCTACATAAAGAACAGGTTTGGCTGTTAGTAAAAATAAATCTTGTATGGCTTCTTTTGCCATTTCGTGAAGTTCAATAGATCGAATTGACTCAAAATTTTCGAGTTTTTCTTTAAGTTCTAAAAGCTTATCTATTTGTAATTTGGCCTCTTTATTCCCAGATTTGGCAATTTTTTCTAATCGTTGTATTTTTTTTTCTATAGATTCTATGTCGCGTGCTTGTAATTCCAGTTCAATATTTTCTACATCTCTCACTGGATCTATACTCCCTTCGGGATGAGGGACTAAAGGGTTCTCAAAGCAGCGAACTACATGTATAAAAGCATCGCTATTGCGTATCTCGTTAAGAAATTTCCTTACATTTTCATTATTTGATGATCCTTTTGCTAATCCCGGAATATCCACTAAGTTTACTGTTGCATGGACAATTTTTTCGGTTTTTTGATATTTTTCAAGCTCATACAACCGTTGATCAGGAACTTTTATAATTCCAATGTTTATTTTATCGGCAAACGCCTGAGTTTCTGCTTTTATGCCTGATAATGAATTAAATAAAGTTGTTTTACCACTGCTTTGAATGCCTATGATTCCACATTGAAGCGCCATTTTTTTTGTTGCAAATCTATTAAAATGAAATAATATTATGAAATTATTTGATACATGCTTAACTATGAAATTTGCAGAATTTATCAGAAATATTTACATTAGCGTTTTTAAAGTCTTGAATTTTGATTTCTAACAGAAAAAAATATGGTTTTATCTTAATTCCCTTATCTTGGTTATATGGCTTAGTAATCGGATTCAGACACTTTTTGTATAACATCTCTTTATTACGCTCAAAAGAATATCCTATTCCTATTGTATGTGTAGGTAACATCACTGTTGGTGGTACTGGCAAAACTCCTCATGTAGAATATGTTGTAAAAGTATTAAAAGAACATTATACCATTGCTGTATTAAGTAGAGGCTACAAGCGCAGAACAAAAGGATATTTAGAAGTTTTTACAGATTCATCGGCATTAGATGTTGGTGATGAACCTTTACAAATAAAGCAAAAGTTTCCTGATATAACTGTGGTTGTTTGCGAAAAACGTCGCAAAGCTATTGATATTTTATTAAAAAAAACTGAACCCAAAATAGATGTAATAATAATGGACGACGGCTATCAGCATTTAGCAGTAAAAGCTGGAGTTTATTTATTGTTAGTCGATTATAATAATCCCATTTACGAAGATTACTTATTGCCATACGGAAATCTTAGAGAACGCGTACATCATAAATCTAAAGCTCATATTGTAATTGTAACAAATACACCACCCGACATTAAACCCATAGAAAAACGTATCATTCAAAAAAAGCTAGAGCTGTTTCCATTTCAATATCTATTTTTTAGCCGCATTGAATACAAAAGCCCCGTAGTAGTTTTTCCAGGCAAATTCAGAGCGACCAAATATAGCTTTACTAAATGCAAATATTATGTCTTATTAGTAACTGGAATTGCCAATCCAAAACCACTTATCGAATACATAAAAAGATTTTCAGTTGAAATATTTACTATTATTTTTCCCGATCATTATTATTTTAAAACAAAAGATATTGAGCAAATTATTTCACGTTTCAATGAAATAAATCAACCCAATAAAGTTATTATAACAACTGAAAAAGATGCTATTCGGCTACGAGAATCGCCTATGACCGAAGAGTTACAAAATTTACCATTGTTTTACATCCCCATTGAAATAGAAATATTGTACAATGAGAAAAATATGTTTAACCAAGAATTGATAGAATATGTTAGAAAAAATCAACCAATCAGCAGCATTCATTATCGAAAAAACAAATTTTAAGCCCGAAATAGGCATTATTTTAGGTACAGGGTTAGGAGGTTTAGTTCGCGAAATTCAAATAGAGCATATTTTAGAATATCAAAATATTCCGAATTTCCCTGTATCTACTGTTGAAGGACACCAAGGGCGATTAATTTGTGGTAAATTATCGGGCAAGAACGTAATAGCTATGCAGGGAAGATTTCATTATTACGAAGGTTATACGATGCAAGAAGTAACATTCCCTGTGCGTGTAATGAAGCAATTAGGCATACAATATCTAATCGTGTCGAATGCTAGTGGTGGTGTTAATCCTAACTTTGAAATAGGCGACATAATGATCATTATCGATCATATAAATTTAATTCCCAATCCTTTAATTGGGAAAAATTATCCAGAATTAGGACCTCGTTTCCCCGACATGAGCGAACCTTACGATAAAGCACTTATTGCAAAAGCCGAACAAATTGCTACAAGATTAGGGATAAAGGTTCAAAAAGGTGTTTACGTTGGAGTAACAGGACCTACCCTCGAAACTCCTGCCGAATACTTATATTTCAGAATTATTGGTGGCGATACTGTTGGAATGAGTACAACTCCCGAAGTTATTGTTGCTAGACATATGGGCATTCCTTGTTTTGCTATTTCCATCATCACTGATTTAGGGGTGCCCGGCAAAATTGTAAAAGTAACCCACGAAGATGTACAACATATTGCTTCTCAATCCGAGCCTAAAATGACACAAATTATTAAAGAACTTGTAAAAGAAATTTAATTTTTCTTAACAAACAAGAACATCTTGTAGTACATCTTTGTAAGTTATTTTATAAACCTATGAGGTGTTTTATTCTGCATATTTTTATTTTATTTTTTTTACACAAAACAATAGCACAAACGCTGACACAAAATATTCGTGGAAAAGTCGTAGATTATATAACACAAACCCCTTTGCCCGGTGCTACCATAATTTTGCAAACTAAAGACACCATTTTTGCTACAACAAGCAATAACGACGGATATTTTATTTTATCAAAAATTCCGGTTGGCAGACATAACATAAAAGTTACATTTGTTGGTTACAAAACCGAAATATTTCAAAATATCTTGCTTCATTCGGCTAAAGAAATCTTTTTAGAAATAGCCTTAAAGGAACAGATAGAAACTTTAAATGAAGTAAATGTATCGGCTCAAAAAAATAAAGATAAACCCTTAGAACAATTTGCAACCGTCTCAGCTCGTTCTTTTCAAGTTGAACAAACAGAACGATTCGCTGGTAGTTTAGGTGATGTTGCTCGAATGGTAGGCAATTATGCAGGAGTAGTTATGCAAAACGATTCGAGAAACGATATAATTATTAGAGGAAATTCCCCCATTGGCGTTATTTGGCGATTAGACGATGTGGAGATTCCCAATCCCAATCACTTTGCTGCATTAGGCACAACCGGAGGACCTGTATGTATGCTCAATAACAATTTGCTTACAAACTCCGATTTTTATACGGGAGCATTTCCTGCTCAATTTGGTAACGGGATTTCGGGAGTGTTCGATCTTAAAATGCGAGCTGGAAACAATCAAAAAACTGAATTTACTGGACAGGTTGGTTTTAACGGTTTCGAGTTGGGTATAGAAGGTCCTTTTAGCAAAAAGTCATATGCTTCGTATTTAGTTAATGCACGTTATTCTACCTTGGCCGTTATGCATAAATTAGGCTTTGGAACGGGAACAGGAGCTGCTATTCCATATTACAAAGATCTATCATTTAAAATTTATGTTCCGCTTAAAAATTCATCAGCTTTATCATTAATAGGTTTATATGGTAATAGTCATATTGATATGGGCTCTGACATTGCAGATACAACAGCCACAGGTTATCGTATTGTCGATCAGCATACTGCTTTCGAATCGGCATTGGCTGTTACAGCTTTAACTTATCAATGTAGTTTTGGCAATCATACCCGTTTAAAATCTATTATTTCTCACTTGCAAACAACCGATGGTACTATTCTGGATAATTTTGATACCACAAACAGTTCGATGAAGCCATATTTTAGAAGTCGAAATAGAGTTGATGTTATATCAATTGCTTTGCATGGGAAAACAAAAATAAATCAAAGAAATTATGTGGGCTATGGTATTACATTTAAAAAACACGATATAAGTTTAACCGATAGTGTTTTAATAAAACATTGGAATAGGTTTATTCGTCTACACGAAATTACAAAGCAATTTAATACAACTCAGATATATACACAATGGCAACATTGGTTTTCAGAAAACATAAAATCATTAGCAGGTTTTCACTATGTTATTAACTTTATAAATAATGAAGTTACTATAGAGCCAAGATTAGGTGTAGAGTATAATTTTGCTCGTATAAATACGTTATCGTTCGGATATGGATATCATACGCAAATGCAACCTTATGTTGTATATTATTTGCTTGATTATGATTCTTTAAACAACGAATATCGTTATACAAATAAAAACATTAAATCAACTCGTGCTCATCATTTTGTTGTATCTTATACTTTACGGTTGTCGGAAAATATTTTGTTTAAGATAGAGCCTTATTATCAATGGCTGTTTAAAGTTCCTGTTTCAACTACAATTCCTTCGTATAGTTTAATTAATGCTGGCGAGTTTTTCAATATACTTGCTGTAGATAGTTTAATAAATAAAGGTTTCGGCAAAAATACAGGAATAGAGTTTACTTTAGAGCAATCCTTATACAAAGGATTTTACTGGTTATCAACATTTTCATTGTTCGATTCAAAATACAAGGCATACGACAACAAATGGAGGAATACTGCATTTAATAGTCGTTTTGTTATCAATACACTGGTTGGATATGAATTTAAAATTAAAGAACGCAATTTTGTAACATTCGATGTAAAAACAATTTATGCAGGCGGTAAGCGATATGTCCCTATAGATTTAGAACGTAGTAAATTAAATGGCGAAGTTTATTATGATTTTACAAAAGCTTACGAAAATAAGTTTAACGATTATTTTAAATTGGATGTAAGAATTGGTTACAAACGAAATGGGAAAAAATCAACTCAAGAATGGGCAATTGATTTACAAAACCTAACACAGAACAAAGCAGTTATTATGCAAGGTTATAGTACACTAAGAAAACAAATATATTATATACATCAGTCGGCTTTTTATCCAATGTTTTTGTACAGAATTTTGTTTTAATCTTCAATATTTACTTTTATAGATTTCACTATTTCTAACGCACTAGTTAGTGTACTCAAATTTGTAAAAAGTCTGCCATTTTCACCGTTAGGATGTCCATGTCCGATAGGATTCATATAGTATTCCTTCGTACTTGTATCGTTGAAATCAACTTCAACGGCATAAACAACACTAGGTTGTCCGGAAGTTCTGTACGGAGTATTTTCTTCATATTTATTATTATACCAATAATCGTTAAAATCGAACGGTTGATTGATTTCAAATAATAATTTATATTTACCACTCAATGGCTTATCGAGTTTTGTTTTTAGAACAAAACTTTGTTGAGGTGTAGCCCCCGTGTATGCGTCGGGAATGGGTGTTTGTGAAGTTGGAATATATAAACCATCGATTTCTCTTATGCCACGCGAAAATGCCCAATAAGGTACAGCTGCAGGTCTACGTCGTTCGCCGGGAAACCATTTACCCTCTTCTGCTTTGCCGTATTCATAATAACCTTTGCCTATTGATCTTGAGACATATAATGTTTGAATATATGTACCATCTAATGTTGTTATCCATATAGCAATAATTGGATGAGTATATTGTTTTCCTCTTTCAACAGTAAAGACGATTTGCTTGCCTAATGCTTGTTGATTTAATACTATTTCAACAAACTGTTGCTGACTATAAGCAACGGCAGAAAATAATACTGAACTTACAATTAATAAATGTTTCATATTTAAAAGTCTAAAATAATACCTATCGTTGGAAGAACTGTTCCTGCGCCATCTGCAGGTATTTCACGAAGTAAATAGCGAGTTGGGTCGTTAGGATCTACCTGTTTTTGTCCATTTTCATTTAAGTTTGTAAGTCGTGGTTGTTCTTCCGACTTATAATTATATGCATTTTGAACATCAATGTAAATTCTTAAACTTGCCCGCTTCATTAAAAACATTTTTTCTATTCTTACGTCGAGTTGATGAAACGGTTTAAAACGTTCTTCGTTTATTTTATTATAATCTAAATATGGTCTGTTTTGTATATCCCAATTGGATATTAATCGAGAACGATCTATATCGTATGGAGTATATGGTAGCCCTCCTGCAAATCGCCACTTCATAGCAAATTTCCAATTCTTTTTAAATTTTTTATTGGCAGTTATATTCAATATGTGGCGATTATCCCACGATGTAGAACGATAATTATTTCTTTTATCTTTAAACTGGCTTATTGCATATGTGTACGAAACCACCCAATTCCAATTATTGGACGTTGCCGATTGTAACAATAATTCTACGCCATAGGCTCTACCTTTAGCGGTAGATACAACTGGCTCATTTCCTACAAAGCCAAAGTCAATCGGTTTGAAAGATAAAGGGATAGAATCTAACAGCGAGAAAGGATAACGAGAATAATGTTTGTAAAATGCTTCGATTGATATTTTACTTTGCTGATTAAAAAGATGCGAAATTCCTGCTACAAAATGATTAGCCGCAATATATTTTAAACTTTGTTTATTTTCAAATTTACCTTCCTTATTTTTGTAGCCCATAGAAGTGTATGCTGGCAACTGATGATAATAACCCCAACTAGTATTAATACTCCACAATTCGGTTAAATCGTAAGAAGCAGCAACTCGTGGTGAAATTTGTTGTGCGAGATTTGCCATATAGGAGCTGTATGTGTTTCCGTCCATTCGCACACCACCCGATAATGTCAAACGTTCGGATAAATAACGCTGACTAAGTTGCACATAGGCGCCATATTTCAAAAAGTTTAACAATGTTTGAAATTGAAATGTATCTATTCTGTTATTGAATAGTAATTTTTGAAATGAGGTGTTTTCATATTTTACATGTTCGACATTAAAACCATATAAAATACGCATCGATTGGTGCTTTGTAAATTGCTCTAATCTAAATTTATTTTCATGTTCCTGACTAACATAATCTATAAGTTTGTTTTGCTCGCTCTTAATGTTGTTATAATATTTTGTTTGTGTATTGTTGAGCATGTTTCGGCTAACAACGATTGTTGTATATCCATTGTCTTGAAAATGTTTATACGCAACGCCAAACGTATAGTTCCATTGTTGAAATACTGGTAAATAGTTTAAAATATATTGCTGATATTCAGTAGGATTTTTCAACTCTGTATCTAATTTCATTAAATCTAAAGCACCTATACTTAAAATAGTTATTTCGTTTTTTTGATTTATTTTATGTTTAATTTTTGCTTGATAATCGTTAAATGTCGGAAGAAATGGTAATCCTAATGCTTTAAAAAGTAATTGAAGATAAGAACGTCGCAAAGAGATTAAATACGTGGTATTTTCTGAAATGGGTCCATCGGCGCTTAAAGCAAGTTCAGACGCACCAACCGTTGTTCTGAATCGACTTTTTTCTTTATTGCCATCTATTAGTTTAAAATCGAAAATTCCACTAACAGCATTATATCTGTTAGCAGGAAAAGCACTTGCATAAAAATTTACATCACGAATAAAATCTGAATTTAAAATTCCATTAGTTCCACCCGACGCTCCTTGAGTCGAAAAATGATTGATATATGGAATTTCTATATCATCGACAAAATATTTGCTTTCGTTGGTAGCTCCACCACGTACAATAATGTCATTTCTATTGGCTACCGGGAAAGCAGATATTCCAGGGTAATTTTGGATTATTCGAGCAATATCACGATTGGCACCAGCACTGTTTTCTATTTCTGCAATGCTGATACTTCGCATCGATAACGGGCTTTCTGCTTTTTTTACAAAACGTTCGGCTGTAACATTTACCTGATTTAGCAAATAACTCTGCTCTTCTAAACGAAAATCGGCATATGTTGTTTTGTTATTTATTACCTGTATATCTTGCGTTAGTAATGTTTTGAAACCAACTGAGCTAATTTGTAATTGATAAAAGCCTGGATCTAAACCCGTAATAATATATCTACCATTAAAATCGCTCGATGTACCAATACTTGTGCCTACTACTTGAATATTTGACAGAGGAATTGGTTCATTATTTGCTTCATTTAAAATAAGCCCTTCTATGCGTCCTTTTTGAGCAATAATTGACAGATTGCATATAAACAAAAGAAAAATAAAAATATATTTCATCATTATTTTTTTACAAAGATATATGTTGTTTAGAACAAGTCTAAATTAATATGATTAAAAAATGTTAATACACATTGTCTAAAATTTAAAAAATAATGATATTTTTGTATAATTAAAACAATATTAAGCGTGAAATAATTAAAGATAACATATGTATTTACTCATAACTAATTCAGAAGGTTTGATTGAGGGCTGTTCCGATGAGTGTAAAGATCTTAATATTCAGATTGGCGATTCTATTAGTAAACTTTTTGAAATAAATGCTGCAGAAGAGTTAATTAATAATTTCAAAGAAATAATTCAATCAAAATATAATAAAACAGGAAAAATTACTATTAAACATAACAGAAAAGAATATCATTACAAACTTACACCTATTAACATTAATAATCAATATCAAATATTGATAACATTAGATTATGATTTAAAATTTGATGAAACACCGTGTAAAAAATATTTTGAACAACTTACCCAAATTTCATTCGAATTATTAGCAATAGACGATTTTACAAATCCATATCGGTTTATTGGCGAAAAAATAAGTCAACTATTACCCCAATGTACTATTATTATAAACAAATACGATAATTCGAACGATTTATTTATCAATGAATTTATATGTTCTCCTATTAATGAAATTAAACAATATTTAGTTGAACTAGAAACAAATGTCAAAAAAATATGCTTTTCTCTTCCCATTGAGCAAAAAATATTAGCTACTTATGGACGCTTGGTAGAAATTAATAAAGAAGATTTTTTACAAGCAAATTACTTTTTTAACAAAGACTTACTCATAAATTTGTTGGGAAATATCCCTATACATAGCATTTATGTTATGGGATTTATTAGCCGTTCGATGCTTTTAGGAAATATTACATTATTAATTCATCAACATGAACCTAACTTATCCATGCTCGAGCCACTTATTAACCACACTTCTTTGTTAATTCAAAAACATTTAGCACAAAAGCAAATCGAAATAAACAGTCGTTTTTACGAAACAATATTAAACACTACCAGCGAGCTAATATTTATTGTTAATAATCAGGATAAAGTTATATTTACCAATAAAGCATTACAAAATTTACTTACAAAACTAAATTTACCTGCCGATGTATTACACAAAAACGTTAACGAAAGTTTTCCGTTTCTGAATCATAAATTTATTCAATACTTTTATGAAGCTAAGAATCAAAAACGCACATTATTTTTCGAATCATCTACCCGAATAAATGAACATGTGATTTTTTGTCAAACAATTATTAGCCCTTTAATTGAAGACTTGAAAGAACATTTTATAGTCTCCATCAGAGATATTACCGAATGGGTTTTATCGAAAAGAGAAATTAGTTATCTTACCGAAATAAATCAGATTATCATCGAAAATTTAAACGAAGGCATTCTTTTAATAGATGAAAATTACAATATCATAAAGTGCAATCGTAAATTTTTAGAATCATTTAATTATAATATCAACGACATCTTATCTAAAAACATTTTCGATCTCATGCCACAAAATTTCAGAGATCAGGCTCTAAAAGTATTACAAGGACTTTTTATTGAAGGAAAATCCTTTATGCACGAATTTGCATTCACTCAAACTGATGGCAGCGAGAAAATATTTAGCGAAGAAATATTTCCCATACTCGAAGACGGTAAAGTAAAATATTTAATCGCTATAACACAAGATATAACAGAAGCAAAAAGGAAAGAAACGGAATTATTGAAATCGAAAGACGAAGCAGAAACTAAAGAACGCATTAAATCGACCTTTATTGCTGCCATAAGCCACGAAATACGAACTCCCTTAAACTCTATAAATGGTTTTGCCAGCTTACTGCAAAACTCCAGCTTAACAGAAGAAAAAAAGCAACATTACATTAAACAAATTCATCATAGTTCCACCATTTTGTCCCGTTTAATTGACGATCTTATTGATATTTCGAAAATCGAAAGCGGAAATTTATCAATCGTTAACGAATCAGTATTTCTTTATCCTATATTCCAAGAATTATACGAGCAATTTATACAAGAATTGCAAATACGACAAAAATCACATTTAAAACTCGTTTTTACCAACACGCCCGAAGACAACATTCCATTTTATACCGACGTATTAAGATTAAAACAAATCATGGCGAATCTGATATCAAACGCAATTAAATATACCTATCATGGCGAAATAAAATTTGGATACTCACTGTTAAACAACTGTATTATTTTTTATGTAAAAGACACAGGGGTTGGCATTAAAGCCGAACAATTAGAAAATTTGTTTCAACCATTTGCAACCATAAGCAAAGACTATACTACTTCTCAACGAAGCTTAGGTTTGGGCTTATATATTGTTAAGAACATTGTAGAGCAAATGAACGGTACCTTGCATGTAGAATCGGAATGGCAAAAAGGAAGTACTTTTTCTGTCCGCTTCCCATACTCCAATACTAACCTCTTTACACCTCAATTTGTTTCATTAAAAAATAATAAAATAGAACTCGAAAAACAAATTTGCATATTAATTGCCGAAGACGATGATTTGAATTTTATTTTTCTCGAAGAGATGTTGGCTAATGAAAAAATAAAAATATTGAGAGCACACAACGGGAAAGAAGCTGTTGAACTATTTAAAAAACATCATTGCGTTATCAACATTGTGTTAATGGACATACAAATGCCCATTATGGATGGTTTCGAAGCAACAAAACTAATCAAAGAGCTAAATCCTCATGTCCCTATTATCGCCCAAACAGCTTATGCATATTCTACCGAAGAAGAGCAATGCAGAAAAGCAGGATGTTGTGAGTATCTTATTAAACCGCTAAATCAAAACGATTTAATTGAGAAAATTTTACAATATATTTAAGTTTTTATAGCCAATTTTTCTTTTTCAGCAGTTTATATACTATAAAATACGTTATTGCTATTAAAAGAGGCCAAGTTATCAGCCAAATAATTGATGATATCATAAGCATTTATTTTTAATAAACATGTGAATTGTTTTCCAGTTCTTGTTTAGATATTTTCATTTTGGCTAACGATTTCCAAGCGTAGGCAATATAAAGAACAACAAAAGGTATAAATAACGAAACATAGCTCATTGCCGTAAGTGTAAAATGGCTTGATGATGCATTGTAAATAGTTAGCGATGATTGTAAGTCTGTATATGAAGGATAAAACGATGTATTATTAAATCCAGCAATGAAAAACAACGATAAAACAACAAAAAACACTCCTGCTGAAGTACACCAAAAAGCTCTTGGTATGGCTTTTGAAAATGAGCGATACCAACCCCACAACGAAAGGATTACACCTATTACAAAAATTACTAATACCAGCGGCATTTGTAAAAAGTTGTGTAAGTATTTATAATCTTCCATGTAAACAAGCCCTTTTTCATCTACGGCATAACCCTTACTTGTGAGCAATAATGCTACAAACAGTAAAAAGAAAAATACAAAAATTAGTCCGTTCCAGAACACTTGTCTTGTCGAGCGTCTGATAATTTCATCGTGTTCAATGGTTTTTATAAAATACATAGCGCCAGTCATACGTGTAAGAAAGAACAATGCTAACCCCAGCGAAAGGTTTTGAATATTTAACGCCGCTTCAAGACCATGTGTTGGCAAATCCCACTTAGGAAGATTATACATATCAATTGAAAAGGCACTTCCCGTAAAAAAAGTACTCACAGCAGCACCCAATAATACCGTTGCTAAAAAACCATTAGCAAATAAAAACCATTCGTATGTTCTCTTTCCTAAAACATTTCCAGCTTTGCTTCGAAACTCATACGATACCGCTTGAACAATAAACCCAAAAAGAATTGCCATCCAAACCCAATATGCTCCGCCAAAGCTTGTTGCATAAAACAACGGAAACGAAGCAAAAAATGCTCCACCAAACGTTACTAATGTAGTAAAAGTCAATTCCCATTTTCGTCCCAATGTGTTTACCAACATTGATCGCTCGTCGTCGGTTTTTGCAACTTGAAATAATAATGTTTGCCCTCCTTGTACAAAAAGAAGGAAAACTAAAGCAGCACCCAATATGGATATTAATATCCACCAATATTGCTGCAGGGTCGATAATTCCATCGTTTCAAACATAGATTTATTCTTTTGGTCCGTTTTTAATTTGTTTTACTAATATACGAATTTCTGCAGTTAACAAAATAGTAAATAATATAAGAAACAAAAAGAAAGTAGTCTGTACAGCTCCAACCGATAAATGCGAAGTTGCTTTAAATACCGGTAAAATATTTTGAATTGCCCAAGGTTGACGTCCTACTTCGGCAACCACCCACCCCAGTTGCGACGCTAAATAGCCCAATGGTATGCTCCATAACGCAATTCTGAGTAGCCATTTCTTTGTTTGTAATGTGTCTTTTATAGAATACCACAAGGTTAAAATAAAAATCAACAAAAACAGGAACCCCAAAGCAACCATAATATGAAATGAATAAAATACTAACGGAATATTAGGAACTAATTGCTCTACACGATCAAAATATGCATAACCAAAATCATGAAATGTTTCTTTAAATTCTGCTAATGCTAAATTCATGGTTGCCGTATCGCCATTGGCTTTGGCTTCTTTGTATCGTTTAAGGGCATCAACACTTTTTTTGCCACGTTCAATACGTTTTTCGGCAGGTTCTATTCCATATTTTTCATTGCCATAAACCAAATCTTTTATACCCGGAACAAAAGCATTGGCATCTCGATAACCAAGTAACGATAACAATTTAGGTATTTCTACCTTCATTATGTACGGATCTGTACTATCATTAATTTGTTTTGAATGATTAAGAATACCAAATGCAAGGAGTCCAGCACCTTCTTTGCCTTCGTATAAACCCTCCATAACTGCTAATTTCATCGGTTGTTTTTGAGCAACTTGATAAGCCGAACCATCGCCGGTTAGAATAATAAAGAACGAAGATATGACGCCAAATACCGAAGCTACCAATATGCTTTTTTTTGCAAATAATTCATTGCGATTTTTTAACAAATACCATGAACTCACGCCAACCACAAACAATGCCGAAATTATATATGCCGAAGAAATTGTATGGAGAAACTTATTTACGGCAAAAGGAGAAAGTGCCACATCAACAAAACTTATCATTTCGCTACGAGCAGTATCGGGATTAAATTCCATTCCTGTTGGATAATTCATCCATGCATTGGCTACTAATATCCAAAAAGCCGAAAGATTTGAACCAAAAGCAACTAACCATGTCGAAAGCAAATGAAATTTTTTACTAAGCTTTTCCCATCCAAAAAACATTACTGCTATAAACGTCGATTCTAAAAAGAAAGCAAAAATGCCTTCAACGGCAAGAGGTGCTCCAAAAATGTCACCAACAATCCACGAATACTTCGACCAATTAGTTCCAAATTCAAATTCTAAAATAATCCCCGTGGCAACACCAATAGCAAAGTTTATTCCAAACAATGTCATCCAAAATTTTGTAATTTTTTTCCATTCTTCGTTGCCCGTTTTAACATAAATGGTTTCTGTTATTGCCATTATAAAAGACAATCCCAACGTTAATGGCACAAAAAACCAATGATAAATAGCCGTTAGGGCAAATTGTGCCCTCGACCAATCGGTTAATGCTGCATCTAACAATGTCATATAATTTAATTTTTAGTTAATTCATGAATAATATACTTTGAACGCTCTTCATTTGTCTTAAAATCTCTTTTCAAAACATTTGGAAAGAAAAACAATTTTAAAATAAAAAACATGATAAATAATTTAAT
>JAOADU010000024.1 GCA_026417155.1 Bacteroidales bacterium | reverse complement strand
AATTAATACTAACAAAATAGAAATAATTATGACTAATTGCTTTGTTTTCATAAAATAAGATTTTTTCAAATTTACAATAAAAATTTTGTAAATGCTTAAATTTAATTAAAATTTAATAATAAAATTTTATCTTAAAGATATAAAAAAGAACTGAATATAGTTTAATTATTATAGTGTATTACAATTCAGGGTCAATTAATATTCGCCCACAGTATTCGCAAACAATGATTTTTTTACGTGAGCGAATTTCGAGCTGACGTTGTGGAGGAATTTTTGCAAAGCAACCACCACAAGCATCACGTTGTACTTTAACAACAGCCAAGCCATTGCGAGCATTTTTACGAATTCTCTTATATGCAGTAAGCAAACGCGGTTCAATTAATTTCTCTAAATTGAGAGATTGTTCTCTTAGTTGTTCTTCTTCTTTTTGTGTTTCTTCAATAATTTCTGCCAGTTCTTTTCTTTTTAATTCTAAATCAGCTTTTCTTTTTTCAAGTGTTTCTTTGGTAACCGTCGATTCGTTTTTTAATTGTTCAATCTGGGTATTAAATTCTTTTATGTGTTTTTCGCATAATTGAATTTCGAGCTGTTGAAATTCTATTTCTTTATTTATTGCATCGTATTCTCTGTTATTTCGTACATTACTTTGCTGTTCTGTATATTTTTTAATGAGATCTTCGGCTTTCTTAATTTCTATTTTCTTACCGCTAACTTTTTGCTCCAAATTTTTTATTTCATCTAAATATTTATGATAACGGGTTTCTAGCCCCATGACTTCGTCTTCCAAATCCTGCACTTCAAGAGGCAATTCTCCACGAAGTTTTATTATATTATCTATTTGTGAATCTATGCTTTGTAAGGAAAAAAGGGCTTTAAGTTTTTCTTCTACCGACAAATCGGTTGTTTCAACTACAGGATTTTCTTTTTTAGCCATATTAATAATAATTTACTGGATTCAAACAACTTTCGGATAAATGGACTGCAAAATTAGTATTTTTTTTCGTAATAATTTCAAATATTTTTTTTGTAAAGTGAATTTCTGTTTCATAATGACCTGCATCTATTAATAATAGTTGCGAAGGTGTTTCAATAAAATTATGATAACTTATGTCGCTTGTAATAAACGCATCTGCCTTTTCCTGAAGCACTTTAGGTATCAATGAACTGCCGCTTCCACTGCATACGGCAACTTTTTGTATTACATCTTTTATGCAATGGTTGTACTTTAATATATTAGAACCTATGCGTTCTTTTACATACCATAAAAAAGCTTCTTTCGACATCGGATCGTGCAGATAGCCTATCATTCCACTTCCTGCTCTATAGTATTTGTTTGATAATGGATACAAATCGTATGCAACTTCTTCGTACGGATGAGCTTTCAATAAGGCTTGTATTATTTGATTTGTTTTGAAAACCGGGAAAATAGTTTCTATGCGTGTTTCAGGTTCCTGATGTAGTTGTCCTTTTTCGCCCACAAATGGATTAGCTTCCTCATTTCCTCGAAATGTGCCATATCCTTCAATATTATAGCTACAAGAATCATAATTTCCAATATGACCGGCACCTGCATCAAACAAAGCTTGTCGTACATACTCTACGTGAGTATGTGGTACAAACGTAACAAGTTTCATGAGTTGGTTTTCCATGGGCAATAATATCTGTACATTCTTCAATTCTAACAATTCGGTTAATATGCGATTTGTACCTTGCCAAGAATTATCAAAATTTGTATGCAAAGCATAAATTGAAATTTTATTGCTAATTGCTTTAATTATGATATCACTTTGTTGAAGATTCTGCCGTATTTGATAAATTGGTTTAAACAATATTGGATGATGGCAAATTATAATATTACATGTTTTTTCTAAAGCTTCATCTATAACTTTTTCTGTAATATCGAGACAAAGCAAAATACCATTGATTGGCTCTTCTGTAAAAAGAATTTGTGCACCCGAACGATCATAACTTTCCTGCAAAGCCAATGGAAACAAGTCTTCCAAATATGCAATAAGTTCAGAAACTTTCGTCATAACTTATTTTTTTGGAGTAGCAATTGATAGCAATATACCTAAAACAATGCCTAAAAAAGCAGCAATAACAACTCTATATTCCGAAGCTACCATAAAATTAATGGTTTGCATAGGAATCCAAAATAGTGGAATAGTTTTCTTAAAAATAAAATTCCATTGCAAATCCCAGTTTATTGTTGGAAAAATTTGGCGTATAGGTATAGGCGAAAAAAACTTTATTAACGAGCCTCCTTGTTGCATGATATGGGTATCGGTAATTTTATGAAACGTCATCATTACGGGTGCATATGTTAAATTCATGATAGTACTTATTAAAAATGCCGCGAGAAAACGTACTCCACCTAGTCCATGTTCACTTGCCTCAAAAATATCTTTATATGCCATTGAGTCTTTTGCACCCGAAATCCAAAAATATTTTTCAATTAATACAGGAATTCCGGCTGCATATACTACAAAAGCAATTTTTATAGTTAACCCTAAAACACCCCACACAAGCATACGAGGAATTAGCCCAAAACCTTTTTCGTAATAATTTCCTGTTCTTATTCTTAATCCTATTACTTCGCCAAGTGTTGCTAAAAATGCAAATTTGATGAAACTTGTTACAATCCAATATTCTTCATTGTATAAAAATGATGATTGAAAATTGTTAAGAAAACCGAATGGTAAGTATGGAAAAACTATAACCATTGCAATTAATAAAAATACTAAATCTTTCTTTTTCATGTTTTTATAATTTTATTCCTTTTCAATTCTAATTCGTGCATCTACGGCAATTACTTGATTTTCTTTTCCTAGTAATGGATTTATATCCATTTCGAAAATTTCGGGAACAGCATGTAATAAAGCCGAAACACGACATATAATATCGGCATAAATTTCAATATTAACACCTTGCATACCTCTATAACCTTTAAGCATCGGGTAGGTTTTAAGTTGTCGGATAAGCTCAATAATTTCATCTTTATTTACTGGAACTAACGCTGTTTGAACATCTTTAAGTATTTCGATAAAAATTCCTCCCAAACCAAACATAATAATATGTCCGAAAGACGATTCGCGTTTTGCTCCAATAAATAATTCAATTCCACTCAACATTGGTTGTATGAGTATTCCTGTTACATCTTTTATTTTCATCATGCGCTCAAATTCTTTTACAACTTGCTCTTGCGATTTGATATTTAATGCCACTCCTCCAACGTCAGTTTTGTGAACAGGACCTACAACTTTCATTACAACAGGGTAACCAAACTCATCGGCAGCTTTCACTGCTTCGATAACATCTTTTGCAATAACTTCGCCAACAACAGGAATACCTGCTGTTTCGAGTAACATATTGACATCAATCGGCTTTAAATACCCATTATTATAATGGGAAATAATACTATGGAGTCGCTCTTTGTTCAAAATATATGGATTTTCTTTACTTTGCTTTACTTTATTAGTAGTGTATACTTTAGCTAAAGCACGAGCAAATAATACTTCATCTGGAAAATAAATATGCCCTTTAGAAATAAAATCGTTTATTTCGTCGGCAACATTAATAATTGATGGTAAAATAGGAAAGATTGGTTTCTTACAGGTCAACATTTTTTCGTGTAATACATTATATACATCGTAAACAGGGAACAATCCAGGACTACCAAAAATTACAGCCATAGCATCAATGTTATCGAAGTGATGCTCACAATAATCTATAATGATTCCTAATTGTTCGGCTGTTCCGGTTGCTAAGAAATCTATTGGATTGGCAACTGAAGAACCTGGAAATAGATGTGTCAATAGTTCTTCCGCTTTACTTCCTGCAATGGGAGGCACTTCAAATCCTCCTTGCGAAAGTGCATCCGTTAGCATAACTGCAGGTCCACCAGCATGTGTTATTACTGCTATTCGCTTGCCTTTGAGTGGTTTATGCATAAATATGGATGCAACAGTAGTAAGCTCTTCGCGTCCATAACAACGAACAATGCCAGCTTTTCTAAATAATGCATCTACAGCGACATCGGGACTTGCCATCGCACCAGTATGGGACGAAGCTGCACGACTACCTGCTTCGGAGCTTCCAGCCTTTATGGCAGCAATTTTACATCCTTTTTGTATTAACGAACTGGCGTGTTTTAATAATTTTTGCGGCTTTTTTATGTTTTCAATATAAAGGAGTTTTACTTTCGAACTTTTCTCTGGATCGAAAGTAATATCCATATATTCAAGCACTTCTTCAACACCTATTTGGGCACTATTGCCAACAGAATATACACTCGAAAAAGTTAATCCTTTGGGGATTCCGTATTCCATAATAAATACAGCGGTTGCTCCACTCCCACTGATAAAATCGCAGCCTTGTGGATCGAGCTTGGGGATTGGTGTTGTAAATACTCCTGCATAACTTGTATTCATCACACCAATGCAATTTGGACCAATTAAACATCCATTAACGGCTTCAATAGTTTCAACGATTCTTTTTTCGAGTTCTGCTCCTTCATGGCTTTCTTCGCTGAAGCCTGCCGATAAAATAATAAAAGCTCGGGTTCCCTTATGTTGTGTCAGTATTTCGACAGTTTCGAGACAAAATTTAGCTGGAATAGCTAAAATTGCCAAATCTACTGACGATGGTAAATCATTTACAGTGGCATAAGAAATAATCCCCTGAACTTCGTTTTCTTTAGGATTTACTACATATAGCTGTCCTTTATATTGATGATCAATAATGTTTTTTAAAACTTTACCGCCAGGTTTTTGGATCGTATTAGATCCACCTACAACAACAATACTTGCAGGGTTTATTAATGCATTATTTATCATATGTTACATTATTAGAAAAACGCTCAAATATACTGATTTCATAAGTTCAGAAAAAATTTATTTCCGAAAAAAATGTTTTTTTTAAATACTTTAATTATCAATTCTTTAGAAAAAAAAAGCTGGCAATTCTGCCAGCTTCCCTTATTTTATAGAAAAAACTATTCGTTTAAGAACTGTATTCGTTTGATAGTATTATTTGTAAAATTATCTACACCAACTGCTGCTAAATACCACTTTTTGTTTTTTGCATAAAAATTGTAAACATATGTAGTATCCTTGTTGTCTTGAACTAACGTCCATGGTCCGTTAGATGTAAATCCCATATAGATCATTGCATGTTGAATTTCTATTCTCTTTTCGCGAATTACTTTGTATGTTTTATTATTGGGTAATTTAATGGTTCCTTCTCCATCGCATACTACATCGTATTTTTGAACAATTTCTAATTTTCCATATTGTCCTACTCCAAAATTAATAATATCTGTAAGATAGGCAGAATCTTTAAAATTAGAATTGTATCCGAAAGGAAATTTTAACATTATAGGTCTATCAGTAAAATTCGGATGAATAGTTGTGCCTTGTATATTGGCATATAAACCAATGCCTTCTATTTTGTCAGTAGTTTTGTTTAAGTACAAATAAACATTAGGATCGTCGGCAGGTTGAATTGCTACATTAGATGTTGTTGAAAAATATTGCGAACCAGGAGTTGCCGAAGGTAGCAATAAGCGAATAGTATCTTTAGAATCTGCTGAAATAGTTGAATAATCCCAAATTTGATTTTGACCTGCAGCTAATGAAAAACCACCTAAATTTGTGGTATCAATATTCATAACAATAGTATCGCCAGCATTGCCAAAATCGGACGATAAAATAGATAATGGTGTTGGTGCTGGTGTGTTATTTTCATCATCTTTGTCTTTTTTACATGAAATAAATACTACACTTGTTACTAGAAAAAAAACTGCTATATTTTTCATAACTTACAAAATTATGGTTAATAAAGCAAAATTATATCTTTTTACACACATGAGAAAATTTTTCTTGAAAAAATATAAATATAGAAGTAAATTTACGACAAATTTGCGGTGTATGCTAATTATTGGTATTGCCGGTGGAACTGGTTCGGGGAAAACCACTGTCGTAAAAAAAATTATTCAACAATGCCGTGGCAACGATGTAGTAGTTTTGCCCCAAGATTCTTACTACAAAGACAATAGCCATCTTCCCTTAGAAGAGCGTCTAGAAATAAATTTCGACCACCCCGATTCTGTAGAGTTCGATTTACTAGTAAAACATATTCTTGAATTAAAGGAAGGTAAAAGTATAGAAATGCCTATCTATTCATACCTAACATGCAGCAGGTCGAATGAAACGATAACCATTTATCCTAAAAATGTCATTATTGTTGAAGGGATATTAATTTTTACCCATGCTCCTTTACGTTCATTGTGCGATATTAAAGTATTTGTTGATGCCGAAGCCGACGATCGCTTAATAAGAGTTATAAAACGTGATATTGTAGAACGTGGTCGTTCGGTTGATAAAGTTTTAGATAGATACCTGAAAACCGTTAAACCATCGCATTTGCAGTTTATTGAACCCACTAAACGCTATGCCGATATTATTGTTCCTCAGGGTGGTGACAATACTGTTGCCATCAATATTTTAAGCCAAATAATAGAACAAAAATTAAAAAATAGCGAACATGATACAAAGCATTCCTATTGAAAATATTCTTTTTTTAGATATTGAAACGGTACCACAATACGAATCGTACGAGATGATGCCCGATGCAATGAAACTTTTCTGGAAAAACAAAGCTGAAAGATTAAGTAAAGAAGAAAGTCCAGAAAAGATTTATGAGCGTGCAGGAATTTATGCAGAATTCGGAAAAATTATTTGTATAGGCATTGGTTACCTTATGAAGAACGACAATAGTTTGCATGCACGAATTAAATCAATTTATGGACATGATGAAAAAACAATATTAACAGAATTTTTTTCTATCATCGAAAAACATTTTAATAGCGAAAATAATTACCTCTGTGCTCATAATGGTAAAGAATTTGATTTTCCTTACATTGCACGAAGAGCTGTTGTTAATCGTATTAATATTCCTAATATTTTGCAAACATCCGGTAGTCGTCCATGGGAAGTTCGCCACATAGATACCATGGAACTTTGGCGATTTGGCGATTACAAAAACTTCACATCTCTTGATTTACTCGCTTACATTTTTGGTTATCCTTCCCCTAAAGACGATATTTCTGGCAAAGATGTATATAACGTTTACTATCATGAACAAAACATCGAACGAATTGCCGAATATTGCAAAAAAGATGTATTGACACTCATGCAAGTATATTTGCGTTACAGAAACTTAGATAACTTAAGTTTTACTTACGAACTAGTATGAAAACTCGTTTTATATTCTTATGTTTGATTTTATCCGTAAGCTGCAAAAAAGAAAGCTCTTCACCTAAGCCATTCGATTACTCATACTTCCCATTGCAAGTTGGACAAGAAAACATTTATAAAATCACAAAAATATCCATTGATGCTCCTTCTAACGTATATGATACCCAAAAATTTTATTTAAAAGAGAAAATAGAAAGCTATTATTATGACGAAATTGGGAATAAAGTTTATCGAATAGAACGTTATAAGCGTAACGATACCTTGTCTGATTGGATTATTAGTGATGTTTGGATGTCGCAATATGTAAACAATCAGGCACATAAAGTTGAAGAAAATATCAGATACGTAAAACTAGTTTTTCCATTATCATTAAATCTTAAATGGGATGGCAACGCATATAACACCAATTCTGCTCAAATATACACAGTAACTGAATTAGATACTCCATGGAATATTTTTAACCAAACATGCTTAATTATTCAACAAAATCAGGAATCATTGATTGACAAATATTACAAAAGTGAACGATTTGCTAAACATATTGGTCTGGTTGAAAAAAAAATAATTAACATAACACAAGCATATATTGTTAGTGGTTTACCCATTGAACAAAGAATTAAAAGAGGCGAAATATATTTGCAAACGATTGTAAATTAATTTGATAATTAATCCGTATAAAAATAGCCACAAACAATGAAACATAATCAAACTAGCTTCATTCTGCGATTAAACTCGGCAAAAATAAATCAATAAACTTTGCAACACTTAAATTATATATTTCTAATTTGAAAATTTATTGTAACTTTGTCTTAAAAAGAAAAATTATGAAAATATTATTAACGCTTTTATTCGTGTTTGCAGCTTATAGCTTAGTATTCTCACAAGTCGATACTTCCGATCACAAAAAAATATCAAAGGAATTACAAAAAATTATTGATGATACAATTCCAAAGCCCAGTTCTCCAAGCAAAGGAGTAACAAAAGGAATGCTCGATATGCCCCAATCCGAAGCAAAGCCCGAAGCTACACCCGAACGTGTAGAAGCAGAACCTGTTCCGGGTGCGGAAATCATTATAGATAGACCTCTTGATCCCAACAAAAAAACAAAAACTAAAACTAAATCAAAACAAAATGAAGCACCTCCTGTCATAGATAATAAGAAAAAAACAGATGAATCAAAAAATAAAAACGAATGATTATGCGTAAATTGTTTGTTTATTGTATGCTATTAAGCTTATTGCTGAGTTGTAAAAAATATGAAGAAGGCCCGTTCATTAGTTTTCGGAGTAAAGAAGAACGATTAGCAAACACATGGAAAGTTGCCAAATATTTTGAAAACGGAGTTGATAAAACAAACGATTTCAATAACGTTTTTAATGGGTATGCTATGACCATTAATAAAGATAATTCGTATTCATTATCTTATAAATTATTTAGTCTTATGCCATATTCCGAAAGCGGAACATGGTTTTTTAATACAGATAAAACCAGCGTAACATTCAAAAAAAACAACAGCAGCTCTACATGGAAAATATTAAAACTATACGAAGAAGAATTATGGGGCGAATTTGTTGATAGCAACAAAATCATTCAAATTCATTTAATTCCTTTATAATTACCCCACCATTTTTTTATCTGAAAATAACTACTTGCTACATACGAACAAATAAATACTAATAGTGTTATAGAATCAACAATATGGGCAGGAATATTTACATTGAAAATAGATTCTATGAGAAAAGAAATATAAGAATGCGACTCTATTCGTTTGCCAAGCATATTTCGAACTTGCCAATGCCAATCGGTACAAAAACAATATCCCCATCCATACCAAATTCCTAATATAAACCACGAAAAGGCTGTAATATTTAACGTTACGAAATTCCAAAAACGTGTTTTTACCCATATCCATCCAAGCACATTAAAAACTATTAACAAAGAATGGAAAACAATGAAAAATATATCTAAGAACTTAAAAAATATTATGTTTTCGAACATACTTGGCTTTACTAATACTTATATCCGATGGGCATAATATATAACGGGTCTTCGTTAATGTGTAATATCTGTTTAACTTTATCATCTTCAAAAGCACCTATAATTACAGTTCCTAAATTCAATGATTCACATTGCAGGTGTATATTCTGTCCGCAATGACCCACTTCCATGTATACATAGCGTTCGCCCCTTGCTCCATAAGCTTTTGTTGTTCGTTTAAAATCAGCTGCAATGATAATACTTGCCGGTGCATTTTCGATATATTCCTGATTCAACGATGCTTCGGTCAATTGTTTCCGTATATCCGTATGTTGAATTTTGATGATTGAATGATTAGCTGAATTATAACGATACAAGCCTGTCGATATTCCTTTTACTTCGGCTGCTAAAAGATAAATTTCGAGTGGATAAGTTGCCCCTGCCGAAGGACAGGTTTTCTTTCTTCCCGATGTGCTTCCGTATGCTGCCCATAGCAATTGGCCTATTTGTTCTATCGAAAGACTATCTTTTTTATAACTTCTAACCGAACGTCTTGATTGCAATGCCTCTTCTATGCTAATATTACTTTTTTTATTCGGTGTAGGCAGGTTAATAATTTCATTTTCTTTCATAGACTGACAGTTTACTGTAATAAAGCTCCAAGTAATAGCAATTATAATCATCCATCTTTTGTTTCTCATATATCGTATTTTTTTGCTTCTTCCCAAATTTTATTCATTTCATCGAGTGTCATATCGTGCAATGATTTTCCTTGCAATATAGTTTGTTCTTCTAAATAATTAAATCGTCGAATAAATTTCTGATTAGTCACTTCTAAAGCCTTTTCTGGATCAATATCGTACAAGCGAGCAGCATTTATAATAGAAAACATTAAATCGCCTATCTCATTTTCCATTTGTTGTTTATTGTTATTAGAGATACATACTTGAATTACCTCTTGTAATTCTTCATTCACTTTATCCCAAACTTGCTCACGATTATCCCAATCGAACCCAACTCCTCTAACTTTTTCCTGAATTCTGTATGCTTTTACAATTGCAGGTAAAGCTTTCGGAACACCGTCTAAAACTCGTTTTTTTCCATTTCTAAGTTTAATTTCTTCCCAATTCCGTTTTACGTCTTCTGCATCATTTACTTTCACATCTCCAAAAACATGAGGATGTCGCTCTATTAGCTTTTGGTTAATTGATTTAATCACATCGGCAATGTTAAACTGTTGTTTTTCATCGGCAATTTTTGCGTAAAATACAATGTGAAGCAATAAATCTCCGAGTTCTTTTTTTATTTCTTCGTATTGTTCTTGGTCTATGGCATCAGCCAATTCGTAAACTTCTTCAATCGTTAGCTTTCTAAGACTTTCTATCGTTTGTTTTTTGTCCCATGGACATTGGCTTCGTAAAATGTCCATTATCTCTATCAATCGTTCAAATTCTTTTGATGCATTATTCTTCATGTCCCGGATGATTAAAAACATTCTGAATAGTCCATGCCTGTGGTTCTTCAACACACAAATTTCGCAATGTTTGAATTACTTCTTTAAATAAATCGGACTTTTTATATTCCCTTAAATATTTTTCATTTTCCCAAATGGTATATGAAAAATACAGGTTTTGGTTCTTTTTATCGTGAAAATAATCAAAGTGCAAGCACCCTGGCAGTCGAAGTTTTTCATCATGCAAATTGTTCATAAACAATTTAAACGCATCCAATTTTCGTTCGTCAACTCTTAATTTTACAACTCTAAGTATCATAAATTTCAATGATTATATTCGACAAATAATCTAAAGTATATAACTCCGATAAAGAAGCTCCTTTAATGCCTATTTCTAGCAAACCAAGTGAGTTGAATATAGCAAAGGGTTTCATCTCTTCAATTTCGTCATACGATTCAGATATTTTATAAATGCTTAGATGCTTTGTGCTGGGATAAATAACAAAACGTCTGCTATTTATGTATTTCTCGAATAATTGGCGAGTAATATTGATAAAAATATTCCCAAAGCAATCAATATAAATCACTGTACCAAAAATTTTATCATTACTGACATCGGGCAATAGATGAGTATATTTATTATATTCACTCAATGGTTCTGCATTTTCGATAGTAGAATGTTCTATAATTTCAATTAAGGCTGGTATATAAACTGTTAATTCCGGAAAAGTAGGATTTTCATTAGTAATTTTAAAGGCTTTCTCTTTATTTACAATATCTTCGCATAAACCTATCAATCCATTGTTGGGTAAAAATAAATGCTTTTCATTAATGTAAAAATATAAATAACCATTAAAATTTGAATTATTGGAAGTATTGCTTACAAATATTATGGTTTGAGGTGGATATTGTAATAAACAAAATCGCAATATTAATGCTGTTTCGTAAATATATTTTTGTTGAGTTTGAAAATAAATAGGCTGTAAATCATTATATTTAGAAATTAATATTCCTTCAAACATCGATCTGTACACATTATCGCGAATCCAATCTGCTATTACTACAAGCCGCTGCATTGTTAATAAAATATTTGATTGCATCTTAAAAACCGATGCAAAAAATAATTTTCTTTGTTTCAAAATTAAGGAATATATTCATGATTGAAAAACAAATTTTGATTACTCTCGACAAACCTGTTACATTTTTTGGTCCAAGACATAAATTCTTAAAAATTATACAAAAGCATTTTATAAATGTTGAAATTCATTCTCGAGGAAACGTAATAACATTACGTAGTAATGACGAAGAAGCTTTAAACGAAGCGATTAATAGGCTCAATCAACTTATTAGCTTAATAAACAAACAGCATTCGATGAGTGAAGAACTAATTGACATGTTTTTTGAAAATAAAGAAATTCCTTCTGTCGCAAAAGAAATCATTATCATTCATAACGATAAAGGCAAAGCTATTAAAGCATATACACCCAACCAAATACGATTAGTAGAACTTGCTAAAAGCAACGATTTAATTTTAGTTACAGGTCCTGCAGGAAGTGGCAAAACTTATACAGCTATTGCTTTAGCTGTAAAAGCTCTTAAAAACCATGAAGTAAGGCGTATCGTTCTAAGTCGTCCTGCAGTTGAAGCAGGCGAAAATCTTGGATATTTACCAGGAAATCTCAAGGATAAACTTGATCCGTATTTACAGCCACTTTACGATGCACTTCTCGACATGATGCCCAAAAAGAAACTCGAAGAATATATGGAAGAAGGTACTATAGAAATTGCTCCACTTGCATATATGAGAGGACGTACGCTCGATCATGCTTTTGTAATCCTCGACGAAGCACAAAATGCTACAACCTTACAATTAAAAATGTTTCTTACACGAATGGGGAAAAATGCTAAATTCATTATAACAGGCGACATTACTCAAATAGATTTAACCAACAAAAACATGTCGGGGCTTATTGTTGCTCTTGACATTTTGAAAAATATTGAAAACATTGGTATTATTGAATTTAATGAAACAGATATTGTGCGACACAAACTTGTTAAAGATATTGTGCGTGCATACGAAAAATGGCAAAACGAAAAAAAATGACTATAACTGCAACGAATTTTAATTTTAAAAATTTAAAAAAACGCTACCAAGGAAAGGTTAGAGATGTATATCATCTTGAAAACGATCTCCTTATTATTGTAGTAACAGATCGCATTTCTGCTTTTGACGTTATATTGCCACAACCCATACCATATAAAGGTCAAGTGTTAAACCAAATTGCCAATATATTTCTCGATGCTACTGCTGATATTGCTCCAAACTGGAAAATTGCGATGCCCGATCCCAATGTAACTATTGGATTTTATTGTCAACCTATTCCTATTGAAATTATTGTCAGAGGTTATTTAACCGGCTCAAGTTGGCGCGAATATAAAAATGGTATTCGCAATATATGTGGCAACATACTTCCATCGGGAATGCGCGAACACGAAAAGTTCCCATCTCCTATAATTACACCCACCACAAAAGCTATTCATGGACATGATGTAAATATTTCCAAAAATGACATTTTAAAACAAGGTATTCTTACCGAAAATGAGTATGAAGAAATAGAACATATTGCTCTTTCACTTTTTGAAAGAGGAAGTAAAATTGCTGAACAGCGAGGATTAATCTTAGTAGATACTAAATACGAATTTGGCAAGAAAGACGGAAAAATATTTTTAATAGACGAGATACATACTCCCGATTCTTCTCGATACTTTTATGCTGAAGATTATGAAGAAAGGTTTTCGAAAGGACTCTCACCACGTCAATTGTCAAAAGAATTTGTACGTGAATGGTTAATGGAAAATGGTTTCATGGGACAACCCAACCAACAAATACCCGAAATGACAGATAAAATCGTTCAATCCATCTCCGAACGCTACATCGAGCTTTATGAAAAACTTACCGGAAAAGCATTTGTAAAATATGCTACTAATGACATTCACGAAAGAATTAAACAAAACATCGTAAATTTTTTAGAAACTCATCTATTTTAACAAAACATTAACATATATTTGCGTATTGAAAAACCAAATTTAAAAATTATGAAAAAACTTTATGTTTTAGCATTATTAGCATTTAGCTATTTTTGTTCATTTAGTCAAGTTTTATACACAGAAAACTTCGACAGTTATACGAACAATGCAAAGGTTGCCCAAACATTAGGCAACACGTGGTGGACTACTTGGTCGAATGCTCCTGGTGGTGCCGAAGACGCTGTATTTTCCAATGCTCAATCTTCAAGTCAGCCATTATCAATATACGTAGCAGGAAGTAACGACCTTGTATTTAAAACAGGTAGTAAAACCACAGGACGATACAGTCTGTCATGGAAAATGTTTGTACCTACGGGTAGAATTGGGTACTTTAATTTACTCCAAAGCTTTGCAGGCAACAATAGTGTTTGGGGTTTTCAAGCATATATTTACAACGACTCCATTTATGTAGATGCTGGTTCTACTACACCTGTAGGTAAACAATTTTCAAGAAACGTATGGCACGATATAAAACTTATTATCGACTTAGACGACGATTATGCTACATTCTTTTTAGATGGCAATGAAGTAACCAGCTACCAATGGAGCAAAGGAGCATTTGGAAATAACAATCTTGTTAAATTAGATGCTATTAACTTTTATGCTTGGGATGGAACTCAGTCTCCTACTCCTATTACAGGCGGAAGCACTAAAGGATATTATGTTGATAATCTTTTGTACGAGCAAACTACAGCGCCCAATGCACCAACAAATTTAACTGCAACGTTAAATGGTGCTAATGTTGATTTGAATTGGACAGCACCCACACCTACACCAACAAATTACAAATTAATGAGAAACGGTATTGTTATTTACAATACTTCTTCCAATACAAGCTATACCGATATGGGACCTTGGCCTAATACATACAATTACGTAGTTAGAGCTGGATATGGTTCTCAAGGGTATTCGCATGCTTCCAATACTGCAACAATTCAAATTCCCGGTGGTGTTAATAGAAACTTAGTTCTCTTTGAAAAAGGAACGGGTACATGGTGTCAATATTGCCCGGGTGCAGCCATGGGTTTACGAGATCTTATTGATGTAAACCAAAAAAATGCCACAGCAATTGCGTATCATTACGGCGATTCGTACGAAATAATTGATGCTACACAACGATTAGGCTATTATGCTGTTGAAGCATTTCCTACTACATTTGCTGACGGAGTATTAGTAATGGAAGGTGGAAATGCTACACAAAGTTTATATCCTTACTTTCTCAATATGTATAACCAAAGAACTCCTATTCCTGGATTACAAAATATAAATGTTAATATTGTCGGAACAGGTTTAAATACTTATAGTGCAACAATTACCGTTGAAGAAACATACCCATACTTAACCACTGGTTTAAAGCTTCATACAGCACTAACCGAATCGAACATTCCTCAAAACTGGCAAAACCAAACCGAAGTAGATTTTGTACTCCGCAAAATGTATCCTGATGCTGCTGGAACTAATTTAGATTTTTCTCAAAACATGATACAAACATACCAATTCAACATTGATTTAACAGGTTTTGTTAAAAATAATTGTGAATTTGTAGCTTTTGTTCAACATGATGCAACCAAGGAAGTTACACAAACCGTTGCAGTAAAAATGTCAACTGTTACGGGATATAGTGAACTTAATGGATATAGCATAGGAATTTATCCAAACCCTGCTAGCGATTATATCACTATTAATTCTAATGGCAATGGTACTCTCACAATCTCTGATTTAACTGGCAAACAACTTCAGGTTATTACAGTTACCAAAGAAAAACAATTAATTCCTGTAAATATGCTATCTAAAGGAATATATATTTTAACATATACAACCAATAACAATAGTATTGTGGAAAAACTAATTGTTAATTAAAAAAATTCTAAAGCAATAATCAAAAAGCTGCTTTTCAAAGCAGCTTTTTTTATCCATAAATTAATTATAATGAACCCTTTCGATAATAAGATTACAGCATCCGAATACGATGATTTTTATCGTAGCACATGGGGTCAAAAAATTGATGAATTAGAAAAAAATATTGTCACGCCCATTGTATCTGGTATTAAACCTTGCACCATGCTCGAAATAGGATGTGGGACCGGACATTGGACATCTTATTTTGCAACGTTCGGTTTTGCTATCATTGCTATAGATATATCGAAACATATGTTAGAAATAGCTACTAAAAAGAACATACCTAACACTACATTTCAAATTGCCTCTGCCGAACAGATACCTTATTGCAACGATTCATTTAATTTTACTGCAGCAATTACTGTGCTTGAATTCTGCTCAAATCCTCAAAAAGTTTTACAAGAAATTTATCGTATAACAAAGCATAATGGCAAAATTTTATTGGGCTGCTTAAATGCTTCGTCTTTACTATACTCTAAACAAAACCCCAGCAGTGTACTTCAACATGCAAACCTTTTTCAAATCTCCGAACTTATGTCAATGGCTTCTTTTATTGGCAAAATTGATAAACACGAAGCCGTTTATATTGATGAAGATCTAAATATTTATTCGCATTCCCTCCATTATCCTTCTGCTTTTTTTGTGCTTGATATAACAGTAAATAAAAAGTAATTTTAATTATTTTTGAAAAAACTTTGTTACAAATGATTTTTAGTAATCTTTCTAGAAAAAAAAATGTTGAGCTAGTTAGTATTAAAACATACCATGATTTAGAATGGTTCAACCATGAAAAAAAATATCGTTCTGTATTCGACCGCAGCGAAACAACATACATACGTTGCGAAGTTGCATTATTGAACAAATTATATCAAGAAAAAGATCAAACTATTGTATTAAAATTCAAGTGTTTTGCTAAAGCAAAAAATAATAAAGATAAAGAATTATGTTGCTTCGAAGAAAAATATACGATAAATAAAGACGAAGCCATCGCATACATCCGCGAAGGTTGGGGAAATAAAAATCCTGGAGCATACTGGACTTTAGGAAACTATTATTGGGAAATTTACTTAGAAAAAGAAAAAATTGCTACAAAAGAGTTTTTTGTTGAAGATGTTGGTATCGTAACTCCAACAAACAATCCATTTTTTGACATTGAAAATATTCAGCTATTTAATGAAGGCAGCATAGTTGAAAAAATAAACAAAATTAAACCTTTATGTCAATTTAATAAAAATACTATACGATTTATATATACCGATTTAATCATAAAAAACAAATCTTCAATACCCTATTATGCAGAAGTTACATTTCGCTATCTTGATATAAACGGATATATTAAAGGCGAAACTACTATAATTGATTTTGTTGATATAAATCCAGGAGAAATATACCATTTATATTCTGGTTGGGGCAAAAACGAACCTGATCAATCATTCCCTCAGTCAACTTATTTTGTAGATATTCTTTTTATGGGGCAAATCATTGCACGTGCCAAAATTGATATCGGAAATAACGAAATTGAAGGTCAAGCCACTTATTGGAAAGGAAATCCCTTCTTGAAGGATAATGATACAACTCAACAAATTTCACCTTTCCAGAATTCTACACCAAAAAATCTCGACCAAATAATAGCAGAACTAAATAGCTTAATAGGTCTTGAACAAATTAAGGCTCAGATACAAGAACATATTTTGTATATCAAATACCTAAACTTAAAGAAAGAAAAGGGTATTGACTCTCATGAAAATGTAAAAATTCATAGTGTATTTACCGGCAACCCTGGTACAGGAAAAACAACCGTTGTCAAATTATTAGGCGAAATATATAAAACTCTTGGCATCTTAAGCAAAGGACATGTTATTGAAGTTGGTCGCTCCGAATTGGTAGCAGAATATATTGGTCAAACGGCACCAAAGGTAAAAGAAGTTATTGAAAAAGCACGAGGAGGTATTTTGTTTATTGATGAAGCTTACAGTTTATTTCGCGAGGATGATAGTAAAGATTTTGGCAAAGAAGTTATCGAAGTTTTAATCAAAGAAATGTCTGACGGAAAAGGAGACATAGCCATTATGGTTGCAGGGTATCCCCAAGAAATGGACAACTTTTTAAATTCTAACCCTGGATTAAAAAGCAGATTCAGCTATTATTTCAACTTCCCCGACTATACGCCGGAAGAATTGTTGAAAATAATAGAAGTTAATGCTCAAAAAATGAAGATTTCTTTAACTGAAAAAGCAAAAGACGAATTCAGCAAAATGATTATCAATGATTATCGTAATCGAGATAAGACATTTGGCAATGCTCGTTATGCTGTGGGTTTATTAAATGAAGCTAAAATAAATATGGCACGTCGTTTAATGAACTTACCCAATCCTGAACAATTAAGCAAAGAAGAACTTACTACGATTGATGCCATTGATGTATTGGAAATTTATCCATCGCAACGAAATAAAATCGTTAAGTTAGCTATAGATGAACCACTGCTAAATGAAGGATTGACGAAACTCAATAGCTTAATTGGTTTATATACCATTAAGAAAGAAATAAACGAAATGATAAAACTTATTAGATACTACAACGAAATTGGTAAACCTATAGACAATGTTTTTTCGATGCATTATATCTTCACCGGCAATCCTGGAACCGGAAAAACAACTGTTGCTCGTATTCTAGGAAATATTTTCCGTGCATTGGGCATTCTCGAAAAAGGACATGTAATTGAAGTTGACAGAAGCGAATTAGTAGCAGGTTATATAGGACAAACTGCCTTAAAAACAGAAAAAGTTATTCCTTCGGCAATGGGAGTAACTTTATTTAATGATGAAGCATATTCGCTTACATATAATAAAGATGGACAAGATTTTGGAAAAGAAGCTATAGAAATTTTACTTAAAGAAATGGAAGATAATCGCAATAAATTTTCAGTTATTGTAGCAGGTTACACAAAACCAATGAACGAATTCATTAATGCAAATCCAGGACTTAAAAGTCGCTTTGATAAGACATTTTATTTTAGCGACTACAACAATGCTGAGCTTTTCGAAATTGCAAAAAATTTTTTAGAAGAAGAAAATTTAATTCTTTCTGAAGAATCTCAGAAACTAATCGTACACTTTATTGAAAAAATACCTCGTGACGGTAGCTCATTTGGTAATGCAAGGGAAATAAGAAAACTTACAGAATTAATAATTCGTAAACACTTTCTACGTCTTGCTGAAGTACCTATTGAACAACAAACAGATGAATTTATAAAAACAATTTTGCCTTCCGATATACCCCAGTTAATTGAAATTTATAACGAAACTCATACTAACACAATCGGTTTTAGAAAACACAATAACTAATTTTATTATAAACTCCCTATTAAAAATTTCATTATCTTTGAAAAAAAACTATGAATCGTATTTTATTATTTTGTTGTATCGTAGGATTTAACATGATTGTTTATGCACAATCACCAACAATTAACCAATCTTCGTTACCTATGCCTGGCGATACTTTTGCCTATATGGTCGATCTCAATCCCACTGTTTCATTCAATTACAATCAAGTCAATGCCAACTGGAACTTGAGCGCATTACAATCCGATAGTGTTAAATATGCATCTTACGGAATTACTTCACAACTTTCTTTTGCTGCAAATTTTCCAAACTCAAATCTTTACACATACGGACCCGGTTTTTTATATGGTGGATTAGGTGGTGGCTCTCCCTACCCGAACAACTGGGGATATATGATGTTTAGCACAAACAATAATGGGTTCTATACCATTGGTTTTCGAGGTGATTTTGGATATGGAATGACTAATGTAATTATTCAGCCCAACGAGCTACTTATGAAAACTCCATTTACTTATGGCGATTCAGTTTTTCATAATTCTTCGTGGGAAATCGTTTTTAATACTGTGCCTACCGATTATGATACGATTTATCGCCGCTATACCTACAAATACATACTTGCTACAGGCTATGGAACACTCACAACACCCTACGGAATATTTACTAACTCTCTTGCTGTTAAGGAATATCTTCGTTTTTACGATACCGTTGAAGTTAAATACGGAAGTTTTACAATTACAAAATTTTTAGCACAAGCCGATACTATTTTTCATGTTCACGTATGGTCAACGAATAAACGAAATAATTTATTAACCGCAACATATAATCCACATAATCTTACATGTTTGTCAATAGAATATTTGAATTACGAAGATTTGAATACAATTCCCGAAAATATTATAAATCCCATAGCTCATCAGTTTCCTAATCCTTTGAGAAGTGGCGAAATTTGCCAATTAAACTTTCGTGCCAATCAAGTAGCCATTTACAATACATACGGTAAGCTTATTTACAGAAACAAAGTAAATGATTCATCGTTTACTGTTCCGTATTTAACATCTGGAACATACATTGCGCAATTTTTCGATTCAAATAAAAATTGCATTTGTAAAAGCATTTTAATAATCCTAAATGAGTAATAACAATGTAGGCATTTTTTGGTTTCGTAGAGATCTCCGCATCGAAGATAATCATGGACTTTTTCGGGCTTTATCGTCCAATTTATCAATCATTCCCATATTCATTTTTGATCCTATCTTTTTCCATAAATTTTCGCCGTCTGATAGAAAGTTCAATATTATATACGATCAACTTAAAGAACTGCATCATAAATTACATGGACGATTATTAATAATAAAATCGTCTCCTGTTGAGGCTTTTACAAATCTTATACAAACATATAACATAAAGTCGGTCTTTGCTAACGAAGATTATGAACCTTATGCTACAGAACGCGATAAAAAAATAAAAAAGCATTTACAAACATACCACGTTGAATTTTATCTGTATAAAGATCACGTTATATTTCATAAGAACGAAATTTTATCTGGTACTGGCAAGCCTTATACAGTTTTTACACCATATAAAAACCAATGGCTAAAACAATTTAAAACTGAATTTACAACTCCTTTCCATTCAGAAAAGCTTTTACACAACCTTTATCCTCAAGAATTTATATTTCCCCGAAAAAACGAAGTAGGCATAATAGAGCAAAATTACACTTTAAAACCATTACAAATTAACAACATACATGATTACGAAAAATATAGAGACATTCCTCATTTAGACAAAACATCTCATGCCTCTGTTTATTTACGTTATGGAATAATAAGTATAAGAAAACTTGTACACGAAGCATATTTAAGAAATCAACATTTTCTGAATGAATTAATTTGGCGTGAATTTTTCATGCAGATTTTATATCACTTTCCCCATGTGGAAAATGAAAATTTTAATTCAAAATATAATAAACTCGAATGGCAATTTGACGAAAAATACTGGCAAGCTTGGTGTAACGGGCAAACTGGTTATCCCATTGTTGATGCAGGTATAACACAATTACTGCAAACGGGTTATTTGCATAATCGAGTGCGCATGATTGTTGCTTCGTTTCTTACTAAGCATTTGCTTATTGACTGGCGTCTTGGCGAAGCTTTTTTTGCCAATCATTTACTCGATTATGATTTAAGCTTAAATAATGGCAATTGGCAATGGGCTGCTAGCACTGGATGCGATGCTGTTCCCTACTTTAGAATATTTAACCCTATTGCACAACAACATAAATTCGACCCCAATTATTTATACATAAAACAATGGATACCTGGCTTTGAATTTCAGAAATACATCAAACCCATTGTAATTCACAACGAAGCTCGATTGAAAGCCATCAATATTTTTAAAAAAGCACTACAAGCCTAAATCTTTCTTTATCTGTAATAATTTATCGTTGGCTTGTTGTTCCAATTGAGCTAATGGCTCGACGAAAACAAATTTCATTCCAACATAAAATTTAATTTTAGGCTCTGTACCACTTGGGCGAATAGAAACAACTGTACCATCTTCGGTAAAATATTGTAATACATCCGATTTTGGTAACATTATGGGTTCTTCTGTATTTGTTAAAATATTCTTTTGCTTTTGCGTTTTATAATCTTTAATTAGAATTACTTTAGAATTGGCTAAATACTGAGGAGCATTTTCTCTATAACGATTCATCATTTGTTTTATTTCTTCAAGCCCCGATAATCCTTTTTTGGTTATAGAAATCAATGCTTCTTTATAATATCCATACTGGCGGTATATATCTAGTAAAACATCCCACAATGTTTTACTCTGTTCTTTCGCCCATGCGGCCACTTCGGCTATCATAGTACATGCCGAAACAGCATCTTTATCGCGCACATAATCGCCTACCAAAAAACCATAGCTTTCTTCCCCACCGCAAATGTATTTTTTTTGCGTTTCATTATTTCGAATAATTTCTGCAATGTATTTAAAACCTGTCAATACATCATAAATTTGAACATTAAATGAATGTGCTATTTCGGTTAAAAGTTCTGTTGTAACAATGGTTTTAACAATATATTCGTTTCCTTTTAACTCATTTTTTTCCTTTAATTGACTCAATATGTAATATGTAAGAATAGCAGCCGTCTGATTTCCATTCAATAGCAAAAATTCATTATTAAATGTTTTTACAGCAATACCAACTCTATCGGCATCAGGATCGGTTGCAAAAACTAAATCGGCATTTACTTGTTTAGCTTTTTCTATTGCCATACTTAATGCTTCTCTTTCTTCTGGATTAGGGCTCGGAGTTGTAGGAAAATTACCATCGGCTATCGATTGTTCTTCAACGATGTGTACGTTCTGAAAACCAAGTCTTTGTAATGCAATGGGAACCATTTTAATTCCTGTTCCATGTAATGGTGTATAAACTAAGGATATATAAGCATGTTTACGAATTAACTGAGGTTGCATTGATAGATTAAGTATCTCTTGAAGATATTGCTCATCAAAATCAGATGATAAAATTTTGATATTTTCTTTATTTTTTCCTTTTTTGACGTCGTTGATCGATTCAATTTTCTTAACTTCATGAATAATATTGACATCATGTGGCGAAACATATTGCCCTCCATCGTACCCGTATGCCTTGTAGCCGTTATATTCTTTGGGATTGTGCGATGCAGTAATCATTATGCCGCTAACACATTTAAGTTTACGCACAGCATAAGATAATTCGGGAGTAGGACGTATATCGTCGAAAATAAAAACTTCAAAATCGTTTGAAGCAAAAACATCGGCTGCAGCAAATGCAAACTTCTTACTATTGTTTCTGCTATCGTACGATATTGCAATACGTTTGGGAAAATCAGAAAAAGCAGTATGCAAATAATTACACAATCCTTGTGTTGCCATTTCAACAACATAAACATTCATCCGATTGGTTCCGGCACCCATAATTCCTCTAAGTCCACCGGTTCCGAATTCTAAATTTGAATAAAATGCTTCGACAAGCTCATCGGGGTTGTTCATTAATTGTACTATTTCATTTCTTGTTTCTTCGTCAATATTGCTTTCCAACCACAAATTTGCTTTAGCTAAAGCAAGAGCATATTTTTCGTTATCCATATATTAAATTTTTATTGTTGACAAACAACGATGAAGCGACTCACGCCAATAAGGAATTTCCTGATTAAAGGTTTCCTTAAATTTTTGACAATGTAAGACACTATAGGATGGACGTTTTGCAGGAGTTGGATATTCATCGGTTAATATAGGCTGAATTTGGCAAGAGAAATTAAAATAATTAACTATTTCTTTTGCAAAATCGTACCACGAACAAACTCCATGATTTGCAAAATGATAAATTCCGCGTTTGAATATATTTTTATGGTGTACTTGCTGATGAATTATAGTTAAAATCGCACGTGCCAAATCTTCGGCATATGTTGGCGACCCCACCTGATCATATACAACTTTCAGTTCGTTCTTTTCTCGGGCATTTTTAATAATAGTTTTTACAAAATTATTACCAAACGTAGAATATAACCATGAAGTTCTTATAACGATAGTTTCCACATGCCTAAGGGCTTCTATCTCACTTTTAAGCTTTGTTTTACCATAAATATTCAAGGGATTTGTTGGCGAATCTTCTACGTATGGCTTGTTTGCTTTGCCGTCAAATACATAGTCGGTTGAAATATGAATTAAATGCGATTTATAATTAGTTGCCAACCTAGCTAAATTCGTAACTCCTTCTACGTTTACTTGGGTTGCTTTTTTTTCTTCTGTTTCGGCTTTATCAACTGCTGTATATGCAGCAGCATTTACGATATAGCTAAAACGACGGTTGTTAAAAAATAATTTTAATTTCGACAAATTGGATATATCAAGTTCTTCAATGTCGGTATAAACAATATTTAAATCGACAAATTCTTGTTCAATTTTTTTTATTTCACTACCTAGCTGACCGTTTGCACCTAAAATAATAACCGAATTCATAAATAAATTGCTTAAAAATATTGAGCATGTATAAATTTAGGTAATTGTTTGTCTTTATCTGAAATAATATACTTATCAGAGGGAAGCTTCCAATCTATATTCAAATGTTCATCATTAAAACAAATGCCACGTTCGCTATCCTTATGATAAAAATTATCACATTTGTAAATAAAAATTGCTGTATCCGATAAAACACTGAATCCATGAGCCATTCCACGAGGTATAAAAAGCATTCGTTTATTTTCATCGTTTAGCTCTATACCAAACCACTTACCAAAAGTAGGGCTATTTTTTCGCAAATCGACTGCAACATCCCATACTTTACCTTTTGATACTCTCACCAACTTAGCCTGAGCAAAAGGTTCGATTTGATAGTGCAATCCCCTTATTACTCCATAAGTTGAGTAAGATTCGTTGTCTTGAACAAATTTTTCATAAATACCTATATCACGAAACACTTTTTCGTTATACGATTCGAAAAAATATCCTCTATTATCGTAATAAATTGAGGGCTCAACAACTAACAATCCTTCAATTGGTGTTTTAACAACGCGCATAATTATACCTTGTATTTGTCGTTAACGATGTCCATTAGGTAATCTCCATAGGGATTATTACGATAAAACTGAGCTAGTGTAAATAATTGATTCTTATCAATAAAGCCTTCTCGATATGCAATTTCTTCAATACAAGCTACTTTTAGCCCTTGTCTCTGCTCGATAGTTGCAATAAAATTCGATGCCATAAGTAAAGATTCGTGGGTTCCCGTATCGAGCCAAGCCATTCCACGACTTAACAAATTAACTGTAAGTTTATTTTCATTAAGATATAATCGGTTTAAATCGGTAATTTCTAATTCGCCACGAGCCGAAGGTTTGAGAGTTTTGGCTTTTGCTACTACGGTAGAATCATAAAAATAAAGTCCTGTAACAGCGAAGTTTGATTTTGGTTGTTTGGGTTTTTCTTCAATACTAACCACCCTTCCATTCTGATCAAATTCTACAACGCCATATCTTTCAGGGTCTTTAACATAATAACCAAATACAATTGCACCATCTTTGAGTTCCGAAGCACTTTTGAGTATTTTTCTTAGTCCGTATCCATAAAATATATTGTCTCCCAAAATCATACACACAGGACCATTACCTATAAATTCTTCACCAATGATAAATGCTTGCGCTAAACCATCGGGCGAAGGTTGAATTGCATATTGAATTTGCAAGCCTAAATGCGAGCCATCATGGAATAAATTTTCGTACAATGATATGTCTTTAGGCGTTGAAATAATAAGTATCTCGCGTATGCCCGCCATCATTAACACCGACAGCGGATAGTATATCATTGGCTTATCGTAAATAGGTACAATTTGTTTTGAAATACTTATTGTTATCGGAAACAATCTTGTACCAGCACCACCTGCTAAAATTATGCCTTTCATATCATTTAATTTCAAATATAATAAGTTTTTGTTCCTTCTATATTTAATTCTTTTTTAAAATATTCGATAGTATATGTTAATCCTTCATCAAGAGATACTTTAGGCTCCCATCCGTTTAGCATCGCTTTGGCTTTGGAAATATCGGGTTGTCGTTGAATAGGATCATCTTCGGGTAAGGGTTTAAACACAATTTTTGATTTCGATTTAGTTAATTTTAATACTTTTTCAGCTAATTCTAAAATAGAAAATTCTTGAGGATTACCAATATTTATCGGTCCTGTTATATTATCGTCTGTATTCATCATTCGCACCATCGCTTCAATCAAATCAGATATATACTGAAAACTACGAGTTTGCATTCCATCGCCATAAACAGTAATATCTTCTCCTTTTAAGGCTTGGACAATAAAATTAGAAACTACCCGTCCATCGTTTGGATGCATTCTTGGACCGTAAGTATTAAATATTCTTACAATTTTTATTCTCACATTGTTTTGTTTGTGATAATTGATAAACAGCGATTCGGCACATCGTTTCCCTTCGTCGTAGCACGAACGTAAGCCAATTGGGTTTACATTGCCCCAATATTCTTCGGTTTGTGGGTGTGTTTGAGGATCGCCATACACTTCGCTAGTTGATGCTTGCAGTACTTTTGCTTTGATGCGTTTTGCTAAACCTAGCATGTTTATTGCCCCCATAACACTTGTTTTTATTGTTTTTATGGGGTTGTATTGATAGTGAATTGGTGATGCCGGACATGCCAAATTATAAATCTCATCTACTTCAAGAAAGATTGGGTTAATAATATCGTGCCGAATTAATTCAAAATATGGTATATGAAGTAAATGAATAATGTTTTGTTTGGATCCTGTAAAGTAATTATCTATACAAATTACCTCATTACCTTCGTCTAATAATCGTTCGCATAAATGCGAGCCAATAAACCCTGCACCACCAGTAACCAGTACTTTTTTTCTTATCATAAAGTTAAATTCTACCTATACCATAATAAATAAAACCCGCTTCTTTTACTTCGTCAGGTTCATAAATATTTCTACCATCAAAAATAACATTTTCTTTCATAAGTGCTTTCATTTTTTGCCAATCGGGTAATCGAAATTCATTCCATTCGGTTACAAGCACTACAGCATTAGCTTCATGCAAGGCATCGTACATAGTAGGAGCATATGCTATGCTATTGCCAATTTTTCGTTTACATTCGTCCATAGCAACAGGGTCGAATGCCGTGATGTTGGCTCCATGTTCTTTAAGAATTTTAATTATTGTTAATGATGGTGCTTCTCGCATATCGTCGGTATTGGGTTTAAACGATAATCCCCAAATGGCAATTTTTTTTCCTTTTATATCATTATTGAAATGCTTCATTACTTTTTGTGCAATCAATGACTTTTGTTCTTCATTAACTTGTTCAACCGATTTCAGTATTTTAAAATCGTATCCATACTCAGATGATGTTTTAATTAATGCCTTAACGTCTTTTGGGAAGCATGAACCTCCATATCCAACACCAGCATATAAAAACTTATTACCTATACGCGGATCACTTCCTATTCCTTTACGTACCATATTTACATCAGCACCAACACGTTCGCATAAGCGGGCAATTTCGTTCATAAAACTAATTCGAGTTGCGAGCATAGCATTGGCTGCATATTTTGTCAACTCAGCAGATACTATATCCATAAAAACAATTGGGTGATTATTTAAAATAAAAGGCTTGTACAAACGTCGCATAACCTTTTCAGCTTCAGGGCTTTCAACACCAATAACAATTCTATCTGGACGCAAAAAATCTTCGATAGCATTACCTTCTTTCAAAAATTCAGGATTTGATACAACATCAAATGGAATTTGAACGCCACGTTTTCTTTGTTCTTCGATTATTGCTTGTTTTACCTTTTGACCTGTTCCTACGGGCACAGTGCTTTTATTGACAACAACCATGTAATGATCAATATTTTTGCCTATTTCGCGAGCAACAGCTAAAACATATTGTAAATCGGCTGAACCATCTTCATCGGGCGGTGTTCCTACAGCAATAAAAATAACTTCTGCATCGACCATACTTTCGGCAATGGAAGTTGAAAATTGTAAAGTTCCTTTTTGCATGTTTTTTTTCACTAACATTTCTAAGCCTGGCTCATAAATTGGTATAATTCCTTGTTTTAATCCGTTAATTTTCTTTTCGTCAATATCGACACATGTAACGGATACACCAGTTTCGGCAAAGCAGGTTCCACTAACTAAACCCACATAACCTGTTCCTATCATTGAAATCTTCATACAATATAATGTTTTAGTTTTTTACAAAAATAAACTCAATACAACACACTTTTAACGTATTTTATCATGCTTTTTATTTTTTTCTGCTAAATACTTTAAAAACTCGTATATCACTACCCTCAAAAGTAAACGAGAGCATAAGCATTTTACTCGTCATACGATGAATTGCGCGTGTATATTGAGAACCATCAGGTACAATAACATTATTTAATCCAACTGCATACTTCAACTCTAGAGCAAATTTAAAATACTCAAGAAAAAAATCTGAACCAACACCCAGTTCATAATAATAGCTCATTCGTTTAAGCCTTATTTTGGGTAGTTCCTCATCGCGAATTCTCTTCTGCGATGCTAAATCTACTTTTATGCTTCCGCCTGCTATTAAATACGGTCTAAAATTATTGATTCGTTCTGCCTTATATTGTAACAACAAAGGAAAATCGAGAAAAGTGGATTCTATTTTCATAGTATGTGCATAAAAAATAGTATCGGCACGTACCCAATATTCTAAATTGCGTTGTCCTAAGTTTAAACCTGGTAAAAAACGTAAAGAAAAATACTTATGAAAATTATAATTCGACACAATATTAATATTGATTCCAACCTTGGGAATGTTTTCTACAGAATATACCGAATCGAGATACCAAAATTGACCTGAATTACGAATGGTAAAATCCATTGCATTTAATCCTAAAGACATACCAAAGTGAAGCGGAACAACATCGTATTTAGGCAAATTTAAAGGACTTGTATTTTGCGAAAAAAAACAATTTGGCTTTACTAATAATAAAAAAATAAATATGATAAAATTAATTCGAAACATATGCATATAACGCAAAAAAACAAATTTTATTTTTGAACGACAAATACGGCAACCAAACCTAAGTTAAATATTTTAACACTTATTTTTTCAAAACCAATCATTTTTAAAATTAATGCGAAATCTTCTATAGTATAAAAGTTTTCTATCGAACGATACAAATATTTATATGCAGCTTTATTTTTTGAAATCACACCCCCAATAACAGGTAGAATATATTTCAAATATAGCTTCATTACGAAAAATAGAACAGGATTTTCGGGTCTAAAAAATTCGAGCACTACAAATTGCCCGTTGAGTGTCAAAACTCTATAAACTTCACCCAAAACACTATGTAAATCTTCAAAATTTCTAATACCAAAGGCTACCATTACCGTGTCGAAATAATTATCAGAAAAGTTGAGTTTTTCGGCAGGCATATTGTAAAAATTAATATCACTATAGTTCGAAAGCTTTTTTTTGGCTATTTCCATCATATTATCCGAAATATCTATAGCATCAATGGGAATATTTGTAAATTTTCTTATCTCCCCAATCATATCGCCTGTACCCGTTGCAATATCAAGAATTCGATTCGGATTATTTTTCAATGCTACCGATACGGCGTATTTTCTCCATTGTTTATCTCTATTGAAGCTTAGAATGTGGTTTAATAAATCGTAAGTTGGCGCAATTTTGTCGAACATTTGGCCAACTTCTCGTTTCTTTTTATTATTGTACATTTAGGTATTTAACATTTGTTCTATAGCCTGATTATACAATTGAGTATAATCTTTTATAAATCCATACGAAATATCGTCAATTCTTAACTCTCCTTTAGTAACATGTCCAAGTGTAATGAATGGCACTCTTTGTTTCATCATAAAATCTACAAAATCGTCTTCACAACTAGGACATACCGATACGACTATGCGTCCTTGACCTTCGCCAAATAAAAATGCATCTTCGCGAATTTCGCTATCTGTAGTAATATCAAATCCTAATTGATTGGGAATGCATGATTCTAATAACGTAATAAACAGACCGCCTTCCGATACATCATGAGCTGAACAAATCAAATGGTTGTCAATGAGGGCAAGTAAAACCTGATGCAGTTCATATTCCTCATCAAGATTAAAGTACGGTGCAGGTGAATGTTGAATATTATGATAATGAATTAAGTATTGGGAAGAAGCTATATCATTTGTGCATTTACCAATTAAGTAAATCATATCGCCTTTTCTTTGAAATGCAAGCGACATCTGATTTTTCTTATCTAAAATACCTAACATCCCTATAGTAGGCGTAGGATATACAGGTTCAACTTTTTTTCCTATAGCCGTTTGATTATAAAAACTTACATTACCTCCTGTTACAGGTGTTTCGAATTTTTCGCAGGCTTTTTTCATGCCCTTTATTGTTTCTACAAATTGCCAATACACTTCAGGATTATATGGATTCCCGAAATTAAGGCAATTGGTAATGGCAATAGGCTTACCACCAGAACATACAATATTTCTGGCAGCTTCGGCAACTGCAATAGCTGCCCCCTCTTGTGGGTTGGCATATACATAACGCGAATTACAATCGACGGTTAATGCCAAAGCTAAATTAGTCCCCTTAATATTTACTATTCCCGCATCGGAAGGCAAATTGGTCGACATATTATTGGTCCGAACCATTGTGTCATACTGTTCATATATCCATCGTTTTGATGCAATTGTAGGAACTTGACATAATTGTTTAGCTACTTCAATTAAATTTTCGGGAATCGGAATCTTTTCCGGATTAAATTCTTCAATTTTCTTCAAATATTTGGGGAGTTTATATTCTCTGTGATATACCGGTGCACCTCCACCTAAAACTAAAGACGATGCAGGAACTTCGGCAACTAATTCGTTTTTATATGTAAAATATAGTTTATCCTCATCAATTACTTCACCAATAATAGCATAATGCAAATCCCATTTTTTCAGTATATTTTCAACTTTTTTTTCGTTTCCCTTTTTTACTACAAGTAGCATTCGTTCTTGTGATTCGGAAAGCAATATTTCCCATGCCTCCATATTTTGCTGACGCAAAGGAACTTTTGACAAATCGATTCTCATTCCGCAATTGCCTCGAGCCGACATTTCTGAAGTGGAACAAATAATACCAGCTGCTCCCATATCTTGCATACCAACAATAAGCCCCTGTTCATTAAGCTCTAATGTTGCTTCGAGTAATAGCTTTTCCATAAACGGGTCGCCTACTTGAACACTTGGTATATCATCGGCAGAATTTTCGTGCAAATCGGCACTGGCAAATGTAGCACCATGAATACCATCTTTACCTGTAGATGAACCAATAATATACACAGGATTACCTACTCCATGAGCCTTAGCAGAGATTATTTTATTAATTTCTACTATACCTACCGACATTGCATTTACTAGCGGATTGTTGTTATAGCAATCATCGAAATAAACTTCGCCACCTACAACAGGAACTCCAAAAGAATTGCCATAATCGCCAATTCCTTTAACTACCCCTTTTAACAACCACTTTGTCTTATCAAGCTTCAAATTACCAAATCTAAGCGAATTGAGTTGTGCAATAGGACGAGCCCCCATGGTAAATATATCGCGATTAATCCCTCCTACTCCTGTTGCTGCGCCCTGATAAGGTTCAACAGCCGACGGATGATTATGAGATTCTATTTTAAAAGCACAAGCAAGACCATTGCCTAAATTTACTAACCCAGCATTTTCGCTACCTGCCTCAGCTAACAATGCTTTCCCTTTGCGTGGTAATTTTTTTAACCAAACTATAGAATTTTTATAGGAAGCATGCTCCGACCACATCACTGAATATATACTCAGTTCAGTAAAATTTGGGTCTCGACCTAAAATGGCTTTTATTTTTTCATATTCTTCTGGCAATAAACCTAATTCTTTTGCCGTTTCGATTGTAACTTGCTTCATAAAATTTAGCATCATTCTTTCTTACAAAGATACATGACATTTTTAATAATTTTAATATTTTAGTATTTTTACCCAACGAAAAAATGTTTGTGTGCATTTTAAACTTAAAATAATACACTTTATAGGATTTTTATTTATTATTAATTGTTTATCTGTTTATTCTCAAGATACACTATCGCAAGAAGAACTGAACTATAATTTATTAATGGCGGCTTATTACGGAAAGAGCGATTCAATAGTGTACTGGATAAATATGGGTGCCGATGTCAATGCCACATCAAACAATGGTGTTACTGCTTTAACATACGCTATTCAAAGTCAAAATATCGATGCTGTAAAAGCCTTAATTCTTAATGGCGCTAATATCAACTATTTCGATTATACAAATTTACCACCTATTTTCTTGGCTGTTGCATATAATCAAAAACCTATATTATCGTTTTTAATATCAAAAGGTGCTCAAGTTGATATTACTATCAAAAAAAGAATTAACTTATTGCATTATGCCGCAAAATACTCAGATAGTAGTCTTTTTCGTTATATTTTTACGAAATTTCCTACATTATTTACTTCCAAAGACGAAGATGGAAATACACCATTAATGGCTATTGTTTATTTTAAGCGTTATGATTTAATTCCAATCGTTTGTAATTATATTAACCCCAATGAACATCGCGATGAGTATGGTATTTCTCCATTATTATTTTCAGTAATAAATAACGATACTCTAATGGCAAACAAACTAATATCGTGCGGAATTCCAATAAATGAAAAAAGCTTAAATGGTTATGGTATTGTAGAATATGCTGTGATTAAAAAAGATAAAGAACTATTAGAGTGGGCAATTAGAAATACAAAACATAATGAAAATATACATTATCCTGTGAAGCTTGCATATTCAACTGAGAACAGACAATTGGCAAAAATATTTCGAAAATCGGGATATAAGGCTTATTTATTTCCAGTATTTTCCCGTATTAATATTGGGCATTCGCATATTTTTTCGGGCAATGACTATATGATTGGTTTCAACATGCAAGTTACTGAATATAATTATGGATTTCGATATGCAATAGACTTTCATACTCGTCCCTGGGCAAATAGAATTTATCTTCAAACCAATGAAACAAATACACTACTACAAGTTTGGGAACGTCGTTCGTTATGGAGTTTTCAGCTAACCAAACATATGTTATTATATAAGAATAATGACTTTTCCTGCCATATTCTCGTTGGTGCTAAAGGGTATGTAACTTATGGAAAATACAGAGGTTTTGAACATCGTCCTCCATCCTATACTCTATTATCTCCGAGTACTTGCTTGTATTTCCAATGGCCTGATGTAGCCTTATCAATAGGAGCAGAATATTTCAAATTTCGCAACATCAATGCACAATCGCTGCATATTACATTTGCACAATATTTTTCAATTCCACTTAAACATTTATATTATCAAAAAAAGCAAATTTCATGGTAAAATGCTATATCATATTATTCTTACTAATAACTTTATGTTCTTGTAATATCGAAGAAGATTGCGATTATTCCGATTGTTTGCCTTATGAACCCTATGAAAGTGAAATGTATATACAGACAACTATAGACAAAAACAATGACAGCATCCCCATTTGGATTTATGAAGGAAAATACGACGAAGACAACCAACTAATATTTGTAGATACCGTTACTAAAGATAATTATTTTATTATATTACCATTAAATCATTATTACTTTGTAAAAGCAAAATATATTAAAAACAACAAAATTGTTTATGCCATAGATGGAGTTTATTTTAAGAAATACAAACGCAACGAATGTGACTCTACATGCTGGACAGTAAAAAATAAAACCTTAGATGTTCAACTAAAAAAATAATTCATTTTACCTTAAAACGACCAACCTAAGGCAATTAAAGGTCCGTACACGGCTGTTTTTTGTAAATTTCTTCCCCGCAAATCGTACACTCGCTCCATATGAATATCGGCACCAATTCTATATGTAAAACCGCCTTTGGGATTTTGATGTCTGAAGCCAATAAATAACATAGGCGTAATATCTTTTCTGTTTTCAAAATAATATCCACCTAAGCCTAAGTCGAAATGATTTTTCTTACCAATTATTACATGTATTGAAATAGGAATAAAAACCTCCTGCCCTAATACAGTTGAATCGTTTGTTGCTTGCGAATAACCAATGCCCAATCTTAATGTTAATGCATGATTTTCTTCTGCTTCTAAAATACCATCGTAATTAAACGAATATCGTAGTCCTTTATAATACCCATAAAACATTCCGGCTTCACCCATAAGGGTATGCGACCCCAATCTTTGCCTTTTAAATTTTGAGCGTCGAGGTTTAAAATCATAGCTTGTAAAATCGGTACTCCATAAAACTTGCCAATCAAAAATAATAAAAAGCAGCAATGATGTGACAACAAAAATTCTCATAAAATAAAATCAGTGTAAAACTAAAAAAAAACTTAATTTCGTGCAAGTTATTTTACTATTTCTTAATAAGTATTTTTATGCAAGAGCAATGGTTTCAAATTATCAGTAATCGCCTGAATGTTCAGCCATGGCAAGTAGAAACTGTTTATAAACTTTATCTTGACGAATGTACAATTCCTTTTATTGCTCGTTATAGAAAAGACAGAACAGGTAATCTGAATGAACAACAAATTGGCAGCTTATTCCATGAATTTGAACAAGCTGAAGAAATTATAAAGCGAAAAGAATATATACTTGAAACCATACAAAAAACAGGCTTACTTACTGAAACATTAAAAAAAAATATTGAAAACTGTTTTGACAAACATCAGCTCGAAGATTTATTTTTACCGTATAAGCCCAAAAGAAAAACTAAAGCTACAAAAGCTATTGAAAGCGGATTAGAACCGTTAGCCAAAATAATTTACGAACAATGCGAAATTCCATCGTCATACACAATAAAAAAATTTTTATGTAAAGATTATCAAGATGAAGAAAGCGTATTACGAGGGGCAATGGACATTGTGGTAGAATGGATTAATGAACGATATGATGTACGACAAATTGTTCGACAACAATTTGAAAAATCGGCAATTATATCATCAAAAGTAATCAAAAGCAAGATAGCTGATGCTGAAAAATATAAACAATATTTCGATTACAAAGAATCGTTAACTAAATGTGCCGCACATCGATTTTTAGCTATTTTACGCGGAAAAGAAGAAGGTTTCTTAAGAATATCCATTACTATTGACGATTATTCTTGTTTAAAACAAATTAAAAAAATTGTCATATCATCGTCAATAAATAAAGCCTTATTAGAACAATGTATCGAAGAAGCTTATAAACACTACATTTTCCCTTCCATCGAAAACGAATTTTTTAATATATATAAACAAAAAGCAGATGCTGAATCTATTCAAATCTTCGCTCAAAATTTAAAACAATTACTCTTAACACCACCTCTTGGCGAAAAACGAATTTTAGCTATCGATCCCGGTTTTAAAACGGGCTGTAAAATTGTATGTCTCGACGAACAGGGCAATTTAATGCATAATGAAACCATTTATCCTCATGCACCACAAAATGATCGCCTAAAAGCTGAAAAAAAGATTATTTCATTAATCGATGCTTACAAGATTGAATATGTTGCCGTTGGTGATGGCACAGCAAGTCGCGAAACAGAAAATTTTTTAAAAAATATTCGTTACAATAAACCCATAAAAATATACATTGTGAGCGAAGCTGGAGCTTCTGTTTACAGTGCTTCGGATATTGCTCGCCAAGAATTTCCTCAATACGATGTAACCGTACGTGGTGCTATCTCTATAGGAAGAAGATTACAAGATCCTCTTGCTGAATTGGTGAAAATTGAACCAAAATCGATAGGTGTTGGACAATATCAACACGACGTAGATCAGAAACAATTAAAACAATCTTTAGAACAAACAGTAGCAGAGTGTGTAAATTTAGTTGGTGTAAAAATAAATACTGCCAGCGAACATTTATTGAAATACGTATCGGGAATTGGCGAAAAAACAGCCAAAGCAATTATTGAATTCAGGCAAAAATCAGGACGATTTGAAAGTAGAACGGATTTACTTAAAGTTCCACGAATAAATAAAAAAATTTTTGAACAAGCTGCAGGTTTTTTGCGTATTGAAAATTCTAAAAATCCATTAGAAAACACAGGCATTCACCCCGACCATTATTACATTGTTGAAAAAATAGCATCTGCTTATCAAATAAGTATAAATCAGCTTATTGGTAATCACGAAATTTTGCATTCGATAGATATAAAAAAATTTACTGACGAGTACGTTGGTGAAATTACATTATCAGATATAATAAACGAACTTAAAAATCCGGGTTATGATGTTCGTTTAAAAGTTAAAGTGTTGCAGTTTTCTCCAGAAGTTACCAAGTTCGAAGACTTAAAAATTGGAATGGTATTAAATGGTATTGTTACAAACATTACTCACTTTGGTGCTTTTATTAATGTTGGCATTAAAGAAAGTGGCTTATTACATATTTCTCAAATTTGCGACGAATTTATTCAAAGTCCTTACGAAAAGTTACACTTGCATCAACATATAAAAGTAAAAGTGATTGGTATTAATAATAATTTAAAACAATTTCAACTTTCATCGAAAAATATAGAATAATAGCTTTATTACAAACTCGATAATTTCAAAGAATTAATTTCCTCACCATAAAAAATTAAACCACGACGATTAAAAAATTCGGCATTATCGGTAGTAAAAAACGTAATATCGCCTTCTTTTATACACCTTTTTTCTATTTCGGGATGACGTTGCAAATAATCGGCTAAACTGTTGGCAACAATTTCATCTTGTGCGATAACAGAGACTGAAACTGGTACAAATTTTCGTATTACATTCAATAATAGAGGATAATGTGTGCAACCCAAAATAACAGTATCTATTTCGGCATTCTGACTTAACAACAAATCTAAATCACGCTTAATAAAAAATTCTGCTCCTGGTGTATTAATCTCATCGTGTTCTACAATTGGAACCCACATAGGACAAGCCTGTTGATATGTTTGTATATGCGGAAACAACTTCGCAATTTCGATAGGATACGACTGTGATACCACCGTACCAATGGTTCCTAAAACACCTACCTTATTTGTTTTCGTATATTGTGCTATAGATTCAACCGTAGGTCTAATTACACCCAAAACACGCCGTGTATGATCCAAATAAGGCAAATGTTTCTGCTGTATTGTTCTTAAAGCTTTTGCCGATGCCGTATTGCATGCAAAAATCACCAGCGGACAACCCTTTTTAAAAAACCACTTTACAGCTTCGAGCGAATATTCTAATACTACTTCGTACGAACGACTTCCATAAGGAGCACGAGCATTATCGCCTAAGTAAATATAATTGTACTCGGGCAACTTCTGTTTAATCGCTTTTAAAACAGTCAATCCTCCATAGCCCGAATCGAAAATGCCAATAGGTCCCACGCTTTAAATTTATCCACAAAAATACGATAAACCCATCAATTATAGAAAAATAAAACTGTTATAATAATTTCGAACCTTTATTTTTACCTTCGGTAATATTGCCACCTATCATTATCTCATGACTACCATTTGTGTATTTTTTAAGTGAGCTAAATGTGTAATCGAATGCATACCCCAAGTAGTATTTTTTATACTTTAAACCTAACATCACAACCAAATCTTTGCTTGTGCGGTATGATAATCCAATCCAATAATTTTTTTGATAATAAGCTTTTAGGTTAATATCTATTTGCCACGGAGTTTTCAGTGTTCCTTTAAGAAGCAATGATGGTTCTATTTCAAATTGTTCATTAAATTCGTATTTGTATCCACCTGTTAAAAAGTAGTGTCGAATAATTGAATTTTTATCGAGCGTACTATCGCCTAAATCAATTTTAAATTCAATTAGTTGTGTTGCTGATATTCCAGCATAATATTTCGGATTGTAAAAATAAACTCCGAAATCGGCATCTGGTACAAATTTTTTTATTGTACCATAATTCAACGCAGGATCGGCATCATCTATCGGTCTGAATTGTGTTTGATCAAATTTAAATTGAAAAGCTTTAAATGCTAGTCCAAAAGAAAGTTTTGAATTTATATCACTTAATTTTATATGATAAGCACCGCAGGCTTGCACTCCTGTTCGACTTACAGCACCAAATTTATCATTAAACAAATAACCTCCTACGCCTAAATTTTGATATTCGAATAAATAATGAGCACTGATGGCTTGTGTTGACGGACCATTATCAATACCTACCCACTGACGACGAGCTGTAAGAATTACAGGAAAATAATCAACACTTCCCGCTATGGCTGGATTAAGTAAAAAGCTATTCATCATGTATTGCGAGTATAATGGGATTTGTTGCGCATAAATTTCTGTAAAATTCATCAGCCCAACTATTGAAATAAATATTAACTTTCTCATACAACTAAATTTTAATTATTTAACGTACAATAGAAACAACACCCGTAATGGGATCATTGTCATCTAATTTAATAATATAAATATACGAACCCATGGGCAAATCTTTGCCATTGTGCTTACCATTCCAACGATTCGATGGATTAAGATATTCTAATCCGCTTCCTTTAAAGTCAAATAATTTATCGCCCCAACGACCAAATATTTCTATAGAAATATCATTAAATGATTGTACTCCAATTATTTCAAAATCGTCATTTTTGCCATCTCCATTAGGAGTTATAACATTAGGAATTTGTAGTGGAATATCTACCGTAAATTCCTTGATTGCCGTACAACCATTAGCATCAGTTACAGTTACTGAATACGTTCCTCCGCCTAAATTATTAATATCTTCAGATGTTGCGCCTGTCGACCAAAGATATGTATATGGCAATATACCATTAAACACAGAAATATCGATCGTAGCAACATGATTGGTTATAGAAACATTACCTTGAATAACTATTGGCAATGTATTTGTTAACGTTACGCTAGTGGTTATATAACAGAAATTCTTATCTACAACTGTCAACATATAGGTACCTGCTGCAATATTTGCTAATGTATCGTTATTTACATTTCCCGACCATTGATAATAATATGGTGGAGTACCGCCATTAGGAACAGCAACTAACATTCCGTCGTTGGTATTATAGCATCGAGGGTTAATAGCAATTGTTTGAACTTGTAATGGTGCAGGATTGATAACCTGTAAATCAGCTTGAGTAATCGAACAACCATTAGCATCGGTAATTGTTACACTATAATTTCCTTGCTGCAATGGAGAAACCGTTGCCGTGCTTGCACCATTTGACCAAGTATATGTATATGGCGTAATGCCTCCCGAAACAGTCAATTCAATTTTGCCATCGTTAGCATTATGGCAAGTAATATGTGTAATAGCCGAATTTACTTGCAAAGGTGCTGGTTGAGTTATGGTTATAGTTTCAACACTACTGCAACCAAATGCATCCGAAACAGTTACATTGTAAGCACCGGCTGGTAAATTTTGTTGTGTAAGGCTTGTATCGGATGTATGCGACCAATTTACAGTATAAGGTGGAGTAATGTTAGATACAGAAAGATG
>JAOADU010000021.1 GCA_026417155.1 Bacteroidales bacterium | reverse complement strand
GGCAGCGTCAGATGTGTATAAGAGACAGGAACTGACAATTTGACTATTTGACTATTTGTCTATTGGGGGGTATGGGGGGCAGAGCCCCCCATCGTATATTTTACCCTGTACCACTGTCATCATGCCAGTGTTTTTTTTTCTCCGACACGGATGTCGGAGTTACAGTGTACCACTGTCATCCTGCTAGTGTTTGTTTTTTCTCCGACACGGATGTCGGAGTTACATTGTATCATTGGCATCATGCCAGTGTTTGTTTTTTTTCTCCGACACGGATGTCGGAGATACATTGTATCACTGGCATCTTGCCAGTGTTTGTTTTCACTTATACCAATAAAAAATGTTTGCTATGTAATGGATAGATTTTGCACATGAAATACCAAAACTTCATGTATTTTTGTAAATGAAATATTATTACTTATGAAGACACTATGTATCTATTTAATATTGTTTACTATAATTTTTTCGTGCACTTCCGAAAAATCAAAAAGTATTTATAACGGTAAAATGATAGAATTAATACCGTGGATAAACAGAGAGTGGGTAAAGGAAGTAAATCTACCCGATCATCCATATGCAGCATTTGTTGATAGTGTGCACGAATTTAGTTATGGGTTTAAAGTTTATTACAAGGACATTCAGCCTGCAAAACCAAAGAAAATAGAAGTTTCGTGTTTGATATACCCGTATAATATGCCCAATAATGTACAACTTGTGTTAGAAATGAAAGAAAACGACACTAATATTTTCTGGAAATCGGAAAAAATTAAAACAGGTAAAGTAGGTCAATGGAATGAGGTAACATTAACCGCAGATATTCCACAAAATTTACCTCCCAACGTGTTAATACAGATTTATTTATGGTCGCCCAATAGGGAGAGTGCCTTAGGTGATAATTTTCTTATAAAATTTGAATAACCTATGTATTTTGGCAAAAAGGTAATAGTAGTAATGCCAGCATATAATGCAGAAAAAACGCTACGAGCAACGTATGCCGAAATTCCATTTGAAATAGTTGATGAAGTTATTTTAGTTGATGATGCCAGTAACGATAATACTGTACAAGTAGCCTATGAATTAGGAATAAAACATATTATTCGTCATCAAAAAAATCTTGGATATGGTGGAAATCAAAAAACTTGCTATAATAAAGCGTTAGAACTTAATGCCGATTATATTATTATGTTGCACCCCGACTATCAATATACTCCTAAACTCATTCCTGCTATGGTATCGATATTACATAGTGGTCTGTATTCTGTAGTATTGGGTTCAAGAATCTTGGGAAATGGTGCATTGAAAGGGGGCATGCCAATATACAAATACATTTTTAATCGTATTTTAACCTTGATTCAAAATTTTATTATGGCAAAAAAGCTTTCTGAATATCACACGGGATATAGAGCTTTTACTCGCCAAGTGCTACAAAATATCAATTATCAAGCCAATTCGAACGATTTCGTATTCGACAATCAAATAATAGCACAAATTTTTATGGCGGGTTATGATATTGCCGAAGTTACTTGTCCTACTAAATATTTCGAAGACGCATCATCTATAAACTTCTATAGAAGCGTTGTGTATGGTTGGGGTGTGTTAAAAACATCTATACAATATAGATTACAAAAATGGAATATTATTCATCACCCTATATTTAAGCAGTTAGATCTATGAGCGAACCGTCGTGCCCATTTTGTAAAAGCAAACAAATAGAATATTCTTATTCAACACGCGATATTAATGAAAATACTTGGAACTTATATTTTTGTAATCATTGCTTATATTACTTTTTGAATCCTTTTCCAAGTATAGAACAACTACAACAAGCTTACCAAACCGATTATTATGGTGCGGGCAAAAAAAAGTTTTCATTTCCTTTAATTGAAAATGTTATAGATCTTTTTCGTAGAAAACGTGCCAATATCTTATTCCGCTTATTAAAAAAGAATATAGAAGCCAATATTTTGGATATTGGTTGTGGCAATGGTCGTTTTTTAAATTATTTATATCAAAAAGGTTGTACAAATTTATATGGCATAGAATTGCCCGGTAAGAGTGCAGAACGTGCAGCTACTATTCCACATATAAGGCTAACAATTGGCGATATATATTCAAGTAATTTTCAAAAAAACACGGTTGATGCTGTAACCATGTTTCATGTGTTTGAACATTTACCTCAACCCGATGTTGCAATAGAACAAATAAATAATTGGTTGAAAGAAGAAGGCATACTGATGGTGTCGTTTCCTAATATACAATCGCGTCAGGCTCGCTGGTTTAAGGGGAACTGGTTACACCTCGACCCTCCTCGACATATCAATTTTATAACACCAAAGAACTTGACAAATAAACTTCAACAATGGGGATACACGTTAATAGATGAAAAATATTTTTCTTTAGAACAAAATCCTTTTGGTTATGTGCAAAGTATATTAAATAAATGGTGTAAAAAACGTGAGTTATTATTTGAATTTCTAAAAGGGAATAAAAATTATGCTAAAGATTCAAGGTTTGTAGTAGTTGTTCATTTAGCTTTTTTTGTAGTTAGTTTGCCTCTGTTTATATTATTAGATGCCATAGATTCATTATTCAAACAATCGGGAACCGTAATGTTAATTTTTAAAAAGACGAAATAATGAAAAAAGGACGAGAATTAACACCGCATATTGGAATATATGGACGAAGAAATTATGGAAAAAGTAGTTTTATTAATTGTATTACAGATCAGGATATTGCTATTGTTTCGGACGTAGCAGGCACTACAACCGATCCCGTAAAAAAATCGTACGAAATTACTGGCTTCGGACCAGTTGTGCTTATAGATACAGCAGGAATAGACGATGAAGGAGAAATAGGACAAAAACGGATAAAAAAAACCTTAGAAACACTGTCGGTTATAGACTTAGCTATTCTTATTATTACGCAAAATACATTCGATCACTACGAACAGTTGTTAGTAAAAGAATTTGAACGATGGGACGTGCCGTATATTGTAGTTTACAATAAAATAGATGTATTTTCACCCAAAAAAGAGTTTATTGAAGAAACCGAACAATTATTGCAAAAAAAAATACATTTATTTAGTGCTATAAGCAAAGTAAATAAAGAAGAATTGATACAAGCTATAAAACAAGCTATTCCCGAATCGGCATATAGGACACCTGCTTTGGTTGGTGATTTAATAAAAGCTGGCGATATAGTAATGCTTATTACTCCCATAGACGTAGAAGCTCCCGAAGGAAGGCTCATTTTACCGCAGGTACAAGTTATCCGCGATATACTCGACCACGATGGAGTTTGCATTGTGCTAAAGGAAAGAGAAGTAGATGCTTTTTTACGTCAGACAAACATAAAGCCATCACTGGCAATTACCGATAGTCAAATATTTCTTAAAGCACACGCTATGATTCCCGACGACATTCCATTGACAGGTTTTAGTGTTCTATTTGCCCGCTACAAAGGACCTTTTGACGAATATTTAAAAGGCACACCAAAAATTTCGGAGTTGAAGCATGGAGACAGAATATTGCTGCTCGAATCGTGTTCGCATCATGTTTCGTGCGATGATATTGGACGTGTAAAAATTCCTCGGTGGATAAGTCAGTTTACTGGCAAACAACTTACGTTTGATGTCGTTGCTGGGTTGAGTTCTTTGCCACGGCCTATTACCGATTATGCATTGGTAATTCAATGCGGAGCTTGTATGATTACACGCAAACAGCTAATAAATAGATTAAAACCTGCTATAGACGCAGGGGTTCCGATAACCAATTATGGCATGACAATAGCATATGTACAAGGAGTGTATAAACGTGCTATTCAACCATTTGTAAAAAATGTAGATTTAGATTATCTTTAATTGTACCCTTTTTTATTTTTTTTCGTATAAGAGGGCAAATTTAAGCGAATGACTTTTAATTCTGGGAATTTTATTAAAACAGTAGTTCTAGTAGAGGATGATTTAGCCTTAGCATCGTTAATAAAATACAAAATAGAAGAAAAAAATTTAGACTTTGTTTCATTTAATTTTGGCAATCAAGCCATTCCATATATTATTGAAAATGCCGATCATATTATCGTTATCGTAGATTATGAATTGCCCGATACAACAGGGTTACAATTAATAGAAGAAGTAAAAAAGCATTGTAAGCAATTACCATTTATTGCTATTACAGGAGCAGGAAGTGAAAAAATAGCCGGACAATTTTTGCGCCTGGGAGCAATGGACTATATTGTTAAAGACTTCGGTTTTTTAAATCACTTCGATACCTCGTTTGATAATATTTTGCAAAAGTTAATATTGCAAAAACAATTCGAACTTCAACAAAAAATTATTGCCGAAAAAGAATTTAAGTATCAGCTAATTTTTAATAATATTACCGATGTTTATGCATTGATAGATAATAATTTTACAATTACTGAAATTAGCCCATCAATATTTGATCTTATTGGTCTTCCAGCTGAGATGCTGATAAATCAGCCTTTTTTTTATTTAGTGCTCCATCGAAACGAATGGAAAAAAATGTTTAAAATTTTAGAAAATGATGGGTATGTAAATAATTTTGAAATTCAAATAATCAATAAATCAAGAAACATAAAAAAGCAATGTTATGTAAATGCTAAGCTAATTAATTATTACAATAAAAATTTTGCTGTTGTTACATTACGCGATATTACCGAGTTAAAACGCTTACAGAAAGAGTTAGTACAGATATCATCTATTATTGAAGAACAAGAGAGAACAAAATTATCGGAAAATTTGCACGATATTGTCGGACCACTTTTATCGGTTGCAAAAATGCAATTATCGAGAATGAACGATAGCCAAAAGTCGGAAGAAGAAAGAAACGAAATTATTCGCGAAATATCAAATATAATTGACGATTCGATTCAAAATATACGCAATATCTCAAATAACATGATGAGTAACGTTTTAACTCAATTCGGGCTGGAAAAATCAATTATGAGATTTGTTCAACGGTTTAGCAATTTAGATAAACCCATCATTAATTTTTCGTTTCAAACTCATCATCAACGGTATGTAGCATATTTAGAGAATGTGGTATATAGAGTAGTAACAGAATTAATAAATAATGGGGTTAAACACAGCCATGCGTCAAAAATATCTGTTGCAATTAATGAAAAGAATAACTGTATTAATATTGTTTATCAGGATGATGGAATAGGTTTCGATTTTAGTTCAGAAAGTTTTTTCGAAAACACTAAAGGTTCGGGCTTATATTCTATGGTAAATAGGGTAAAAATGCTAAGCGGTACTTTTCAATTTCAAAGACTCGATAAAGGAATATTAATAACTATTGAGTTGCCCTTAAATGAAGACAATAACAATTAACATTATTGGTATCGTAATTTTTATGCCATTTTTAGTCAGGTCTCAGATTTTCAACGACCGCTATGTAAATTTCAAAATTGGACAGGGCATTTCGTATGCAGGCATGGGTATTGCTGCCGAATATAGATACAAAAAACTTGGTATTATGGGTAGTGTAGGGTTTCAGGGTGAGCAATATGAATTTGAACAGACAATTCCTTCGTCGTGGAATGTATCAACTAATGTGCGGGTATATTTATCTAAACGAGATGGTTATTGGCAATTTTTCACGGGGGTACATGCAGGTTGGTTGTCGAATTATTATCATCCCGACATAGGAAATAACTCATATCAATATACGGTATATGGATTGGCATGGCAATTGGGAGTAGAGGTTCGCGAAGAATTGTTGAATTTTGAAATTGGTGTAGGAATAGACCCCGGCTATTTAACATTAAATTCTGCAAAACATCCCTATTACAACTCGCGGTGGTATTTTTCGCCCAGTATAGGGATAGGTGTTAATTTGTATGCTCTTCAATCGCGATTAAAATACAACCGAAGAAAAATAAAAGAAGACAATAGCACAGAACACCCTGTTATTTCAGAAAAAAAAGTATCTGAAATAAAAATGGATAATGATACTATTCATTTAAAATTAATACAACAACAAGCATCGGTACTTATTGAACAATGTCATCAAGCTGTTAAATCGCCTTTTGAACGGTTGTTTTATGCCAATGATACTTTATATGCATGGAAACCACTTGGTAATAAACGATCCATTTATGTAAAAAAAGTACTTAAAGATACATCTAAAGAGCAATTTACTTGCATCGGTTTAAATCAATTAGGTAACGAACAACATGTATGGCTGATTTATGATCAATTGAGTATTCCAAGTGCAGAAGAATTACCCATGTTAATGGAAGAATTGGAAAATTATTCCGAAGTAACGAAAGGTCTAATATGTTTGTATGTTCGATGGCCCAATATTTATTTAAGTCTAGAAAGTTTAGAATTTTTTAATTCGGATAATATTACCATTAAAGTAGATAGGTTATTAATATGCGGGCAACATCGTTGATTATTTTAAATAATCATCAAAGTATTGTGTAACTTTTTTCATTAAATGAATGCGATCTTTACCTCTTACATTATGTGCATGAGTAGGATAAATAAAATAATCGACTAAAATGCCATTTTTAATACATTTCTCAATAAATGTTAGGCTATGTTGCAATACAACAGTATCGTCTAAATAACCATGAATAATAAGTGTTTTGCCTTTTAATTGTTTTACTTTATTCAGCAAACTAGAATTTTCGTAACCTTCGCTATTTTCTTGTGGTGTATCCATATATCGTTCGCCATACATAATTTCGTAATATTTCCAGTCTATAACCGGACCTCCTGCGACACCAACTTTAAAAATTTCGGGATAGGTAGTCATCAGTGTTAAAGTCATAAATCCACCATAACTCCATCCATGAACACCAATACGGTTTTCGTCGATATAACCTTGTTTTATTAAAAATTTAACAAATTCCATTTGATCTTTTGCTTCGTTTATTCCCAATTGACGATGAATACAGCTTTCGAACTCGAATCCACGATTGGCAGACCCTCTGTTGTCAACGGTAGCAATTACATAGCCTCGTTGAGCCATGTAATAATCCCAAAGCGTAGCACCACCCAACCATTCGTTTTGTACAAGTTGTGCATGAGGACCGCCATATACATACAGTATTAGTGGATATTTTTTCTTTGGGTCGAAATCGGCAGGTTTGACTACTCTTCCGTATAAGTCGGTTTTGCCATCGGCCGATTTAATGGTTATCATCTCAATATTTACAGGTTTATAGTCTTTTAAAACATTGGGCAATTCATGAATTTTACGTAATGGTTTGCCTTCGAGATTGTATAAATAATAACCAGTAGGTGCATCTAAGTTTTGATATAAGTCGATAAAATGAGTAAAATCGGGATTAAAAATTGCCTGATGTGTGCCAGATAAGGTAGTTAATTCGTTCATTGTTGTTGAAGAAATATTGAATTTTAGTATTCTTCGTTCGAGTGCTGTAGGATATGCTGCTTCGGCAAAAATCCATTGTTTTTTAGAATCTATCCCTAAATATGATGTGATGACCCATGACCCTTTTGAAATTTGCTTCATCTTGTGGTTAGTTAAATCGTAAATGTATAAGTGATTGAAACCATCTTTTTGACTTTGCCAAATAAATTGATGTTTAGATATAAATACTGCAGGGTTTAAAGGCTCTACATAACGGTCATTTTTTTCTTCATAAAGAGTTTTAACAAATTCGCCCGTGTTAGGATTGTATATGTTGAGCTTCATGTAGTTTTGTTCGCGGTTTAGGATTGCAACAAGAATATATTCATCATCGAACGACCAAGAGATATTTGTCAAATATTGTTCTTTGGGTTCGCCTGTTTTTAAGTATATTGTCTGTTTTGTTTGAGTGTCGTAAATTCCAATGGTTACTTCGTGGCTTTTCATGCCTGCCATGGGATAACGAATAGGTGCAACGGTAGCAATGCGATGTTGAATATTTACAAGCGGATATTCAGTAACCATTCGTTCGTCCATGCGATAAAAGGCTAAATATCGCCCCGTATTGCTCCAGAAAGTTCCTTTATTAATACCAAATTCATTTCGATGAACGCTTTTGCCATAAACAATTCCTTTATCGTCGTCTTTGCCAATGCAATATTGTTCGCCATTTGTGGTTTGAATGTATAAACTATTTTGGATAGTAAAAGCAACGTATTTATTTTTTGTGTTTAAATCGAAGTTTTCGGCACTGTCGGGGCAAACAATTTTCGAAATGATACTATTTTTTTGAATATCTAACTCTAAAAAAGCATGATTGTGTTTAATCCATAAAGTGTTATTTGAAGTCCATTCGTAAGCAGGAAACATGCGAATATTACTGAAAATACTATCTTTGCTTATTTCGAATAATTGTTGGGCATGAAGTAGTTTCTGTTCTTCAGATTTGTTTATGGTTTGTTGATATAATTGATCTCCTTTAACATAAGTAAAAGTAGAAATGTTGCGCCATTGTATGTGATAAAGTTGTTCGGCGTACATTGTTCGGTATAAGCCCAAAACAGCTTCGTCTATGGTTAATAGTTTTTGTTGGGCGTATATGTATGTGCTTACAAAATAGGTTATTAGTAATAACCAGTAAAATTTCTTCATATCTTTGTATCAATTAATTTATTATGTGGCTGTCAAAGTTATACTATTTTTCTCAAATATTGCCCATGTTAGCTATTATAATTAGCACACTAATAATGCCATATTATCCTACATATAATCTAAAGAATGTTGAAATTATTGCAACTGGTAAAACAGCAATACATAAGTATCGTGTTCAAGTAATTAAAACAATATCAAATACTGAGCTGGAAAGAATTTACAAGGCATATGGATTAGTAAATATTCAAACATTAGATACAACAATTTGGGTAAATTTGAAGTATGCACAAACCGATAATTTTTTAAAGCGTAATTTATATGGTGAAATTAAAGCTGCATATGTACATAAGGATGTAGCTATAAAATTAGTTAAAGCATCGTCGTTGCTTCGAAGTATAAACCACAATTATCGGTTGGTTGTATTGGATGCAGCACGACCGCTTAGTATACAAAAACAGATGTGGGTAGATGTCAATCTTCCAAATGGTGAGCGAGAAAAATTTGTTGCAAATCCTGAATTAGGTTCGTTACATAATTATGGAGCAGCTGTAGATGTTACGATAGCTACAACTGATAGCAATTATTTAGATATGGGCACACCATACGATACTTTTTCTGAATTGGCTTATACGGTAAACGAAGATGTATTGGTAAAAAAAGGTAAATTAACAGAAGAGCAAGTAAATAATCGCAGATTACTGCGCAAAGTTATGACAAGCGCTGGATTTAGTCCTATAGAAACTGAGTGGTGGCATTTTAATGCATGTTCGAGAAAGTATGCCAAAGCCAATTATGCTCTTATTGTTTCGCATATTTATGAAGAAAATCCTTTATTGGCAACCACCAAAACATCCGAAAGCATGGAAATGTTAAAAGAGCCAAAATCGAATGTTTTCTTCAAAGTTCAAATTCTTACATCGTCGAAAAAATATACCGGCAAAGAAGCTCATTTTAAAGGCTTAAAAGTACAAATGTATGTTCATAATCAATTGTACAAATATACCGTTGGAAATTATCGCACACTCGAACAAGCGTTGGAAGCATTGGATAAAATAAAACAAAAAGGCTTTGCCGATGCTTTTGTCGTTGCATTCAACAACAACGAACGCATAGGCATCAAAGATGCTATAGAATTGTTACATAGCGAATAATGTTTAAAATTCAACAGCAACAATTGTGATGTCGTCGGTTTGCTCTAAGTGCCCTTTCCATTCTTCGATAGTTTGATTGAGCACCTGTTTTTGATTTGATAATGGCAAATGTGCAGTATCAAGTAATAATTGTTTGAAGCGTTTATGCATATATTTTTTACCGTTAACATGTCCAAATTGGTCGGCAAAGCCATCGGAAAATAGATAGATGCGAGTTTCTTTTTCAATAATAAATTCATGATTAGTAAATGGGTCAAGTCTTGGATAAATAGCCAGAGGCATTTTATCGGGTTTAATTTCGGCAAGTTGCCACTGATTTTCATTATCAACTTTTTGCAAAATTATTAGTGAATTATTGGCACCCGCCCATTGGCATTCGCGAGTATTTGTGTTCATCACAAAAAAGGATATGTCCATTCCGTCTTTTTGTTCGACATTGATACATTTTTGACGCAGTGCATGAATAATTTCTTCTCTTAACAGATGAAGTACTTGTGAGGCTTTTGTTACCTCTTTTTTATGAACAATTTCGTTTAAAAATGATACTCCCAACATGCTCATAAAAGCTCCGGGAACACCATGTCCGGTGCAATCGGCAACGGCAATTATTAACCATTCATTTATGCGTGTTGTCCAATAAAAATCGCCCGAAACTATGTCTTTGGGCTTGAATAATATAAAGTAATTGCCTAATAATTGGTTAGTTGTTTCTTTATCTGGTAGAATTGCTTCTTGAATACGTTTTGCATAGTTGATGCTATCGGTCAATTTTTTGTGCATTTCTTCGATTTGTTCTTTCTGACGAATTACAATTTCATGTTGAGCTTTAATTTCTTCATTTTGTTTATTTAATAAACGATTTTTTTCGTCTACTATGGCTTTTTGTTTTTCAATTATTTGCTTTTGGCGGCGAGTTACACGAAAACGTTGGACAATAACAATGGCAAAAATTATAGACAATCCTAAAACAATAAGAACCGACCAGATGATGGTTTCTTGACGTTTGAGTTCCGATGCTTGTAATTCTTTTTCTTTCGTTAAATTGTCAATTACCAATTGCTTTTTTTCGGCTTCAAACTTTTTTTCTGCTTCGGCAATTGCTTTTAATTTGCTGTTATTAAATAATGAATCTTTGAGGTTTAAAAATATTTCTAAATATTTTATTCCTTCTTGAAATTCGGACAAAGCAAAGTAGATACGATAAATAGAACTTACCGAAGAGTACATAAATTCTAGCGATTTAATTTCTTTACTAATAGCATATGCTTGTAAACAGTTTTCAATCGCTTTTAGATAATGTTGTTTAGCTTTTATTTTATCTTTTTCATCCATTCCCATGTTGTAATAAACATTGCTGATATTTTCGTACAACATGGCAATTTTTTGTTTATCGTTGAGTTCTTTTGCTAAGTCTAACGAAAGTATGTAATAATTTAACGCTTTTTGATATTGTTTTTGTTTTCGGTAAACCAATCCGATATTATTATACAATAAAATGATACCATTTGCATCATTCAGTTTCTTTTTCAGTTCGAGCGATTGTTGAAAATATTCTAAGGCTTTGTCGAAATTTTTACGGCTATACCACACGGCACCAATATTTAAGTACGAAAAGGAAATGCCACTGGTATCTTTTAGTTGTTTTTTTATGTTTAACGATTTTTCGTAAAACTCTATGGCTTTATCGAGACTACGTTGGGCATAATACACGTTGCCCAAATTATTATACCTTATTGCAATTCCTTTGTAATCTTTTAAATGCTCGTCTATTTTTAACGATTGAAAATAATAGTAAGCTGCACTATCAAATAATCCTCGGTTGTGATAAATGATACCTAAATTGTTGCAACATGCCGAAATTTCAGTCAAAATTTTTTGAGATAATGCACTGCTCAATGCTTGAAAACAATACTTTTGTGCCAATTCAAAGTGTCCTTTATCGTATTCAATATCGCTTAATTTTCGAAGTGCAACGGAGCGAAGTGTGGCAGTTTGTTTCGAATGGGGAAGGTCTATTAAATACCTTAGGGCTTGTTGATAATATTTTTCGGCACTATCGGATTCTAAAGCTTCATAATAACAATGGGCTGTTTCAATTAAAATACGAACCTTTATGCTATCCTCGTTCGATGAATAAATTTTACTTCGTATGAGTTCACATTTTTGTTGACCATAATTAGAAAGAACTGTTATAATTAGCAAAAAACTCGTAATAAGTTTCATTATTTTTTTTCGCACTTTTACGCAGAAAGTATACAATGGGTTACCAAAATATTTATGATTAAATTTGCTAAAAAAATGAAGTACGAACCAATAACATTGTTACAATTGCAGCAATTAACCGACGAATGGATACGTACCACAGGAGTTCGGTATTTTAATGAACTTACCAATATGGTATTGCTAACCGAAGAAGTTGGCGAGTTGGCAAGAATAATTGCTCGAAAGTATGGCGAGCAGTCGTTCAAAAACGATGAATCGCAAAGTTCTTTAGCCGAAGAAATGGCCGATGTTTTATGGGTACTAATTTGCCTTGCTAATCAGACAGGAATTGACCTTACGTCAGCATTTATGGAAAAATATAAGAAAAGAACAGAACGCGATGCACAACGACATAAAAACAATCCAAAATTAAAATGAATCATTACATTTTACTTAGTCCGTTTCGCAATCCATTCGAAAATGTGGCTTTAGAGTATTATTTGGTTCACCACAGAAATGAAAAAATTATTTTACTTTATATAAATTCATCATCTGTAATTATTGGGAAACACCAGAATGCTTACGCCGAAGCTAACTTCGATTTCTTACAGAAACATCAAATTCCCTTGGCAAGAAGAATTTCAGGTGGTGGTACAGTTTATCACGATGAGGGTAATTTAAATATTTCTTTAATTATGAATGCTCAGCGGCTGCATTTAACCGAATTACTAAATCCCATATCAGAATTTTTATCAACACTTGGGCTAAATCCTTATGTGAATTATAAAAATGATATTATTGTCGAAAATAAAAAAATTACGGGAACAGCTGCCCATATTTTTAAACATCGAATATTGCAACATGCAACATTATTGCTCTGTGCTAATCAAAATAACTTAAAACAAGCACTACAAGTCGATAGAAAAAAGTTTGAGGGGAATTTTGTAGCATCAAATCCTTCTGCTACAACGAATGTCTTAGATGTTATTCGTCAAAAAATAAGTCTTACTGAAATATTAAAACAAATAACTGATTTTTTTAAACAATGGTTTTCGGCAAAAACCATGAACTTGACAGAAAACGAAATAAGTAAAATAAAACAACTTTCGCTCGAAAAATTTTCGACATGGGAATGGAATTTTGCTTATTCGCCTTCTTTTATTTATAGTGATGTTTGCAATGGGTATTCTATTCAGGTTTATGTTAACAAAGGAATTATTGAGCAGTGTATAGTATCACCCCCATCAACCAATGAAGTTTTTCGGAAATTAATCCATAAAAAGTTTCAAATGCCTTTTAGTAAATTAATTCAAGAACAGATATGATATCGGTAGTAATATTAAATTTTAATAATCTTCATTATACAATCAAATGTATTCGTTCGATTATTCAATATACTAAAGAAATTAACTACGAAATAATAGTGGTAGATAATGCTTCGACACATGATAATACGGATGCGATTAAAGAAATGTTTCCAGAAGTTATTTTGGTGAAAAATGATAAAAATAGAGGCTTTTCGGCAGGTTGTAACGATGGAATTAACCATGCAAAAGGAGATTATATATTACTACTTAACAATGATACAGAATTGCTAAATAATGCCATAAGCATAGTACATTCTTTTTTAGAAGAAAATAAAAATGTAGGAATTGCAACTTGCCGAATTGAAAACAGCGATGGCTCGCCACAACATAATTGTCAACCTTTCCCTTTTAAGTGGAAATTTTGGTTTGAAAAAAGTAGAATACATAAACTATTATCGCCAAAGATGCGTTCGCAAATATTGTGGGGTCCGTATTTTAATTATACCGAAGTGGCTTTTCCCGATTGGGTTTGGGGCACTTTTTTTATGTTTCATCGCTCACTATTAAATGTTTTCCCACAAAAAAAATTAACGGAAACCTTTTGGATGTATATCGAAGATTTGGAATGGTGCTGGATAGTAAGAAAGCAAGGACTTGAGGTAGCTTTTGTTCCCGATGCCCGTATTGTTCATTACGGTGGCGGTAGTAAGCATACAGAACAAGCTAAAGAACAAATAACGAAGAATATGAAAATTTTTAGAAAAATGTATATGTAATTTATTGACAAACTTTTTTTTGCCATTCTATATATTGCGAATATCCTAATGCAACTACTCGTTGGGCATCATTACAAGCCGATTCTTTTTCATTTAACTGATAATACAAATAACTTCGACGTACTAATATAGTTGCATCATTGGGATCCAATTCTAATGCCATGTTAATATCTGCTAATGCCATACGATACATGTTTTGCGAAACGTACAACGTTGCCCTGTTTAAGTAATAATCTTTTTGTGTTGGTTTTAATAAAATTGCCTTATTAAAATTATGTAATGCTTCTAAATGGTTTTTGAGTTTGAAATATGTAATAGCTCTATTGAGATAATAATCGGCTTGCATTGAATCGAGCTCTATGGCTTTATTGTAATCGGCTATTGCTAATAGCAGTTGATTATTTTGCGAATAAACGTTAGCACGATTGTAATAATACATGCCTTTGGGTTTTATGGAAATGGCATGAGTATATGCCCATAGTGCCGAATCGACTTGCTTTTTTTGATAATAATAATTTCCTAAGCTATTCCATACTTCGCTTTGTTGGGGGAAAGTTCTTAAAATATCCATTGCAGTTTGCTTAGCTAATTCCAGTTTGTTGTTTTCTAATAAAATGTTGACAATATACGTTTTTATATCGTATCGAGTACTATCTATTAAAAGCAATGCTTGATAATCGTTTAATGCTGCTTGATAATTATTTTGTTTATAATAAACATAGGCTCTATTTTCGAGCATTTTGGCATATAAACTACTTGTGGTATCAATTTTATGATATGCTTCTAAAGCTTTATCGTAATATCCGCTTTCACGTAAAGCATTTCCATAGTTTAATAAAGCTATATGACTTTTAGGATAATGATGTATTACATTTTCCCACAAACGAAGGCTATTTTGCCATGTTTTTCCATAAACAAATGATTGAAACGATAGAAATATAAACCAAACAAAAATAACGATATTAGCAATTTTGTGTTTTAAATATGGTTTAATAATACTAAATATTGCAATATATAAGCCCCAATATGATAAGTAAGTATAACGCTCTGCCATAAAATAAGAACTGGCAAAAGCATTGAAAATTTTTAAATAAATCACAATATTGACCATAAAAAAGCATAATGCAAAAACCAAAATTCTATTCTTTTGCTTGATTGCACGGATAATGAAAAATATAAATATTATAAAAAGCAGAAAGCCCAAAATATAATAAGGTTCTATTGAATCGAGAAAAATTGGATGAAAAGCCGACATAGAAGTAGGCAAAATTGCTTTAAAAATATATAGCCCAAAAGCCCATGACGAAAACATAAACGATGTATAAACATCGAGCGATTCATTATTTTTTAAGAATGGTGCTTGAGCTTTGTTTGCCATATAAATTGCAAAAAGCGTAAATAATGCAAATGGAATTAAGTATATAATATTTTTCCAAGTGAGTTTATTGTACAAATAAAGCAGACCAACTAAAACAACAGGCAAAGTAATGGCAGTGGCTTTCGATAAAGCCGAAAAAATAAAAACTATAAACGATATCAATAACCATACTAACGAATCCTTTTCGATAGAACGAATGTAAAACCAAAGACACAGCAGATAAAAGAAAACAAATAACAAATTTTTTCGTTCAGTAATCCACATTACCGATTCGTTTACAAAAGGATGCAAGGAAAATGCCAATGCCACGAAAAATGAAAGTTGGTTTGATGAAATAATTTTCTTTGTCAATGTAAAAACGAGTAAAACATTGAAAATGTGCAACAAAATATTGTGCAAATGAAATCCCCAAGCTTTTAAGCCAAAAAGTTTATAATCAAAAGCAAGCGAAATCCATGTAAGTGGATGATAATGTCCAAAATGAGCTTCAGAAAAAGCTTTACGAAACAAATTGCTATCAAAATTGCGTATCCATTCGTTATTTAAAATGTATTGAGTATCATCCCAATTAGTAAAAGAAAATAAAATTCCTTGCCCATAAATGATGAATGAAAAGATGATAAGGCCTATTTCGTACCATTTCTTCATAAAAAAAGCTAATGTAATGTTAGGCAATATTAAGCAATAATTTGTTAGGTTAGTGTAACTTTTTATCTTTAATTACGTCTAACTTCTGAGATTAAAACAAAGCATGACGACCGACGAATACAATAATATTGTAGATGCATATGCCGATTCGCTATATCGCTTTGTACTTAAAAATATAAAAAATAAAGAAAAAGCCGAAGACATTGTACAAGATAGTTTCGAAAAATTATGGAAAAATGCACATAAAGTAGAATTTTCCAAAGCAAAATCGTATTTATTTACAACAGCCTATCATCAAACTATTGATGTAATAAGAAAGGAAAATAGAACAACAACTTTAGAAACCGAACACGAACGTAAACATTCATATACTACTAACAATCCTGATATTCAGGAAATACTACATAAAGCTATTGATCAACTACCACCGGTACAAAAAGCTGTTGTCCTGTTGCGTGATTATGAAGGATATACATACGAAGAAATTGGCGAAATAACCGGACTTTCTGAATCGCAGGTAAAAGTATATATTTTTAGAGCCCGAAGCTTTCTAAAAAACTACATTGGCAATATCGCTGTACTAATTTAAACAATGAAAAAAAGCAGATATAACATAGAACAATTGATTATTGCATACTTCGAGCAGAATCTTACAGACGAAGAAAAAAAATATTTGCTACAACTTATAAATCAAAAAAATGAGTACAAAGAATTATTTGAAATATACCAACAAACGTATGCAATACCTGATAATATCTCTTATCAACAAAAAGAAAAATTAAAGAAAAATTCAGAACAATACATAATAAATGAATGGGAAGACCTTTGTATTCGTTATTTTGAAGATAGTTTGTCACTTCAGGAGAAACAATATGTATTAGAAACCATTAAGAATGACAGCGAAAAGCAGAAAATATTCTTACTTTATGAGAAAACAAAGCTTTATGATAATGCTCCAACCTTATACAATAATAAAGAAAGCTTAAAGAAAGATCCATCATTTGCTAATTATTTCGAAGAACTATGTATTCAATACATAGAAGAACAAATTTCTGAACAAGAAAAAATTACCCTTGAAAAATTAATTGCTAATGATAAAGTTCGTGCGAACATATTATTCCAGTTCAAGCAAACGAAATTAAAGCCCAACATCAATGTTCATTATCCCAATAAAAAGCAATTGAAAAAGAAAAAAGTAATCTCAATGCCTTTTATTTATTGGTCTGCAGGGATTGCAGCAACATTGCTCTTATTCATTATGATATACAACAGCCCGACGATTCAAAAAAAGCCATTATTTACACTATCAAAATCGGTTCGATCAATTCCAATAAAACCAATATATGAATTACCAAAAAAATTTTCTAACACAATTATACAGCGACAACAACTATTATATGCCAATGCAAACGATGAATTGTCACTAAAAACCGACACTTTAATGATTGAAACAAACAAAAATTTTATTGTTGAACAAAAAGAAGACACAGCACAAAATTTGATGGTTGATAACTATGTATTCAACAAAGTAGATTCTATAGTAGAAAAAGAGATTTTGAAAGAAAGTTTAGATAAAATATTTACCAATAATCGGTACAATTATTTTCATGAAATGGTACAACTCACTTCACTGCAACAAGTTGAAGCATATAAAACCGAAAACAAACTTTCATGGTGGACGGTGTTGCAAAAAGGTTCTGAATATTTGAGTAATGCAGGAGCAAATATCAAAATTCAAGAATACGAACAGATAAATGCTAGAAAAAAAGAAATAGCTATCGGAAATTTTTATTTTTCGAGAGTATCAAAAAAATAAGTGTAACAAAACAAAACATAAAAACGTCTTATTAAAAAAATAAGATATATGAAAACAAGAATAGTTTTTATAACGGTAGGAATTTTAATTTGTGCGACACTAAAAGCACAATTTGATACCACAACTATTAAATGGAATAAAGGCAAAATTTTAATCATTTCAGAAAAGGGAGATAGTACTATTGAGATTAAGCCCAACACTAAAAATGACGAAAATGCAATAAATAAATCAAAAAAATTCAAAGGCAAATGGGCTGCCTTAGAACTCGGGTTGACAGGTTATTTAACACCGTCAGGTTCTTTTGCGCTACCCAATCAATTAGGATATTTAGACTTAAACATACCCAAATCGATAAATTTTAATTTGAATTTATTCGAACATAGCATAACCATCATTCCCAAGAAAACTGGGATAGTAACAGGCTTAGGTTTGGCTTGGCATCGGTATCGTTTTAATCGTCAAACCATTTTATTTGGCGATGCCTATACGTTAGCTTTTACATACGATTCATTAGTTAAAAAGAGCCAGCTAAATATTGTTTATTTGAGATTACCATTATTCCTAGAATTTCATATTCCAATTAATCAATCTAAAGATAAATTATACATAGCTGGTGGTGTGGTTGGATCGCTAAGAATTAAAAGCTATAACAAGAGTGTTTATTTTCCTGGTAGCGATAAAAAATTATTCAAAAATAATGACGATTTTCATTTAATGCCAGTCAATTATTCTTTTGAGCTAAGGTTTGGAATCAATAACGTGGGCATTTATATTAATTATATGCCGGTGCCACTATTCAAAAGCGGAAAAGGACCCGAACTTTATCCTTGGGCGTCGGGCATTTCGCTTAATTTTTAGTAACACTTTTAACAAACATGGGAAGGGCTACCGTAAGGTAGCCTTTTCTATTATTGCACAAATACCCGAAATAGAGTCTATTTGCGAACCAGTGACTGATGAAAGTGCAGTTGGTTTTCGTAAATATCTTAATAAACCTAAGAAAGCAAATATTAAGGCTTCTTTAAAATCAATAGTTAGTGCATCTGGTATAATAACTTCGCTACGAGTATTAGCTTTAATTCTTTCTATTAAAAACGAGTTATGAGCTCCACCACCAGTAATTATCATTTTTCCTTGTTTTTGTGTATATCTACCAATTTGATAAGCAATGTGTTCAACACATGTTGCAAGTTTATTTTCTGTTGAAATGCAAGAATTTTCAATAATAGGCAAAAATTCTTGTTCTATCCATTCACGACCTAAAGATTTTGGATAAGAAATTTTGTAGTACGGCAAACAATTAAGCTTATGAAAAAGTTCGTTATCAATTTGTCCTAATCTTGCCAATTGTCCAGCTTTATCAAAATCATAACCCTTTTTTTGAGCCAGAAAGTTTAAAACAAAATTCGACGGACAAATATCGAATGCTATTCGTTGATGATTATGTTGGAAAGAAATGTTACTAATACCACCGATATTCAGACAATAATCATAATCGGGAAAGAGAAGTTCGTCGCCTAATGGAACAAGGGGAGCACCTTGTCCACCAAAGGCAATATCGAGGGTACGAAAGTCGTAAATAGTTGTAATTCCTGTGCGAGCAGCAATAAATGCGCCATTACCAACCTGAAAATTTATGCCCTTGTTAGGTTGATGAAAAATGGTATGTCCGTGAGAGGCAATTAAATCTATCCTGGATATATTAAAATGGCGGATAAAACGATTTATCTCTTCGCCAATAAAAATTCCGTAATCTTTATGCAATTCGATAAATGCATAGCTTTCTAATAAATGTGCCTGCGAAAGCTTTTGTTTCCATGCTAATGAATATGATACTGTTTGTGCATAATGAATTCGGTAATGCCATTTTTTTGTTTGCCAAAATTCGCAATATGCAATATCTAAACCATCGAGCGATGTCCCCGACATTACTCCAATAACCCAATAATGGCGCAATGGCATGTAAAATTAAAAATATTTTACTTCAGATTTAATTCCGTTCAATTCATTTAATTTAGTGAGAATATTATTTGCTAAACGGCTGGCTCCAATTCGGAATAAACGATTATTGAGCCATTCTTCTCCAAGAATATTTTTAACTATAGAATAATAAACTAATGCTTGTTTAACTGTAACTATGCCGCCAGCAGGTTTAATTCCAATTTTTTTACCGGTTTTGTGATAATAATCTTTAATAGCATGTACCATAACATACATGGCTTCGTAGGTAGCAGCGGGCTCGAGTTTTCCTGTGGAAGTTTTAATAAAGTCGGCTCCGGCTTCCATACTAAGCATACTGGCTGTATAAATTGATTCTTCATCGGGTAATGCTCCAGTTTCAAGAATAACTTTCATGTGTGCATGACCACATGCAGTTTTTAATAATGTTAATTCGTCGGCAACTGCTTGAAATTCTTTATTTAAAAATTTGCCGACAGAAATAACAACGTCAACCTCATCGGCGCCTTTTGAAACTGCGATATTTGTTTCAGATAATTTCACGGCCAAAAAGGTTTGCGATGAAGGGAAACCGGCTGATACGACAGCTATTTTAATGCCTTTTGCAGTTAGATGCTTTTTTACTAAATCAGCAAAATTCGGATATACACAAATTGCTGCAACATTAGGACATGAAGGAAAATGTTTTTCAAAATCGTTGACTGCGTTAACCATTGATAGTATCTTTTCGTTGTAATCGGTTGTATTGAGCGAAGTAAGATCGAGTAAATTAAAAATTTGCTTTAATACTTGAGCATCATTTTCCTGTTCAGAAAATTTTGCCATTTGTATTATATCGGCAGCAATTTGTTCTTTTGTAAATCTCATACATTTAATATTTTAAAAATTATACAAAAATACACGAATTTTTGGATTATAGCGAACGTAAATTTAGTTTTTTCAAGTTTCATTTATTTCTCTTTATACACTGCATGCATAAATATTTGAACAAGTTTACTCTTGTTTTAATATTCCAATTTTTATTAAAGCTTGTTTCGAGGCTTCTTGTTCTGCGTTTTTTTTGGATATCCCTTTTCCTGTTCCATAAAGCTGTTTGTTGATGTATAATTCTGATATGTATCCTTGTTGGTTATTTTGAAGTATTGTTTCGTAGTTTTTAAATTCTAATTGATAATGTTTTTTTTGAATCCAGTCTAAAATTTGCCCTTTATAGTTAGTGTCATTAAGTATTAACGAAGGAATATCTATATGTGGTAATATAATTTTTTCCAATACAATCTTATGGGCTTTATTATATCCTTGATCAATAAAAATGGCTCCTATAAGTGCTTCAAGGGTATTTCCATAAATTTTCGAATTTAAATGGCTATGTTCTTGTTGCGTAACCATGCATTGTTGTATGTTTAAATGATACGCAATTTCGTTTAAAGTGTTACGATTGACAATTTTTGACCGAAGATTCGTTAAAAAACCTTCATTTTCGTTAGGAAACTCATAGTATAAATATTCACCTACAATAATATTTAAAACAGCATCACCTAAAAATTCTAAGCGCTCATTGTTAAGAGAAAAATTTTTGTTATGGTATAACGATGCTGATTTGTGTATAAAAGCTAATTCAAACAAATAGATATTCTTAGGATAAAACCCAAATACGTTAATTAAAAATTCGGCAATAGGATGTTTTTTTTTAAAAAAAGAAAACAAAGTTATGAATGCTTTTTAAAGAGAATACATGCGTTATGTCCACCAAATCCAAAGGTGTTGCTTAAAGCATAATGGATAGTTCTTTCTTGAGCTTTATGAAGAGTTAAATTAAGTTTAGGGTCAATATTTTCGTCGTATTCTTTATGATTTATTGTAGGAGGCGCTGTATTATGAACAATGGCTAAAATGGTTGCTAAAGCTTCGATAGCACCAGCACCACCTAACAAGTGTCCATGCATAGATTTTGTGGAGCTAATATTCAGATTATAAGCATGCTCTCCAAACACTTGCTGAATAGCTTTTAATTCGGCGACATCGCCAAGGGGAGTTGCCGTACCATGTACATTGATGTAATCAACTTCTGTTGGAGATATTTTGGCTTCTTTGATAGCCATTTCCATTACTTTTTTTGCTCCCAATCCTTCGGGGTGAGGGGCAGTAAGATGGTAAGCATCGGCAGTGAGTCCTGTTCCTACGATTTCGGCATAAATTTTTGCTCCACGAGCAACGGCATATTCGTATTCTTCCAATACTAATGCGGCAGCTCCTTCGCCCATAACGAAACCATCGCGCGTTTTACAGAACGGACGTGAAGCTGTTTTGTATTCATCGTTATTGGTTGAAAGTGCTTGCATAGCATTAAAACCCCCGATAGAAGCTTCGGTAATAGATGCTTCCGAACCGCCAGTAATCATAATTTTAGCCTTGCCAAGTTGTATTTGTACATAGGCTTCGATTATGGCATGCGACGAAGAAGCACAGGCAGAAACAGTACAAAAGTTAGGTCCTCTAAAATTATATTTCATCGAAATATGTCCGGCGGCAATGTCGGCAATCATTTTGGGAATAAAGAAAGGACTAAATTTAGGAGTACCATCGCCTTTTACATATGCAAATACTTCTTCTTCAAATGTTTTAATGCCACCAATCCCCGATGCCCAAACAACACCGGCTTCGTCGGGGTCAACCTTTGTTAAGTCTAATCCTGAATCTTTAATGGCTTCGTCCGCAGTAACCAGGGCAAACTGGGCATACCTGTCCAGTCTCCTGGCTTCTTTGCGGTCAATAAAATTTTCTACATTGAAGTTTTTTACTTCGCAAGCAAATCTGGTTTTAAATTTAGATGCATCAAAATGAGTGATTAAATCGGAACCACTGACACCATTTTTTAAGCTTTCCCAAAATTCGGGAACAGTATTCCCCAATGGTGTTAATGCACCTAAACCGGTAACAACAACTCTTTTTAATGCCATAAAACCAGATTATGTCTTACTTAGCGTTTTTTTCAATGTAAGCAATAGCATCACCTACGGTTGAAATTTTTTCGGCTTGATCGTCGGGAATGGCAATGTTAAATTCTTTTTCAAATTCCATGATTAATTCAACAGTATCCAACGAATCTGCGCCTAAATCGTTGGTGAAGCTAGCTTCATTGGTAACTTCATTTTCGTCAACACCTAATTTGTCAACGATAATTGCTTTAACTCTTGAAGCAATGTCTGACATAGTTTTAAAGTTTTGGTTAGTACTATAATTTCATTTTGAGATTGCAAAGAAATAAATTTATCATGATTTTATCAAACTTTTTTGAAAAATTTTGATGAACAATCATAACTTGCTTTTGAATATCAAATATTTATCCTGTAACTTTGCATGAAAATTTAACAATTTCATGACCCAAAAAGTGAGGATAGCAATTTTTGCATCGGGTAGCGGATCGAATGCGCAAAATATTGTACAATATTTTGCATCGCATAAATCAATAAAAGTAGAAGTTGCTTTTGTGAATAATCCTAACGCAGCTGTAATTGAACGAATGAAAACATGTAATATCCCAATATTTCTGTTTAATAAAAAGATGTTTTACGAAAACAATGATGTACTCGATGCCTTAACAACATTTTCAATAGATTATATCGTATTAGCCGGTTTTTTATGGTTAGTACCGTCTAATATTATTGAATCATACTTTAACAGGATTGTTAACATTCATCCTGCACTGTTGCCAAAATTTGGCGGAAAAGGAATGTTTGGAAATAATGTTCATGAAGCTGTTCTTAAGAATCGTGAATCATTTTCAGGAATTACCATTCACGAAGTAAATCATGAATACGACAAAGGGAAGATTCTATTTCAGGCAATATGTCCTGTTTTACCGGAAGATACAGTAGAAACACTTTCACATCGCATACATAAATTGGAATATTTGCATTATCCTAAGGTTATTGAAGCATGGATAGCATTGAATTACTAATTTTGCTGTATAATATCAATCAATGGTAAAGTTTTTAGTTGTTCGGTTTAGCTCTATAGGCGATATAGTATTAACAACGCCGATAGTTCGTTGTTTGAAACAACAAGTGGAAGGTGCCGAGGTGCATTTTTTAACAAAACCAATGTATAAGCAATTGATTCAACATAATCCGCATATTGATAAAGTTTTAATATTACAGCCGAAATTGTCGGATACAATTAAAGAAATAAAAGCCGAAACGTACGATTATATCATAGATTTACATCATAATTTGCGAACATGTATTATAAAAAATCGCACTCAAATATTGGCATTTAGTTTTCCAAAACTTAATTGGCAAAAGTGGTTGATGGTAAATTTTAAAATTAACCGACTGCCCAATGTTCACATAGTTGACAGGTATTTCGAAACAGTTAAATTATTTGACGTTCAGAATGATGGTAAAGGGTTAGAGTTACATATTACAGAAAATGATGAAGTAGAATTAAAAAACTTGCCCGAATTTTTGTGGAACGGTTATTGGGTAGCAGTAATAGGTGCAAAACATGTAACTAAAAAAATTCCATCCGACATGTTGATTCGAATAATTGATGAAGTCAGATTGCCTGTTGTATTATTGGGCGATCAAACTGATGCTGAAAAAGCCAATGAAATTATAACTAGTACATCATATCCATATATTTACAATGCTTGTGGGCAATATAGTATTTTACAATCGGCTTCGTTAATAAAACAAGCAACTATGATTTTAACTGCCGATACTGGACTTATGCATATAGCAGCGGCATATCAGAAAAAGATGGTTACTGTATGGGGGAATACGATACCACAGTTTGGAATGTTTCCGTATATGCCCAAACATTTGTTTACTATTCACGAAGTAACAGATTTACCTTGTCGCCCTTGCAGTAAATTGGGATATAAGAGATGTCCTAAAAAGCATTTTAATTGTATGAAAAAGCAAAATTTGGAAAATATAGTGAAACAAATAAAAAAATTTTATGCTTCATAGACACGATATTGAAGTGATGTCGCCTGTTGGTTCTTACGAAACATTGATGGCAGCTATTCAAGGAGGTGCACAATCGGTTTATTTTGGGGTAGGCAAACTTAATATGCGTTCGGCATCAACCTTAAATTTTACTCTCGACGATTTTAAAGCAATTGTAGATATTTGTAATCAATATAATGTAAAAACATACTTAACGGTCAATACTGTTATTTACGATAATGAAATTGACGAGATGCAGCGTTTAATTAACGCAGCTAAAGAATACGGAATACATGCAATTATTGCTACCGATATGGCAGCAATCTTATATGCCCGACATGTAGGAATGGAAGTCCATGCATCAACTCAATTAAACATAAGCAACATAGAAGCAGTTCGTTTTTTTTCTCAATATTGCGATGTAATAGTACTAGCTCGAGAATTAACTCTTGTGCAAACAAAAAGTATTTATCAATCTATAATTGAACAAAATATTCGAGGACCTAACGGAAAGTATGTTCGAATAGAATTATTTGTACATGGTGCACTGTGTATGTCAATAAGCGGAAAATGTTATTTAAGCCTTCACGAAAATAATCATTCAGCCAATAGAGGTGCATGCTTACAAAATTGTCGTCGTACATATACTGTAACCGATAAAGAAACAGGTTATCAGCTCGATATTGAGAACGAATACATTATGTCGCCAAAAGATTTGTGTACAATTCATATATTGGATAAAATACTAAACGCAGGGGTTAGTGTATTAAAAATAGAAGGAAGAGCACGATCGCCCGAATATGTAAAAATTGTAACTCAATGTTATCAAGAAGCAGTTAATGCTTATTTTGAAGGGAGCTTTACTAATGAAAAAATAAAACAATGGCAAGAACGATTGAAACAAGTGTATAATCGTGGATTTTGGGAGGGGTATTATCTGGGACAACATTTAGGCGAATGGAGCAAAAAATACGGTAGCAGTGCTACGAAACAAAAGATTTATATTGGAAAAATTACAAATTATTTTAAACAGGTTCAGGTTGCTGAAATATTAATTGAAACACACAGTTTATCTGAAAAACAAGAGATATTAATTATTGGTCCGACAACAGGTGTTGTAGAATGTATAGTTGAAGAATTATGGGTAGATGAAAAGCCTGTAAATGAAGCAAAAAAAGGACAAAAATGCAGTGTAAAATTATTTGATATGGTTAGAAAAAACGACAAAGTTTATTTATGGGTAGATAGGAACGAAGAATAATTAATATTGAGATAATTTTTTTAATTAAAAAATTAAACCTAATTAGAAAATCAAATGAAAGCTATTTGAAATTGTACGCAGTAGTTCATATTACAAATATTCAAATATTAAAAAAAGTAAAATAAATTTAATGTGCTTCAAACCAATTTTTACCGTAACCTATTTCTACCGACAAAGGAACTTTTAGCGAATATACATTTTCCATTTTATTTTTAATGATAGTAGTTGCTTCATGCAATTCTTCATTCGTAGTTTCAAAAACCAATTCGTCATGTACTTGCAATAACATACGTGTTTTTAAATGGCGTTGTTTTAATTCTTTGTGAATATCTACCATTGCTAGTTTTATTATATCGGCTGCAGATCCTTGTATAGGAGCATTAATTGCGTTACGTTCGGCAAAGCTTCTGACCGTGGCATTTCGAGAATTGATATCGGGCAAGTAACGACGACGCTTCAAAATAGTTTCAACAAAACCGTGTTCGCGAGCAAAGGCAATTTGTTGTTGCATATATTCTTGTATTTTGGGGTATTTTGAAAAATATTGGTCTATGAGTTGTTTGGCTTCACTACGACCAATTCCTAACCGTTGAGAAAGGCCAAAGGCAGAGATTCCATAAATTATACCAAAATTTGCAATTTTGGCTTTTCTACGCATGTCTTTTGTAACTTCTTCTATAGAAACGTTAAAAATTCGAGAAGCTGTGGCAGCATGAATGTCCATGTTATGGCTAAAATCATTAATCATGTTTTCGTCGTTACTCAAATGTGCCATAATACGTAATTCTATTTGTGAGTAATCGGCAGAGATGATATACTGATATTTTTCCGAAGGTACAAATGCTTTTCTAATTTCGCGTCCTAATTCTTCACGAATAGGAATATTTTGCAGATTGGGGTTTTGACTGCTTAAGCGTCCTGTAGCTGTTGTTACTTGGCTAAATGAAGTATGAAGTTTTTTGGAAGTAGGATGTATTAGCTTAGGTAGTGCTTCGGTGTATGTGTTGAGTAATTTTTGTAATGTGCGATATTCCAATATTTTAGAAATGATAGGATGTTTATCAATATATTTCAACAGTTCTTCTTCGCCAGTAGCATATTGTTTAGTTTTCGTTTTTTTTGCATTTGCGTCGATCGAAAGTTTTTCAAATAATATTTCGCCAAGTTGACGTGGTGAATTAATATTGAAAATAGCTCCCGATAATTGATAAATTTCTTGTTCTATGGTTTGTAATTGCTGAATAAGTACTTGTGATAGAGAATGTAAAACAGTTTCTTCTATGCTTATTCCATATAATTCCATGTCGGCTAATACTTGTACTAAAGGCATTTCGACTAATTCAAAAAGTTTCCATAAATTCTTTTCAACTAACAATGGGGCAAGAACTTGTTTTAATTGGAAAGCTATATCGCTATCTTCACAACAATAGTCTTTTAATTTGTTTATGTCAAGTAAGCGTAAGTTATATTGCTTTGTTTTTTTCTCACCCGTCAATTGTTCAAATGATATGGGTGAATAATTTAAAAAAGCTTTAGCTAAAAAATCTAAATTGTGAGATTGCTCAGGTTCTAAGATATAATGAGCAACCATCGTATCAAAAATAGGAGGTTTTATATTTATTCCATAATGTGTCAACACTTGATAATCAAATTTCAGATTTTGAGCAATTTTTAAAATATTTTCATTTTCAAAAACAGGCTTTAAATAGGAAAGCCAACGCTCGGTATCTTGACGGTTTACGGGTAACGTTATGTAAAATGCATGATTTGGCTCATGGCAAAAAGAAATTCCAACAATTTCGGGCTTAATCGTATCTAATGAATTTGTTTCTGTGTCGAAACTAAACTCTTTGCATTGAAGTAATGATTGAGCAAGTTTTTCAACATCTTTTTCACTTTTAATTAATTCATAATGATGAGCTGTGTCATGAATTGTTTTATGTTTCGATATCAAATTTTCGGCAATCAGAACTTGATCGAATAATGTAGGCGATGTTTCTAATTGATTCGTTTTTGAATTGGGCAAATTAATTCCTTTAGACCATTCATAAAAGCGTCGCAATAATGTTTTAAATTCTAATTCTTCGAATATAGGTATAATTTTATTAATGTCGGGTTTATTTAATTCTATGTCTTGTTCGCGAATATTCAATGGAACATCGGTAAATATGGTTACTAACTTTTTAGATAACAAAATTTGATCTTTATGATTAATAATGGTCTCTTTAATTTTTCCTTGCAATTTGTCTGCTTGAGCAATAAGATTTTCAATGCTTCCATATTCTTTAATAAGTTTTTTGGCGGTTTTTTCGCCTATGCCGGGTGCACCTGGGATATTATCGGAACTGTCGCCCCATAAACCCAGCACATCAATAACTTGTTTGGGATGATGAACTTCGAAGACTTTTAGTACTTCAGGAATTCCTAGTATTTCTACATCATTTCCCGAACGTGAGGGTTTATAAATAAAAATATTATGATCAACAAGCTGGCAATAATCTTTATCTGATGTCATCATAAAAACAGTGAAGCCTTTTTCGGCATATTTTTTTGCTAATGTGCCAATTACATCATCGGCTTCGAATCCTGGAATTTCGAATAAAGGTACTTCAAGTGCTTCAAGTATTTGTTTGATATATGGTATAGATTGTCGTATATCTTCGGGAGTGGCTTCGCGGGTTGCTTTGTATGCGGCAAATAAATCGTGTCGAAATGTTTTTGCCGATGAATCAAAAGCAACAGCCAAATGGGTTGGATTTTCTTTTTGTATTACATCGAGAAAAGTATTGAAAAATCCAAAAATTGCCGATGTGTTTACACCTTTTGAGTTAATGCGTGGGTTTTTAATAAATGCATAATAAGCTCTAAAAATTAAAGCATAAGCATCGAGAAAAAATATTTTTTTCATTCTTTGTAAAATTTTGCTTAAAGTTACTAAAGTTTAAAAGAAAGCTAAAATATGAAAATTATCTTACCTTATTATTTTATCTATCTTTGCAATAAAAATGTCGAAAAGAAAAGGAACAAATATTTTAAATTTAGTAAAAGGATTTTTTAATAACAATCCGACACGATGTTTAAATTATAAGCAAGTAAGCAAACAACTTCAAATTACAAATGTTTCAGAAAAATATGAGGTCTTGTATGCTCTCGAAGAATTGGCAAAGCAGGATATACTGGAAGAAGTATCGAGAGGTAAGTATAGATTAAAATCTGAAACAGGAATTATTATAGGAAATATTCAAATCAATGCCCATGGCATAGGAACGGTAATAGACGAGCAAACCGGAAAGGAAATTCAAATATATCCGCGGTATTTAAATAAAGCACTACCGGGCGATAAAGTTAAAGTTAGGTTGTTCGCTCAAAAGAAAACAGGAATACTTGAAGGTGTTGTATTGGAAGTATTAGAACGATCGCAAAAACTTATTGTTGGAACTATTGAAGTTACCCATTCATTTGCATTTTTGGTTACAGATCCGAGAATCTATCCTTACGACATTTATATACCAAAAGATCTATTAAAAAATGCTCAGCAAGGTCAAAAAGTTGTTGTGAAAATTGTTGAATGGGGCGAACGAAGCAAAAATCCTATTGGCGAAGTAGTAGATGTACTGGGTTTTGCAGGCGAACATCAAACCGAAATACATGCAATTTTAGCTGAGTTTAATTTACCATACAAATTCCCCAAAGAGGTAGAAGATGCTGCTCAAGAAATTCCGATAGAAATTCCCAAAGAAGAATACATTAAACGAAGAGATTTTAGAGAAGTTACCACGTTTACGATAGATCCTGAAGATGCCAAAGATTTTGATGATGCATTATCAATTAGAATGTTAGAACGAGGGTTATGGGAAATAGGCATTCACATTGCCGATGTAAGTTATTATGTACACGAGAATTCTATTATAGACAAGGAAGCATTTAAACGTGCTACTTCAATATATTTGGTTGACAGAGTAATTCCCATGTTGCCCGAAAAATTATCTAATTATGTTTGTTCGTTGCGTCCTAATGAAGAAAAGCTTTGTTTCTCGGCAGTTTTTGTTGTAGATGAAGGGATGAATATTAAAGAAGAATGGTTTGGCAAAACAATTATTAGAAGTAATCGTCGGTTTACGTATGAGGAGGCACAAAATATTTTAGATAAAGGGGAAGGCGATTTTTGTCAAGAATTACAGCAATTACAAACATTTGCACGTATGTTGCGAGAAGAACGCATGAAAAAAGGAGCTATGGCTTTTGATAAAGTTGAAGTTAAATTCAAATTAGACGAAAATGGCAAACCATTAAGTGTTTATTTTAAAGAAACGAAAGAATCCAATAAACTCATTGAAGAATTTATGCTTCTTGCCAACCGAAAAGTTGCAGAGTATCTTGGCAAAAAGAAAGGAAGTGTTTTTGTGTATAGAATTCACGACAAACCCGACCCCGAAAAATTAAGACAATTTAGGCTTTTTGCCAAACAATGGGGTTTTGAAATATCGCTACGTTCGCAGCAACATTTTGTGAGTTCAATAAATAAAATGTTAGACGAAATAAAATATAAGCCCGAACGAGATATTATTGAAAATATGGCAATTCGTTCTATGGCGAAAGCTGTTTATTCAACGAAAAATATTGGTCATTATGGTTTAGCTTTTGATTATTATACACACTTTACTTCACCCATTAGGCGGTATCCCGATTTAATGGTACATCGAATATTAAATAAATACTTAACCGAAAAACAGTTTGTAAATAGGAATGATGAATGGGAGCAGCGATGTAAGCATTCTACCGAAATGGAATTATTAGCTGCCGATGCCGAACGAGCATCTATCAAATATAAACAAATAGAATTTATGGCAGATAAGGTTGGACAAAAGTTTGAAGGATTTATTTCCGGAATTACCGAATGGGGAATATATGTTCAGTTAATAGAAAACAAAGCAGAAGGTATGATTTCGTTACGAACCCTAGATGACGATTTTTATATATATGATGAAGAACGAATGGAAGTTGTGGGCAAACGATATAAAAAACGCTTTAAAATAGGCGATCGGGTTGCGGTAGAAGTTGTAAAAATTAATTTAGAAAAAAGACATCTCGATTTTAAGTTGGTTTAATTATACAATAAATGTAGGGCTAATCGATTGATAATTATAAACTTTACTAATTACATCGGCAAAAAGATCGGCAATGGTGAGGACTTTAATTTTTGAACAATTTTTTTGTAAAGGAATAGAATCGGTTACAATAACTTCAGATATTGGCGATTGTTCTATGCGTTCATAAGCAGCTCCTGATAAAATAGGGTGGGTTGCTACAACGCGTACACTTCGGGCTCCTTTATTCATCATCATTTCGGCAGCAATGCAAACAGTTCCTGCAGTGTCAATCATATCATCAAGAATAACAACATTTTTGTCTTTAACATCGCCTATCATGGAAATATGATCAACCATATTGGCTTGTTTTCGAAGTTTATAACAAATTACCATTTCACAGCCAAGAAAACGTGAGTAAGCATTGGCTCTTTTCGAACCACCCATATCAGGGGCAGCAACAACTAAATTATCTAAATTTAAAGATTTGATATAAGGAACAAAAATTGCCGATGCATAAATGTGATCTACGGGGATATTAAAGAATCCTTGTATTTGATCGGCATGTAAATCCATGGTCATTATTCTATCAAAGCCAGATGTTTGCAGCAAATCGGCAACAACTTTGGCTGCTATAGAAACACGGGGTTTGTCTTTTCTATCTTGCCTAGCCCAACCAAAATATGGTATAACGGCTATAACTTTATATGCCGAGGCTCGTTTTGCGGCATCTGCCATGAGTAATAATTCCATAAGATTATCGACAGGAGGGAAAGTGCTTTGAATAAGAAAAACATTGCATCCACGTACGGTTTCATCGAAAGAGGGTTGGAACTCACCATCACTAAAGACTGTTACGGAAGATTTTCCAAGCTCTAATCCAAATTTTTTTGCAATTTGTTCGCCAAGATAACGCGATGCTCGACCTGCGAAAAATTTAATAGGGGCTTTTAACATAAATTTTTGCTTGCAAATTTAATGATTTAGAAAACAAAAAAAGCTGTCAACTGACAGCTTTTATTCATTATTTTCAACACTTTTGTTTGTTTTTTTGGAAGTTGTTGTCTTTTTAGAAACGGTTTTTTTAGTTTTTGTAGCTGAAGCTATTTCTGTAATTTCTGATTGTTTAGGACTCTCAGAAGTTGAGCTTGCAAGAACTTTGTTTTTTTTCTTTTTTCTGGGTCTTCTTACACCATAACTACCCAAAGTAATTTTTCCTCGTCTTGACTTTCTATCACCTTTTCCCATAGTTGTATGAATTTAGGTTATTCATTGGTTTGATTTTTTGGCTGAGGAACAGCACGACGCTGATTTTGAATAAAATTTTGCTTTTCGAGATGTTTGTTTTTTAATTCTTGCAGATATGCTTTTAAATCTTCTTTTTGATCTATTGTAAATGATCTATCGTTTACAGTTAATTTAGAAAGATTGATAGCTTTAAACAAATTAACAATAGCATTTTCTTCGTTAGTATTAATAGATAACATAGCGTTTTTTGTGCCATCAGCATTATCGGGAGCAACGTATTCAAATTTTGTTACAATAGATTGTTTCTTTAGCTGTTTTTCAAACTGTTCAAAATCGGCTTTTGTTTTTAAACCGATAATTTTGAATGGACCAAAAGAATAAACATTAGCATCGTTGCGAAACAGATTACCATCTTGGCATGTTATAGCAAATTCAATTTGTTTTTGCGAAAATACACCACTACACGTGAAAATAAAAATGATAAAAACTAAGGCTGTTTTCATATTCATATTGTTTTAGTTTGTCAAATGTAAAAATAAAAAATGAAATAACCAAATATTTTTTAGTTGGACGAAAATATTCGAAAATTAAGTCAAATATTATGCAACTGTTAAGTTATATTTTGCGTATAAAAAAGGAAATTTTTATTTTTGAAAAAAAAATTCAAATGGATATAATAGAACAATTTTCAATAGAATTAATTAAAGAACTTGAAAATAAATTTAAAAATGCTTGTTGTAATAAAACAGCCGAAGCATATTTAGATTGTGCATTGCTTATTAAACATAAATTAAAAAAATATAAAAACAGTGAAGCAACTCATAAAAAAAGATAACGTCTAAAAGAAAAAAGTATGAAATTATATTTCGTTTTAATCTTTGCTTTTCTTGCATTTATTGTTCATGCTCAAAAAGTACAAATAGTTCCTTCTTCTCAGTTAAAGGATTCAAATATTAAAACTGTTAAAGTAATTACCAATAAAGAAGAATTTAAAAATCATTTTGGCGATAGTTTAAAATTTAAGACTTTGTTGCCTTATGTGAATATTCCTCAAACAAAAATCTGGATAGCTCCTCCTTACAGCTATAAATATTCAGAAAGAATTAATGGCTTTATACATTTAGCAACAACAACTTCTATTACTTGTACAGAAATTAAAGGCTTTCATTTTACAAGAGTAGTTGAAAATATTACCAACGAAAAAATTGCTAAACAAAATGCAACCATAAAAAGCATAGAAGACGTACAAACAACTGCAGGCTTCCCGGCAAAAATGGTAACGATTTCTTTTTCTTTACCCTCTAAAGAAGCAGGAAAAGAAATTCCATTCGAACGGTTAATGTTATTTACAGGCGATTTAAATAATACGGTGTGGGTAAATGCAACATACCCCGAAGCAGTAAAGCCTTTTGTATATGAAATGGTAAGAAAAAGCTTACTTTCTGTTAAATATGATTTACCATGAATCGAAAGTTATTTATCATATTATTGCTAATATTATTTTTTGTAAAGGCCCAAGCCCAAACATATACTATTACTCATGATGTGCCTTTTCATACCGAAAATCAAAACATGTGGGGTCCTAATGGGAGTCCATTTAATCTTAATTTTTCATACGAACTATTCAATGTTCAATTCGACACTTCCATGTCTTTCGGTTTCATGCAAAACATTTGGCTTATAGGTAATGTAGGCGCTATGTTTAATATGAATTTGCACTTATTGCTTGCATCTGAATTTGAAATGTATGGATGGACAACGGGTTGGATAGACATTGATTATCCTGTTCGAATTACATATGAAATTCCAAACAATTATACCTTTAATCCGGGTGAGGTAGTAACTATTAAAACCGATTATGATGTTTTACCTGGTTGGGAATTGTACAGCCACTTTCCTCAGGCTGGAGTTGTGTCGCTCGATTTAGAATATGGGTTTGGTATAGGGTTAAATGCTGATGTTTGTTTGGGAGGATGTACAACAATTCCTATCATGAACATTAATGTTCCGGATGATTCTATCGCAATTTTTTATTTGAATGGACAAACTGGCGAAGTAGCTTATCCTTGTTACGACCCTAATAATTTTCCCCCATTTACTATCTGTCATGATGATGTATTACCCATTACTTTTAATAATTTATTCGGAATAGGTCTGAGTGGATGGATTACGTTGCCCTACATTCCTACAACCGATTGGCTTAATACAAATGATCCTTGCCATCAAATTTTAGGTGCCAATGGAGATAGCACGTATGCTTATATTGAATTGGATATTATTCAATTTTTATCTTTTTTGGCAGGATTTATACCCCCACCACAAGGTCCGGCCATTCAACAGTTTTTACAAATGCTACACGGAACTTATAGTTTCAGCATCATTACTATTGAATACAATTTGTTGTCGGCATATTTAACAATGACAAATACATTACAACAAGACTTGACATTTACTCCTACGATTTTAACCATTTTTACCTTCCCTACACCTGTAGAGTATTGGGTTGAAGACCCACATAACGGTAATCAGATAGTCGATCAAGGAGTATCGGATAGTATTGCTTTTCCAACTTGTATGAATCTTAAATATCGCTATCCCTGCTATGGATGGCCACAGATGCCTATAGGTGCAGCTGCACACCTCGACAATCAGTTCAACAATCATGTATGGGATAGTATGGCATTTAGTTTTATCATACAAGCATTAGAATTTACTATTACGATAGATTTACCATTTAAAAATGAAGTAGTAGTACCCGAATTTTGTTTACCGTTGCCTAATGAAAACAAACCCGACGAAGATATTGAAGTCTGCTCGCCAGCAATATTAGGCGAAGAGTTTGCAGAACTTCGTCAGTTATTAGATAGCACAGGAACAGGAGGTCAATACGATGATGGAAGCGGTGGAACCGAACCACCACAAATTTTAGATTGGACATTTCATATAGGACCACTTATTGATATCTCTTTGCCATTAGGATACATTCCTTTAACTTGGTATAATAATACATGGGAAATGGCAGGTTTTAATGCCGATACGGTATTCCCTGGATTTGTAATGATACCTAATCCTGAATTTCAATTAGTTTCTATTACTCAAACAAATAATGTATGTGCGGGCGACAGCATTGGATCTATTACCGTAACGATAGCCAACGGAACACCCCCTTATACTTACACATGGTCTAATGGAATTGTTCAAACAACAAATTCAACATCTCATACCATTTCCAATTTGTTAAGCGGTACGTATTCTGTAACAATCAGTGACGCTAATGGATGTTCACAGACAGCTCAAGCAACGATAATTGAAACAAACCCACCGATAAATATTACCCTTACACCGGTTCATGTGTTGTGTCACGGACAAAGCACAGGAATTATTTACTCGCAGGTTACAGGAGGAACTCCACCATATACTTATCAGTGGATACCTGTAGGCGGGAATGGACCTAATGCAACGAATCTGCCAGCAGGAACATATACACTATCAGTTGTTGATGCGGTTGGATGTCCTAAAGTTGATAGCACAACTATTACAGAACCACCAACGTATGTGGGTGTTACTTTAGACTCTGTACAACATGTTACTTGTTTTGGCGGAACAAATGGCTATATTGCTATATCAGCCTTCGATGGTGTTCCACCATATACATATCTTTGGTCTAATGGATCTACTTTGCAGGATTTATCAAATATACCAGCAGGAACTTATACAGTAACAGTAACCGATGCAAATGGTTGTACAATTACATTAACCGAAACGGTTAATGAACCTCCCTTATTGGCAGGCTTTATTATGCCAACACATGTAACATGCTATGGTTTGTCAAATGGAAGTGCTAATTTAATTGTGGCAGGTGGTACGCCTCCATATACTTATCTTTGGAATACAGGTTCTACAAGCGAAGATTTGAACAATATTCCTACAGGAACGTATTCTGTTACAATTACCGATGCGAATGGTTGTGTTGCATATGCATCAACATTTATCAATCAACCATTTGCACCTCTTACAGCAACATATGCTGTAACCGATGTTTTATGCCATGGTTATCATACAGGTGTTATTGATTTATCACCTACAGGTGGTACGCCACCTTATAGTTATCAATGGAATAGTGGACAAACAACCCAAGATTTGAATAATATCCCTGCGGGGAATTACTCCGTTACAATAACAGATTACAATGGATGTACCGAAACCTATCAAATGGTAGTGAATGAACCGCCTACTTATGTAAGCATACAACTCTCTGTAACTGATGTAAGATGTTTTGGTGAAATAAATGGTGCAATTAATTTAACAATTTCTGGAGGAGTTCCCCCCTATCAAGTATTATGGAGTAATGGTGCTTCAACTGAAGATATTAATTATTTACCAGCAGGTTATTATTTTGTAACTGTAACCGATAGCCATGGTTGTACCATTGTGGATTCGGCATTAGTCAGAGAACCACAAAAATTGTATGCATCTATTACACAAAATGTTGTAATCTGTATAAATGATACAGCCCATTTATATGTATCGGCTACGGGTGGAACTCCGGGTTATACTTTTACCTGGAATACTGGCTCACACGATACAACAATTAATGTTTGGCCTACTGTAAATACAAATTATTCTGTAACAGTAACTGATACAAGAGGGTGTATATCTGTAAGCTCTACTACGGTACAAGTTCGTCCACCGTTATCGGGAAATATTCAAATTAACGATTCGACATTATGTGTGGGCGAACCATTAACATTTACTGGATTTATTAACGGTGGTAACGGAAACTATACAATTACCCTAAATGATACAGCAAATATAACTCTCCCCTATACAATGTATCCCGAAATATCTTCTGGATATATTATTAAAGTAGAAGATAATTGTAATACTCCGCCTATCTATTTCACATTTTATGTAAGTGTAATACCTTCGCCGCCAAATAACATTCAGGCTCACCCAACGTCGGGTTGTGTGCCATTAATGGTACAGTTTTACGAATCATCGCCCGATGAAGGACAAACGTATATATGGAATTTTGGCGACCCAAATTCCTCTAACATAAGTAACCTGAAAAATCCTGTACATTGGTACAATTTGCCAGGTGAATATACAGTGAGCTTAACTACTATGAATGAGCATGGCTGCAAAACACAACAAATCATTCCCAATTTAATTAAAGTATATCCCTTGCCAGAATCAAAATTTATTACCGATCCATTAACGGTAAATATGCTCAATACGAATGTACATTTCATTAACTTATCAACCGGTGCGGTTTCGTATTATTGGAACTTTGGAGATGGAGATTCTTCATCACTCGAAAGTCCATATCATTTATATCCACCTGTGCCTGCAGAATATAATGTATATTTAGTAGCAATAAGCCAACATGGTTGCGTTGATACTTCTTGGCAAATTATACGTGTAATTAGCGATTATACGTTTTATGCACCTACTGCTTTTAGTCCTGATAATGACGGTAAAAATGAAGTATGGCGAGTTTATGCAACAAATATCAATTTTGAAACATTCCATTTAATTGTTTACGATCGCTGGGGTGAAGTTATTTTCGAAACAACGAATATCGAAAAAGTTTGGGATGGAAGAATAAAAGGTGGTAGTGAAATAGTTCCACCAGGCACATATACATGGATGGCTAAATTTAAAGACAATAACGATCAATTACGTATTAAAACTGGTCCTGTAACCGTAATCTACTAAAACATGCAAACAAAACCTTATTTGTTTAACTTGATTCATTAAATAACAATGGGTTTTGTTGTTAGACGGAAAGGAAGAATTGCATGGATAGAATTTCCCAAATTATCGAGTTTCAATGAATTAGTACACTTTTCTACTTTGCGGTTAGGCGGAGTGAGTGCTCATCCACAGGCTTCATTAAATATGGGATTTGTTGAAACAGATGATTATCAAAAAGTTATAGAAAACAGAAAACAGTTAGCAAGTGCGTTAAATATCAATTTTCATCAATTCGTATTTTCCAGACAAACCCATAGTTGTAATATACACTTTTTGAATAAAACAGAAGCAGGAAGAGGTGTATTTACAAAATCCGATGCCATTAAAAATAATGATGGTTATATTATAACCGAATCGGAAATTTGTGCTTGTGTATTAACAGCCGATTGTGTACCAGTGTTTTTTTTCGATCCGATACAGCGAATAGCAGCAATAGCTCATTCGGGTTGGAGAGGAACGGCAAAGCGGATAACTTTAAAAATTTTACAAGAATTGATTTATTTAGGAAGCAATCCCAAAACAATAATTATAGCCATTGGACCTTCCATTAAAAAATGTTGTTATGAAGTAGGCGAAGATGTACAACAAGAATTTTTTACTTCGTATGGAGAAATTGGTAATCATTTTTTTACGAAAAATGAAAAATCATATATTTTAGATCTAAATAAAGCGATTATTTATGATGCTCAACAAGTAGGAGTTCCGATAGAAAATATAGATGTTTGTGATTTATGTACACATTGTAATCCACACCTGTTTTTTTCGGCTAGAAATAGTAAATACGGTATGACAGGGAGAATGATGTCGGGTATTATGATGCGAAAATAAAAAAGCTTCATGTTTTTCATGAAGCTTGGCACTAAAAGTGGGAGCTAATGGATTCGAACCATTGACCCCCTGCTTGTAAGGCAGGTGCTCTGAACCAGCTGAGCTAAGCTCCCAAAATTTGAGACGCAAATGTAATAGCAATTTTTAATTTTGCCAAATTTATTTTCAATTTTTTGAAAATTTTTATGGTGTAACAAGCTTTGTCTTCGATTTATTAAAAAAGAAAGAAAAATATAATTCGTGCGAACCTAGGCTGTGTTGTTTTATATCAGATAATGGCCAATCGTATGCATAACCCAAAGCAAACCGCTCTCTTTTTATACCTGCATTTAGAACAAGCGATTCGCTAGTTCGATATGAAAAACCTGCCCATAATAATTCATTAAAAATCGTACGAAGATTTACATCTGCTTGTCCGATACCTTTTTCTATTAATTTAATTAAAAATGATGGTTCAAGGCTTATGTTGTTGTTAATATCAAACCTGTATCCGGCAGTAAGAAAGTAATGACGTATTTGACGGTTTTCGAGGTAATTGTTATTCATCATATGTACCTTGCGGTTGAACAATTGATATACCGAAATTCCAGCAAAATATTTTTCGTGATAATAATAAATACCGAAAGCAGCATCGGGAACAATAATTTTGTCGCTACTATATACAATTGCTGCGTCGTTTTCTTCTTCTAGTTTTAATAAATTCTTATTTATGTAAAATTGATATAGTTGAGCAGATAATCCTAACGATAATTTTGAATTTTCCGTAACTTTAAAGTGATAGGCATATGTTCCTTCGATACCTAATTTGGAAAGAGGACCTAATGAATAATTAAAAATTTTGCCCCCTAAACCAACAGATGGTGTTAAAGAATAATGAGCTGTAATGGATTGCATGGTAGGCGATTCGCTAAACCCTGACCACCATTTTTTGTAATGAAATGATATAGGGTTACTGGAATTTGTACCTGCTGCCCCAGGATTTAGTAAATAATTGTTTTCCATGTATTGACTTAATGTTGGAATTTGTTGTGCATATAACATTGCACTTAAGCCAACAAAATATATGCTAATGATGGTTTTTAGAGTTCTCATAATCTAAGTTATTTTAAAATTGTTAATGAACCAGTAATTGCTTTTTCATTATTTTTCAAATCAATAACATAGTAATAAACCCCAGCAGGGAGTGGTTTGTCTTTGTACGTACCATCCCACGGTTTGGTATATCCATCAGATTCAAAGACTTTTACACCCCATTGGTCGTAAACAACAACTTCACAATTCGGGAAATGTTCAATATTCTTAATGTTCCAAACATCGTTTTTGCCATCACCGTTAGGGGTAAATGCGTTATATATTTCTATAAACGATGCTTTATAACCAACGTAAAATGTATCAACGAATTGACATTGATGAATATCGGTAATTGTTAAGTAGTAATTGCCAGGTAATAAATTGTTTATGTCTTCAGTTGTTTGATTATTCGACCATTGATATTGATAAGGCGGTGTCCCTCCAACAGTGGTAATTTCTATACTTCCATCATTGATGGAATACATGGTTGCATCAGTAATGTTTGTAATTATACCCAATGGCGAAGGTTCTGTAAGTAATGTTGAATCTATAATGCTTATACAATAATCGGAAACTGTAAAGCGATACCACCCTGCCGAGAGTGATGGTAAAGTAGGATTTGTAGAAGTATGGTTTGCCCAGCTATATGATATGGGTTGAACTCCATTCTCGGCAATTAGTGTTATTGAACCATTAGATAGCTTATAGCATGTAGGATTGTTTTTTACAATAGATATGCTGAGAGGTTTTTGATGTGTAACATTGAATGTGATCACAGTATCATTGCAAAAGTCTGATATGGTTACAGAATAATTGCCTACTGGTAAATTATAAATAGCAGTATCGGTAGATGAAGTGCTCCATAGATAATTAAAGGGAGGAACGCCAAAAAATGTTTGAATGGATGCAGAACCAGAACTATCAAAGCTACATTTAGATGGTGTTACAGTTAAAACTGGATTTAATGGTGGACGATAACCAATATAAACCGAATCTTTAATTGTTGTACAAATATCAGAAACAGTAACGTAGTTCCATCCAACGGGTAAATCTAATGCTGTATTTGATGTACTTGTTGAATTTGACCAAGTATATTGGAAAGGTGGTACTCCATTTTCGGTAATTACAAAAGCTTTTCCATCATTAGTGTGTTTACATGTAGCATCGTTAATAAATGAAATGCTTGCAGATAATGGTGGCACTATTGTGATAAATACAGAATCGACGAGTGTAGTACAAGCATCGCTTACAGTAACATAGTTCCATCCAGCACTCAAGTGAGTAGCATTAGAATTTGTTTCGCCCGACGACCAAAGATATGTGTAGGGAAGCGTGCCATTTATAGCTGTTACAAAAGCCGTTCCGTCAGAAATATTTGAACAAGATGCGGCAGAAGAATCGGTAATGTTTATATTCAAAGGCGTTGGAGCAGTTATTGTAACTGATAAGGTTGTCCATCCGCAAGCATCAGTAACTGTTACGGCATGAAAACCTTCGGAAAGCTGGGTAGCAGTAGCTGTCGTTTCGCCATTCGACCATTGATAGCTGAATGGTGGTACGCCATCTAAAATAGAAACAGCAGCAGAACCATCATTTGCTCCACTACAACTAACTTGAGTAAAATAAAGAATAGATGCTTGCATAGATGGTAAATGATCAATTAATACGGAATCAACTTTAGAGCCACAAGCATCGGTAACGGTAACATATTGCATTCCAACAGGTAAATTGTTTACATTTGGAGTAGTATTGCTTGAATTTGACCAAGCATAGGTAAACGGTGGGACACCATTTATGGTTACAACTGTTGCTTCTCCATCGGCCGAAGTAAGACAGGTTGCTGGTTCAGAAGAAGTGATTTGTATTTGTAACGGAGGCAAAGAAGTAACTTTTATCGAATCGACTACTGTATGATTGCATTGATCGGTAACTGTTACATAAGTAGTGCCTACACCAATTTGTGTATTATATGAAGTATTTACTCCATTCGACCATTGATATGTGTAAGGCGATTTCCCGTTTGAAGCAACAACATGAGCTTCGCCATTAGGGATTTGTTGGCAGAATATAATTAATGAATGAGTATTTATGGAAGCTTGTAATGGTATAAATGGAAGTACAGTTGCAGAGTAAGTTTGTGTACAGTTAAATGCTGTAGTAACTGTTACAGTGTAAGTACCATCGTTTAAATTTGAAATATCTTCGGTAGTAGCACCATTCGACCAAGAGTAAGAATAAGGAGTTTGTCCACCTGTTACGGTAATGTTTATACTACCATTGCCATTGTTGCAGTTTTCGTTGTTAACGATTCCAGAAATAACTGGTTTTTGATTAACTGTAATAGTAGACTGAGCAGTATTTTTACAACCATTAGCATCGGTTCCGGTTACGGTGTATGTTGTAGTTGAAGATGGTTGTACTTGTATAGGGTTTTGTGTACTGCCCGAGCTCCATACATAGTTCAAGGCTCCATTAGCTGTTAATAATACAGGTGTTCCCTCACAAATAAAATTAGATGAGGCATTAATGGTAATAGTAGGATTAGGTAAAACATTAATAGAAACAGTATTTGAATAGCCTTTACAGCCAGATGCATTTGTTGCTACCACAGAATAGTTCCCTGTTTGATTGGCAGCCCAAACAGGTACGTTGCTATTTGCTATACTGTTACCATTTAGTTGCCACTCGAACGAAAAACCATTGCTATTGGTTGCATATAGCATTAACGTATTTCCTTGGCAAAAGGTTGTATTCCCATTGTATGTTATGCTAACTAATGGTGAATCAATGGTTAATGGAATAGTTAATGTTGCTGTACAATTTTTACTATCGCTAACAGTAACCGAATATTGAGCTGGTATAAGTGCACTGATATCTTGAGTAGTAGCTCCATTATTCCATTGATAAGTAAATGGCATGGTTCCATTGTAAACGATTAAATCAATTTCTCCATCACTTCCAGGATTACACGAAGGTTTTTTTGCAATATATGATAATGATGGTGGATTACTTACTGGTACAATAATATTTGATTTAACAGCCGAACAATTATTGGCATCAGTAACTGTTATACTATATGTGCCAGCTGATAAATTAAATTTATCTTCATTAATATCTCCATCATTCCATATAAAAGAGTAAGGAATAGTGCCACCACTAATAATCACATCTATGCTTCCATCATTTCCGGGCGAGCATGAAGGAGCATTGACAATAGCAGAAATGGTAGGCGCCCAAGGATTAACAATTTGAAAAGTTTTGCTTATTGTACAATTATTGAAGTCGGTTACCGTAACAGAATATGATCCTACGCTGAGCGATGAAAGATCTTCAGTTGTACTTCCTGTTGACCATAGGAATGAAAAAGGAGCAGTTCCGCCTAATACTGTTATATCAATTGATGCATCATTTCCAGGCACACACGATGGAGGAGAAATGACTTCAATGATATTAAGAGCTGCTGGTGAAGTAATTGTTGATGAACCAGTTGTAGTACACATGTTAGCATCGGTAACGGTGACGTAGTACGTACCAGGCATTAAACCAGTAATGTCTTCGGTATTTTGACCGGTTGACCAAACAAACGAATATGGTGAAGCACCACCACTAACACTTAAATCTATAGAACCATCGTGTATTCCATAACAACTGGTATTAGTAGTATTGAAAACCAATAAAATAGCATTTCCTTCGGCAACATAAGCCGAATCTATTTTTTTAATATTATTTGCATCGGTAACGGTTACCTTATACCATCCGGCTGGCAAATTTGATATATCTTCATTGTTTGATGTAAATCCATAAGGTCCAGACCATTGATAGGAGTACGGTGCCAATCCATCGCCCGAAACAGTTAAATCGATACTTCCATTGGCATCACCGTAACACAAGTTGTTGGTTACATTAAATGTCAGAATTATACGACCAAATTTTGCGAAAAACATATCGTACGTTGCTGCCGATGGATTTGTAAGAGTTTTATTAGAAAGATTAAATGTAGTGGAATTAAATGAGCCAACAAACAAGTTTGCATTATTAGCATCGATAGTACCATTTTCACAGCTTTCTGTGTTTGTTCCCCATCCACGATTTACGCCTAACACATTCCCATTTCGGTCTGTTTCGAGCATATAAGCGTCGGTAGAACTATTGGTTAAATTAAATGAGCCAAACGAAATGTTTCCTGTATAAGAACCTGTGAAAATAACGTGGTCGGCATTGGCAAAAACTCCAAGACCAAGATCGCTACCAGTAGATCCATATGCTCTAACCCATTGTAGTGTTCCATCATACGAATAACACGCTGTAAATATATCGTTGCTTCCTACATTTGGGCAATTTTTTAAAGAAGTAACTGTGGCTGTTGAATCTATTGTTAATGTTGGGCTAGAATAATAACCTGTTACATATTGAAAACTAGAAAAATCGGTATGATGTCGAATGATGTAATCTTCGCCTGTTCCAGTTACTTTTCTGTACCATTGAACATTACCATTTAAATCGGTGCGAAATAAAATCATGTCTCTTGTGTTGCTAGTACTATTTAAAACATTTGCATCTAAGTTAAAAGTTCCAGCATATAAACCACTGAAATAATAATAGTTGTTGTCGGCACTTACATTTCGAATATAACTATTAGAGTTATCGCCGGTAAATTGTTTTGCCCAAATTAAATTACCGTTTTGATCGAATTTTGAAACATAATTTTGCTGAATACCTACAAAAGGAGAATTTAGCGTTACAGTGCCTCCGTAAAAAGTTACATTATCAATATATTTACCAATTTGTACTATATTGCCCGAAGGATCGACAGTTAAATTTCCTACTAATTGTTGATTTGTTCCATAGGCCGATTTTATAGCCCAGACTAAATTTCCATTAGAGGTTTGATATTTTGCAAGAAAAACATCATTTACTCCGGAGGTTGAGAGATTAGTAGAACCAAAACTACAACTTGCACTTTGGAATTGACCGCCTACATATAAAAAACTTCCATCGGGACTTAATGCTAGCCCATTAACATTTTCGGCACTTGTTCCTCCAATCGTGATAGTCCAGAGTGCTTGTCCTTGATTATTATACTTTATTACATAAATGTCTTGTCCGCCTACAGAAGTATAATTATTGGATTCGACACTAATGGTTGTAGTAAAATTTCCCGCAATGTAATGATTTCCTGCGGCATCAATTACAATAGCTGTAGGGATGCTATTACCAACCCCTGTAACATGTTTTAACCATAATAAATCGTTTCGTTGGGAAAATAAAGCACATGAAACAAATAATCCGATAAAAAAACAAAATATTTTCATAGTTAAAAAATTTAGGTTATTAAACATTATGCACTCAATGATGGAGCAAGGTCTCCATCGTCAAAGGTATAACCTCCACCTTTTGCATCTTTAATAGAAATTTCTGTAATAGCAGGACTTTCCCATTCTTCTTTTAAGGTTTCCATAATATTTATTTTTTGAGCAAATATACAATAAAATAGATTTCAAACAAATGTTTCTATGATATAGACAGAATATTATTTCTAATGGTTTCTTTTTATGACTTGCTTATTTTAATTTTTTTTTTATAGCTTTGTAACTACAATAATGATATTATCGTAAAAGGGCATAAATTGCTGAATATGAAAAACAAATGTCTAACAATGCTTTTCCTTCTCACAGTTATAGTAGTTACAGCACAACAACGACCATCTATTCCCGATTCTGCATTTCAGGATATGGGAGTTGCAGTTTCTCCCTCGAGTATGCACTTAAATATTAAGCCCGGTACAAGTGTTACAAAGGAAATTAAAGTAAAAAACGATACAAAAAAAAATTATCGATTTAATGTGGGTTTTAACGATTTTGAGATGAATCCTCAGGGTAAGCCCGTTGCTCCACAACCCTCACAATGCAAATATTGTTTATCGAGATATATAAGCGTAGCACCTAGTTATTTCGAATTAAAGCCTGGTGAAGAGATAAAAGTAAAATTAACAATAAGTATTCCAGATAGTGCCGATATGTATAAGGCATTATGGACAATTGTAACAATTGATCAAGTTGTAGAAAGATCGCCACTTGATTTGGAACCACATCCTAACCGTTTGGCAATGGGTATTTTACCTTCCATTGGTTTTGGTGTTTATATTTATCAGAACCCACCTAACGTGAAAACTAATAAGGTTAATATTGAAAAATTTCAGTTTGTTGATAAGGAAGGTAAAAAATATTTCGACTTGAAGGTCAAAAACGTCGGAGATGGGATAAGTTTTTGTAGTTCGTATATTTCATTAACAAATTTACAAACGGGTGAACAGAAAAAAGTAAATGTAAAAAGGTTTACCATTTTGCCTCAATTTATCAGAGAATTTAAAATAGACTTGCCAAACGAGTTATTGCCTGGTAAATATACTGCTGTGGGTGTGGTAGATTTTGGTGATGCCGAAGAAATGATAGCAGCACAAGCAGATTTTGAAATTAAATAATTGAAACTTTTTTATGATTATTAAGTATAAAGGCATAGAATTAACCCTAAAACAAATGTTAATAATTGAAAGGAAGCAAATGATTTTTTCTCTGCAAAAACATCAAGGATGGATTTGCAGAAAGCGTGGTAACTTCGCTTCGTTTAGTTACAAAGTAAATAATGTATTTTTAAAAATTTTATAAAACCTTATGTCTAACTAAATTTTATGTCTATGAAAAAAGTTTTAAGTTTGTTTGTAGGAATTTTCCTACTTAGTGGCTTAACATTCGGCCAGTTAATTGACGAAAAGAATGTAACAGTAACCATGGATCTGCAACCTGTATTGCAACTCCACATGACTACATCGGATCAAATTGATTTTGTGTTCGATGAAATTAAAGATTACTATGGTGGTATTATTAAGTATGCTGCAACAATCCTAAAAGTATCTTCATCTGTTAGTTGGGATTTGTATGCTGTAGGAACTTCTCAAAATGGTCAGTTTTGGGATCAACAAGTTTCTTATAGCAATGGTGGTGGCGCTAATTCAATTAATCAAATTCCATTAAGTGCATTAGAATTACGTCAGTACGAACCTAACCAATATGATCCAACGGCCACTGGTGCTCAAACCGATTATAGCAATCCATTTGCTCCTGCACAAACCTTGGCAGTGGGTGTTAATAGCATTTGGTATAGTGCAACACCTTACACTACTCCTGGTGTTGATCAAAAATACATTCAGGGTCAGTTTGGAACAAATGCAGGCGAAGGTGCTCCCGGTGGAAGTTACTTAACTGCTATTGCACCTGCAGGTACTTTCAGCGATTACTATTTTACTATTGATTATCGCATTTTACCTGGTTTGCCAGCTATATTCCCCAATGCTGGTTTGAATGATGGAACAGCCGAAGATATTGTTACAGTGAATGGGCCAAATACATATGCTGAGCCAGGTGTTTATACCATGAATGTTAAATACATTTTACTCGAAGATCAATAGTAGATAAATTAGAAAATAAAGGGTTAGCAAATAAAGCTAACCCTTTATTAGTATAAGGTATGAGAAGAGTTAGTAATATCGCCTTTATTATAATATTTTTATGCATTAATAATTTACATGCACAGGTTTGTACAAATCCCGTGACATCAAATTGTTCTGATGCTATAAGCGGTACAAGCCGATTTTATATGACAACTCCAGGTAATGTTGATTTTGTATTTTCTGATATAAAAAAGTATATAAGTGGGCAAACTATTAGTGGAGCAACACAGCTTCGTTTGCGAATAGATGAGATAAATCCGGGAAGTTGTAAATGGCGTTTGTTGATGTACATTGATAATAATAATACTTTACCCCCCAATCAGTGGGAAGTTTTAAATACTTATGGAAGTGCTGGAAATGTTCCTGAATTAAATTTAATTCAAGTAAAAGTTTATAATGGTTGCGGGACTCCTGTGAGTAGTGGTACATTTCAAATATTTGCAGGAAACAATCAATACGATATTTTAGATATAATACCAAGTTTGCCAAATATTAATCCAGCGGGCACTTGCAATTCATTAAACCCTACGAATGGAGCAGGAAGCTACTTAACGAATTATAATGAATATAGCTTTACCATAGATTACAGAATTATACCAGGGTTTACTTTAAGACCTGGAACATATCAAATTAAAATTCATTTTTGTTTAGTTGAAATACCGTAAAAGTTTGAAAATAATATTAATTCATATAATTATTTTATTAATTTTTTCTGCGGCAATATCGCAAGAAACAGATACTCTAAAGTCGCCTAACAATACATTAACATCTTCAAATAATCTACGCAACAATAATGGAAAAATTCATACACGGTTTTTACAGCAAGTTGTAGAATTTCAAAAAGGTGAACTAATTGCTAATGTGTTAGTTGTTACAAATATTTCTTCTGAAAAATTAAAAATATATATAGATTATACTATACCAGTTGAATGGAAAGTAATAGCAAAAAATCATAAATTGTACGAAATTGAAGTTGGTGATAGTTTAATTGTTCCGGTTCATATAATTCCACGAGAAAAATTTAAAGGGAATACAAGATTTATGTTTCATGCCTTTATTACAGATGAGAAAGGCAACCATTTAGGGACGAATTATTTTTATGGATTATTGAAAAAAAATATTCGGTGGGCATTAACAGTTTCCGAAAATAAATATTATTTGCCACATAACACTACGTCAATGCCATTCAGGGTAGGAATTATTAACGAATCAACAGAAGAGCAGGATATTATATTGCAAGCAAGTAGTTTTAGAAAAGATGTATTAATTAAAGATTCTTTAAACGATAAAGAAGTAAAATTTCCAATTGCTGTAACATTACCTGCATTTGCTGATACAGAATTCTATTATACATTTAATAAATTTCAAACACCCAGAAATTTTAAATTAATAGATGTAGAAGATTATCGTCCAGGAACTACAGGTGAAGCTAAAAAATATAAGCTAAATTTTAATAGTTTTTCGCCAAATCCGAGCGAGAAAAGAAAATTTAGAACAGGGAATAGTATCGATTTTGTTGAGTTATCAGATTCTTGGGAAGTTAATAAATATGGTGCAGTTACTGTTCCTTTAATTTTAGATGCAAATATCTTTAATATTTTGGGACAACAACCGATGATGACCTTACATTTAAGAGGCGATATGTTTTTAAAAGATAGTTCGTTGCTAATGTATCAAACACAATTGACTTATTTTTCGAATTATTTTACAACTATTCCATACGAAAATGCTGTTTATTCGCTAGCATACTATCATAGAAAGTTTTATGTAATGTTGGGCAACATTAGTTCAGGATTGCTTGGAACTTATCAGAATGGCAAAGGGCTGCGTGGTGAGTATTACATAACCAGAAATCATAGAGTAGGGGCTTTTTATATTGCTTCGCCTGAGCTTTTTCGTTTTATGCCAAAAATTTATAGTTTTGGAATAAATCATTACTTCGAAAATAAAATTATTAGAACCAATACAATTTTAGGCAGAAGTATTAACCAAAATACAAATACAACTATTGATGCAGCACAATCAAATATCTCAGTAAAAGCATTGAAATATCATACCTTTGGGTTACGCATAGGTGGTACTCGAAGCGTGCAAAACGATTCTAATTATATTAAAATGGGGTACATGCTTGGTGCCTATTATTCAGGAAGTCCTATAAAAAATATTTGGCATTTGCATTTAAACGGAAATTATACCTCTCCCAATTTTGGAATTTTTAAAAACGAACGGATTGTAGCTAATATGTCAAATAATGTTGTGCTAAAAAAAGTATGGAACATTCAACTACAAAATAATTTTTATAGATATAAAACACAAGTATTTTCAAATCTTTATACTAATTATTTGTTGAATAATCAGTTAAATGTAACTCGTACAAACCGAAATGGCTTATTTTACAATCCATTTTTATTCTATCATGCTTCACGTTCTATGAATTTTGATGTGCATTCAAGGGGCGTGGGTTTTAATGTTAGTAATTACAACTTAGAAAAAAATATTCGTTCATTCTTCAATATTCGAAGTGGTTATAACCGAGCCATGGATACATTGAGCAACGATTATTTTTTTACACAAACAGCCTTATTTGTACAATATCGAACCATTTCCTTTATGTTGCGTTATACACTGGGCAATCTTAATTTTTCAAAACAATCATTTTTCAATCAGAGCCGAAAAAATCCTCAATCTATCGGTTTAAGCAGTCGTTATCAGCATCAGTTTAAAAATCCATCATTTATATATCAGCAATTAGTTAGTTATTCATATAGTACTTTAAGTGGCAATCAGATAAATTTTACACCAGAAATGATGTATTTTACCCGATCTGGATGGCGTTTTAGAATATTTACAGAAATAAATTTTGCAAAGGATAGTCGTAATATTTTGCCCGATTATTATTATTTCATGAATAATCCTGAAAATGAGATAAAAGAACCTACTTGGACCCATAATATTTACATAGGATTAGGTGTGCGAAAGGAATTTGGAATTCCTGTGCCATTTGTAAAACCAACCCATGGAACTATAACCTTTAAAGCATATTATGATATTAACGGAAATGCTAAGCGTGATGCAAATGAAACAGTACTCGAAAATGTGGTTATTCGTGTAAACGGATGGGAAGTGATGACAAACGAAAGAGGCGAATGTGTACTTAAAAATATACCTTTAGGAGTTTATTCAATTACAGCATTTTCGATAGTTGATTTAAAAGGATGGTTTCCCAATATAAGCGACACTTTAGTGGTAAACAAAAATACTGTGGTAGATATTCCGTTCATTAGAGGTGTAAAAATTACAGGAAAAGTATTTATTCAGCGAGATCCTAACTCTCCTACAGCCGACTTTAAATTAGATGTTTCTCGTATAAAAATTGTAGCGAGCAATCATAAAGTTTATACTGCATTGACCGATAAGAACGGATATTATGAGTTATATTTACCTGCTGGCAAATATACATTAAGCATGGATGAAAGTATATTAGGCAATCGTTTACAATTGCTACAGAATCATTTTGAAATTAATATTGACGATAAATTCGATAATTTATTTATGCCTTTCTATATTATTGAAAAATCAAGAAAAATTAAAGTAATTCGCTTTGATAGTCAAGGAAATAGAATTGACGAATAGAGTTGTCATATTTTGAAAAATTGCAATTGATTATTGCGAGAAATTACAAATGTGTTGCTTAAAAAAACAATGTCTTGAAAAGAGTCTGTTACTTGTATTTTAGTATTGTGAGGCAATACAATTTCATTATTTTTGATGAATACTAATTGATTTTTAAAAGTTGTTATTGATTGAAGTTGTTCAATAGCTATAAATTCAATAAATTCGCCTTTTTGGTTAAATTTCCAAATGCCCCTATTGCGTGATGATATATAAATATAATTGCCCAATTCGAGCATGTTTGTAATGTTTTCTATGGGTATTTTAGATCCTTTGTAAACTTCTGTTAGTGAACTATTGAGTAAAATTAACTGCATTTGATTGGCATCATACACCCAAAAACCGCCATGTTTGGATTGGCAAATAGCCTGAACATTTTTTAAAAATAGCATATCTAACGATATAGGTTGTGTAATAGCATTTAATTGATTAGATAGAAAAACAACGGTGTTGAATTCTTTATGATAAACAAGAATTTCGAGCGGATTGCTCACATCTACATGTGTAACATTTCCAAGCGATGCATTAGAATAAGTATAAAGTACTGTGCCATTTGTGTCGAGTTTTTGTAGTGTATGATATTGCTGAATATATAAAGATTGAAAAATATCGGAGTAAACTGCCTGATGTTCTATTGAAATACTCTTATATGGATTGTTAGTAAAAACAGTAAAATACATTAAAAGATAAAATAGCATAATTATAGATGTTTTTGTAACATAAGCAATTCTTCAATGAGTTGTCGGTCATTGGCAAGTCGTGGAATTTTATGTTGGCCTCCAAGTTTATTATGCCGTTTTAGCCATTCATGAAAAGTTCCTTTTTTAGCAATATGATACTTAGGAAAAGCGAGTGTAATGTCTTTATAACGTTTAGCTTCGTAATCAGAATTTGCTTGCTTTAAAGTATTGTCAAGCACTTGCATGAAAAAGTGCATATTTTCGGGTTCTTTTTCAAATTCAAATATCCATTCGTGTGCTCCGTTTTGTTGTTGATTCATAAATACTGGTGCTGCTGTGTATTCGCAAATTACAGCTCCTGTTTTCTCGCAAGCAACTCTAATAGCTGTTTCGGCATTTTCAACAACAAGCTCTTCGCCAAAAGCGTTAATAAAATGCTTGGTACGCCCTGTAATTTTTATTTTATGCGGATAAAGTGATGTGAATTTAATGGTATCGCCAATAATATACCTCCATAAGCCTGCATTGGTGCTAATAACAACGGCATACGGAGTATTTAATTCAACTTCAGAAATGGAAAGTGTTTGAGCATCGGGCTTCCCCCATTGACTCATGGGAATAAATTCATAATAAATTCCCAAATCGAGCATTAATAACATATCGTGCTCATGTAAATGGTCTTGTATAGCAAAAAAACCTTCCGAAGCGTTATAAGTTTCTAAATAGCGTATGGGTTTATTTTTAAAAAATGAATGAAAATACTGACGATACGGTTCAAAGCTAACACCGCCATGAATAAAAAGTTCTAAATTGGGCCAAATATCATTTAAAGAATCTTTGCCGGTAATTTCAAATATTCGTTTAATTAATACAACCATCCACGAAGGGACACCTGCTAAGACAGTTACATTATGTTTGACAGTTTCGTGAGCCATTTTTTCTATTTTTTCTTCCCATTCGTCCATTAAGGCGATGTTAAGATTTGGGGTGCGTAAAAATTCTGCCCAGAATGGGAGATTTTGCATAAGTACTGCCGATAAATCGCCATAATAAATATCGCTGTTAAATTCGCTAATCTTATGACTTCCACCTAATGCAAGTGTTTTACCCAGAAAAATTTCGCTATCAGGAAACTGCTTTAAGTACAAAGCAATAACATCTCTTCCTCCTTTGTAATGACAATCTTCAAGTGCTTCTTTACTAACAGGTATAAATTTGCTTTTTGATGAGGTTGTTCCGGACGATTTTGCAAACCATTTAATTTCTGAAGGCCAAGTTACATTTTGTTTCCCGTTTAATATTGATTCAATGTAAGGTTTAAATTGTTCGTAATCATGTAATGGAACAGTTTCAGAAAATTGACGAGGTGTTTCAATCTTTTTAAAGGAATATTTTTTACCAAATTCTGTGTCTTGTGCTTTTGTGATTAAATTGGCAAGTTGTTCGTTTTGTACCTCTTGGGGATATTTTTTCATCAGTTCAATTTGGTTAATGCGTTTAATGTTGAACCAATGTATCAATGAATTTAATATTGGCATTTTTATGATTATTTTTACACAAAAATAGTTATTTATGGAAATATTAGACATCATTTTGGCTGTTCCTTTTTTATGGTTTGGTTTTAAAGGTCTGACAAATGGTTTCTTTAAAGAGTTATTTTCAACAATAGCATTATTTATTGCTATTTATGTAGCGATTCATTTTTCTGATGTTGTAGGAAGTTGGTTAGCCGGAATGTTTTCATCCCAATCAAAATATTTTAAGTTGATTGTACTTTCAATAACTTTTTTAGGAGCATTGTTGTTTATGAAGATTGGGGTTTGGATAGCAGATAAATTTTTTTCTACTACAGGATTGGGCTTTATTAATAAAATTTTAGGACTTTTTTTTGGTCTTTTGAAAGGATTATTAATTGTAGGATTGTTTTTATTTTTAATACAAAAATTTGATGCAAATGAAACGATTATTAGCCAAGAAAGTAAACAAAAGTCCTTGTTATTTAAACCTATAAATACATTTGTATCCACGGCATTTCCATCATTAATTCATTTTGTAGAATTACAGTTTGATAAAAAGGATGAAAAGTAATGGAATGGACAGATTTAGGATATATAGGGTTGTTGGTTGTTTCTTTTTTATCGGCAACAATTATTCCATTTAGTTCTGATGCGGTGTTGGCAGTAATGGTTGGGTTAAATTATCAAGTGTTTTTGTTATGGCTCGTAGCTTCGGCAGGGAATACTTTGGGAGGAATGACAAATTATTATATCGGGAAATTAGGCAAAACCCAATGGTTGTCGAAATATTTAAAAATATCAGAACAAAAAATAGAACGAGCAACGTTGATTGTAAAAAAATATACCTCATGGGCTGCGTTTTTATCGTGGTTGCCCGGAATAGGAGATGCTTTAGCATTAGTGCTGGGAATGTTTAAAGCAGACGCTGCTCGTGTATGGATTCTAATGTTTTTGGGAAAATCGTTGCGATACGCAGTAATTATAATTTTAGTAAAATTTGGTATAAGTATTTTTTAGAGGTAATGTTTTAAAAGTTTGGTGGTTTAAATTATGTGAAAAAAAAACTATTATAGTGGAGCTGCCGGGAGTCGAACCCGGGTCCAAACAAGGAACAAAATTGCTTTCTACATGCTTAGCTTGTGATTGATTGTCGGGCATACGCTGGTCACAAGCAACCTACGCATACCTTAGCTTCTATTTTTTCGATATAAGCCCGAAGCAAGCTTATATCTATCCCTGTTTTACGACACCTCGTGCTCAGACGCCACAGGGACTGGGCTTCTGCGAGGTGCTCGTTCGTCGACTCCTAGAGCCGACGAATAAAACCGCTATTTATTAAGCGGCGAGTGCATAATTTTCGTTGCCATTTATTGGCTTGAGAACCTGTTTAACGAGCGTATTCTCATGGCTCGGCATGCTTACAATTCCCTTCACTTGCTGTCAAATCCAGGTCAGCCCCATGAATTGATGCAAAGTTAATCAAAAACTAATAACCATGCAAATTTAATGCCTCATTTAATATTTGGCATAAAAATGTGATTTGCTCGGTATTAATAGTTAATGGAGGAGCAATTCTTATAGCAGAAGGATTAAATAAAAACCAATCGAGCAAAAGTCCTTTTTCGAAGCAATAAGCTATTATTTTTTGAACAGTAGTGTCAGAATTTAATTGTATGGCAAGCATTAGTCCCAGTCCTCTAATTTTTTTATCGCTATGGTTGGCAAGTAGTTTAAAGAATAGTTTTTCTTTGTCTTGTACGTTTTTGAGAATGTCGTGTGTTTCGATAAATTCAATGGCAGCTAGCGATGCTGCACACGATAATGGGTTTCCGCCAAACGTAGTGAGATGTCCTAATGGAGGATTGTCTTTAAAAGCTGATAAAACATGCTCTTTTGCCATAATTGCACTTAATGGAAGCCCTCCACCTAAGGCTTTGGCTAATAGAAGGACATCGGGGACTATATTAAAATGCTCAAATGCAAAAAATTTTCCAGTTCTTCCTATTCCTGTTTGAATTTCATCGAAAATAAGAAGGCAATGGTGAATTTTGCATGTTTCGTGTAGAGCAATTAAAAATTCATTTTGAATGGGAATATAACCTGCCTCTCCTTGAATTAGTTCAATAATAACTGCAGCCGTTTGTTGAGTAATTTTATTTAATGAATCAATATTGTTAAACTCAATAAAATCAATATCTTGTAAGAATGGTCCATAAGCGCTGTAATATTCATAGTTCGACATAAGGCTCATAGCGCCAATAGTACTGCCATGATATGAATTACGGCAAGCGATTATTTGTTTACGGTTTGTAAATTTTCTTGCAAGCTTAATGGCAGCATCAACAGCTTCAGCACCCGAATTTAGAAAATATACTTGATGTAACTGATTGTGGGTTAAGTCGGATAGTTTTTTGGCTAATAATACTTGTGGTTGTTGAATGTGTTCGCCATAAACCATAGTATGTAAAAAGAGATCGGCTTGTTTTTTTATGGCATTTACTACATAAGGATTGTTGTGACCAACGTTACTAACTGCAATGCCCGAAATACAATCTAAATATGGATTATTGTTTTGATCGTAGATGAATTCGTTTTTTGCAAAACTGACGGTAAATGACAATGAATTGTTAGAAGTTTGGGCAACATGTTTGAAAAACAAATCACGAAGTGTAAACATGTTATTTGAGAATGACGTTTAAAGTTTTGATTAAGTCTTCTTTATACGATTTGCCAATAGGGAGTAATTTGGTTCCTTCGTTAGTTTTTATAAGGACAGAATTTTCTTCGATACCTTTAATTTTATTTAAGTTAATGATATAAGAACGGTGAATTCGTTTAAATTTATTGGGAGGCAGTTTTTCTTCGATAGCTTTCATCGTAAAGTGAATAGTATATTTTTCGTCAAATGTATTGATGATAATATAATTTTCGAGGGCTTCAATAAATAAAATGTCGTTGAAATTTAATTTAAGTAATGTAGCATTTTTCTTTATAAAAATTTCTTCGGAGGTAGTGTTTTCGTTATTTAATGATTTTACTGACATAAAATTGTCAATTTTTTTAAAAGCACGGTCAACAGATTTGTAAAATCGGGCATAGTTAAAGGGTTTGAGCAGATAATCGGTTACATCGTATTCAAAAGCAGTTACTGCATATTTGTCTTTAGCCGAAACAATAATAATCTGACTGTTAGTTTGTTTAAGTGTGTTTAAAAAATCAATACCATTCATTTCGGGCATTTCAATGTCTAGAAAAATAAGATGTACTGGCTCTGGTAATGTATGCATTTGATTGATAGCGTCTATTGCATTGGCATAAGAATGAAGAAGTTTTAATGAATCTGTGCGTTGAATGTATTCTTCCAATATTTTTCGTGACATTTTATCATCATCGATGATTATGCAATTCATTGCCATAAGTTTATATTTTATAATTATTCGTCAACAGTTAAATAACTTTCGTAAAATAATATCTAAATTTACAAACATTTTACGTTAAAATTAAAATAGGGTTTTATTTCTATGTATGTTTTTTTGAGAAAATTTTTTACTATCTTAATATTCAGCCTTTTATTTACATCGAATTATGCTCAAACGAATTTAATTTTTAAAGTAAATCCACATTTTAAGCAATTTTGTAAAAACGATAATGTACAAATTTCGTCATTAAAAGCAATACTGAATAACTATACTTATAAATTAACACAATTGTTTCCAAACAGTTATATGCCCGACACTTCGTATATTTTTTTTCCATATTGTACCGATTTATCAACTATTTATGAGCTAAGGATATATGATAGTATTAACACAGCCGATTTAATAAGAAAAATAAGTAATTTATCAGAAATACTTTATTGCCATAAAAAAGATTATCCCGAATTATTAGAATCTACAAACGATCCTTCTTTGGGGGCACAATATTATTTACAAAATGTAAAAGCTTTTGACGCTTGGAACATTTCAAAAGGCGATAGTACAGTAGTAATAGGAATAATTGATACGGGCGTAGAACTTGCTCATGACGATTTGTGGGAAAATATTGCTTATAATTATGCAGATCCAATAGATGGTGTTGATAATGATGGGGATGGATTTACCGATAATTATAGAGGGTGGGATATGGGGAATAACGATAATAGCCCAGAATGGAGTGAAAATAATTTAGGTGCCAATCCACATGGTGTATTTGTTGCAGGGATGGCAGCTCCTACAACAAACAATGCTATTGGTATAGCTGGAGTAGCTTATAAAGTACGGTTCTTGCCCGTAAAAATAATTGATTCTATGGGAGTATTGTCACGAAGTTACGAAGGTGTTGTATATGCTGCCGATCATGGCTGTAAAATAATAAATTGCTCTTGGGGTAGCCCAATCCCTACAGAATTTAGCTATGATGTAATACGATATGCTACGTATAATAGAGGATGCCTAGTTTTTGCAGCAGCAGGAAATAAAGGCCATACAACAAACGATATTTATTATCCGGCAGCTTATCCCGAAGTAATGTGTGTTGCAGCAACCAATCAAATAGATGTCAAATGGAACAAATCGTGTTATGGCTATCATGTCGATGTTTCAGCACCTGGCGAAAACGTTTATTCTACTTTTTCAAATAATGGATATACATTTGGTTGGGGCACGTCGTATGCTTCGCCCTTGGCTTCGTCGGTTGCAGCTCTTGCTTATTCGCAGTATCAAAAAAAAATAAATATGTTTCAACTTAAGGCTATTGTAGCTCAATCGACAGATATCATTGATACTATTGCTCCGAATCAACAATTTCAAAATAAACTCGGCAAAGGTCGTGTTAATGCATTAAAGGCAGTTACACAACCTATTAGAAAAGCAGTAAATGTATTCAATTTTCAAGTTGAAGAAATGCATGATACAATAATCTTAACTTTTTCATTGATAAATTTATTTAAACCCTTGCAAAACTTGCATATATCTGTTTCAAGTGATTCGAATTATTTATTACCATTGAATGAAATAAATATACAATATATTGATAGTCTTGAAATCATTGCAAATAATTCGCTACGTTGTTCATTATTAATTTTGCCACAGTGTCCATTAGATGCAAATACTGATTTATTTATTCATGTAACAGATAATGAGTATGTCGATTCGTTTCATTATAGAACAACAATAAATAAAAGCTACCAAACAATTTCGAATAACAATATAACTCTTACGGTATGCTCTAATGGAAAAGTTGGATATAATGAATTATACCCTGTTCAAGGGCAAGGGATATTATACCAACAACCTTCATCGTTGGTTTCGGATATGGGACTGTTTGTATATGCAAAAAATACGGCATTATGGAGTTTTTCGTCAAATAGAGACTTTCTGCCTGTGCAAAAAGTTTCGATTGAAAACGAACCAGATAGCTTAAAGGCTCATTCTGCTTTTTCAGGAAATGCTGCTCAAAATAATTTTAATGTTAGTATTTTTCATAGCATTAGTTTATACAAGTCAGATTCGTTGAATGATTTAATAAATTTGCAATATAAGATAATAAACTACGCCACAACATCGATCGACTCTTTTTATATTGGATTGTATGCAGATATAGATTTGTATAATGCCGAAAAGAATGTTGTTCGATATGATAGTTTAATGAAGATTATTTATGTTTACGCTCCTTATATTAATGGTATTCATTGCGGATTATTGTTGCCAGATAAAAAACAAACATGTATCTATGCAGTAGATAATGATGGTAGCAATCAGAGCATTAAAGTTACAGACGGCATAGACCTGAATGAAATAAAACAGGTAATAAAACAAAAACGCTTATCAGCAGGAAATACTAATGGTAACGATGTGTCAATATTTGTTGGGTATGGTCCTGTTGCATTACATTCAAACGACACAACGGTATATAATTTTATGATGATTTTAGGCAAAAATTATTCTGAACTTATTCAGAATGCTGTATATGCAAGCAAATTATTCGATACAACCATTCATGTAAGCAATAATTCATGGGTATCGACAACAAGTATATATCCCAATCCTACCTTAGATGAAATATATTTAAGCAAACCTGAAATTAACGTTACGGTGAGCATTTTTAATCAGTTAGGACAATTAGTTGAGCAAAAATTCTATCCAAATTTAATGAAAATATCTTTGTTTCATTATCCATCAGGATTATACTACATAAGTATTAATGGCAAGAAAGAAAAATACTCGATACGAGTCTTAAAAAAATAATTTCTTAAAAAATGCTAAATATCAAATAATAAAAATTATTATTTAAAAATATTTATTATCTTTGTATCAAATTAAAAGCTCATGAATATTCAAGAAATATTATCTCGTGCAGGTTTAAAAGTAACGCATCAGCGGGCACTTGTTTTAGAGGCCTTAATTCGTCGAAAAAATCATCCTTGTGTTGAAGAATTGTATGCTGACTTGAAAATGCAAGTACATGGCTTATCGAAAGCTACTTTATACAATATTTTAGAACAATTTTATGAAAAAGGCATTGTGGAAAAAATATCAACAATTGATGGCAAGCTTCGATACGATTTTAAAGATCAGCCTCATCATCATATTCATAATATAGAAACAGGACAAATTATTGATTTTTATGATGAAACATTGAGTAACATATTGAAAGAATATTTTAATACGAAACAAATCAATAATTACGAAATAATTGATGTTAAAGTTGAAATTAAAGGAAAACCAATAAAAATGTAAGAATATGGAAACAAAAAATCAAATAGGCTTAGATAGCCTCAAATCGAAAGAATTAAGTGAAAAATTAAATGTGTTATTAGCCAATTATCATGTATTTTACATGAATGTTCGCGGATTTCATTGGAACATTAAAGGCGAAAAGTTTTTCGAACTTCATTTAAAATTTGAAGAATTATATAACGATTTGCAGCTAAAAATTGATGAAATTGCCGAAAGAATATTGACACTTGGCGAAGTTCCGCTGCATTCTTTTAGCGACTTTTTAATGTATAGTAAAGTAAAAGAAGCCCGAAATTTATTTGATGCAAAATCAACGGTACTTAGCGTTATTGAGGCATTTCAAACTGTTTTAGAGATGGAGCGCGAAATTCTAAAACTTTCTGCCGAAACCAATGATGAAGGCACAAACGCATTGATGAGCGATTATATTCGTGAAAAAGAAAAGTTAATTTGGATGTATAAGGCGTATGTATCTTAAGTAATTTTATTGATTGCTTTTTGAAGAATAGTTTTGTTGCAATAGATTAAACAATTTTCAAAAGAAAAAATCAAAAACTGTAGCTCTGCGAAAAAGCAGTGCTTTATTATTCTATTTCAGTAATTTTTGCACCCAAACAACTTAAATCTTCCCAAAAAGAAGGATACGATTTGTTGACACATTGAGCATTATGAATAGTTACGGTTGCTTTTGTCCCTATAACCATTAATGCAGCCGCCATGGCTATGCGATGGTCGTAATGAGGATCAATTTCGCACGAAACTAATTCAATAGGAGGACGAATTTTTAATATGTCGCCATCAATCGAAAAACGAATACCAAATTTTGAAAATTCTTTTACAAATGCTTCGAGTCGATTGCTTTCTTTGTGTATTAAACGGTTAATGCCATGTATTTCCGAGTTATTATTGGCATGTGCAGCTAAAATTAGCAGTGCAGGAAATAAATCGGGGTAATGAGTTATATCAGCAGTAAATGAGTGTATTTTTTGTGTGCTAATATGTAATTTCTTATGATTTAAAAAATGTAGAATTTCCTTATCGGCTTGTAACGAGTTGACTGATAAATTGTTTAATTGTATATTGCCATCTATGGCTGCTGCAGCACATATTAACGATGCTGCACTCCAATCGCCTTCAATATTAGTTGTAATAGGTTTTATTACTTGATTCCCTTCTATATGATATTCTGTTAGTGTTTCGTTTGTTTGAATGACTATTCCTGCTTCGCGAAGTACTTGAATGGTAAGTTGAATGTAAGGCAAGCTAACAACTCTGTTAAGTTTAATGTAACTATTTTCAGGTAGTAATGGCAATGTCATTAGTAAACCACTTATATGTTGAGATGATATAGGATATTCAATAGTAATTTTATTGGGTTTTATGGATCCAGTGATTTTTATGGGTGGGTAGTTTTGTTGGTTGTGAATGCTTGCTCCCATTTGTTGGAGAATTTGTTCTATTTCGCCTATAGGTCGTTTTAATAGAGTTCCTTGAGCTAGTAATAAAAAAGTCCCGTTATGCATAGACAAAATAGGCAACATTAAACGTAAACATAGCGCCGATTCATCGCATTGATATTCATGCAAAACAGGAACGGGAGTACCCTTAATATGCATAATTCCTTGAGAAATGTTGATATGAGCTCCCCAGTTTTCGGCAATATTCAACATGGCGTAACTATCGTTGCACCAAGTAACATTAGAGAATGTACTTTGATCTTTGCATCGCATGGCAATAGCTATGCGACGAATTAACTCGCTTTTTGACGACGGTGCTTGCCAGATTCCTGAAATATATGGTATATTAACTTTTATATGTTTCATCAATAACAAGTTTCAGTGTTTTTAAAAATTCAGACTTGTTAATTTTTAATAGCTCTGTAGTGCCTATGTCTTTAATGATGGGCAGTATAATAAAGTCGTTGTTAATCTTCTTGTCTTGTAAGATGTAATGCTTAATTTTCTTGAAAGAAATACGTGGGTAATTATATAAAATAAAATATCCATTATAAATAGAAAAAAGTTTATGTAAAACATCTTCGTTACAATAACCCATTTTAATAAAAGTTTTTAATTCGAGCATCATTCCTCTATAAAGTGCTTTGCCATGGGGTAAATTGTAAGCCATTTCGATAGCATGTCCAACAGTATGTCCAAAATTTAATAATTTTCGCATATGTTTTTCTTCTGTGTCTTGTAATACGATGTTTAGTTTAATTTCAATACTTTTTTTTATATCATCAACATAAAATCTTATACCTTCGGGAGCATAACGAGTTTTGGCTTCATTTAATAAAGCATGAAAATATTGTTTGTCGAAACAAATAGCATGTTTTATTATTTCAGCAAAAGCTTGTTCTAAATATTCTTGTGGCAAATTATTGAAAATGTTAATATCAATTAAAATAGCTTCGGGTTGGTAAAAAGTACCAATAAGGTTTTTTGTGTGTTTAAAATTTATAGCGGTTTTTCCACCAATGGAGGCATCTACCATTGCCATAGCAGTAGTAGGTATAAGCGTTAACCTGCAGCCTCGTTTCCATGTTGAAGTAGCAAAAGCTCCCATATCGGTTGTAACGCCACCACCAATTACGAAAACATTAGTATTTCGATCAACAGAGTTTTCATAAAAAAAATCGAAAATTTTTTTAACCGTTTTTAGCGATTTATTTTTCTCAGATGCTTTTATCAATAAAACGGGTTCTTCTAGGTATTTAAAATTATCATTATAAATATTATAAATAGATTTATCGATAATAAAAACTTTGCGTTGATCTTTTTTATAATGCAAAAAGTTCGAAAGAGTATCAAAATAAATATTAGTAGTTCCTTGGGAATGATTAAATTGCAAAGGTTTGTAAATAAATTTATTTTCTTCTAGAAATTGAATAAGTTTTTGTACAGCAATGGCACGATGGCTAATTTTATTTTTAAGTTCTTGTGGCATTTCGGCAAATGTTTGATGATACCCTTCAGGTATGAAAATAGGGTCGTATCCAAAGCCATTGGTGCCGCGTGGCTCTTCTATTATGCTTCCTTTGCAAATGCCCTCGAATATATGCTCTTCGTTTAAATATCTAAATGCAATACAGCATCTGAACTGAGCTTGACGATTAGTTTTGCCGTTAAGTTCATGAAGTAATTTTTGTATATTGTCGTTATCGGTAGCTTTGTCGCCTGCATATCGAGCAGAGTATACGCCGGGTTGTCCGTTGAGTTCGAAGACTTCTAATCCAGAGTCGTCGGCTATAATGGCTGTATAGGGTTTATATTTTGCTACTGTGCGTACTTTTATGAGTGCATTTTCTTCATATGTTTGACCTGTTTCGTCGATAGATTTTAAGGGAATAGGGTCGAGTGTTAAAGAAGATAGTTGTACCGAAAAAGGCATTAACTCTAACATTTCTTTATACTTATGTTGATTGTAAGTAGCTAAAAGTAAATACATATTAGTATCTTAAAAATTTGTAAACGAAATTAAGTTTTTTTGATGTCAATTGAATAAAATAAATCCCTTCCGACAGTTCAGAGACATCTATTTGAATGCGATTGAAGTTTTTATTTAAAAATATATCTTTAGCGAGTAAAATTTTACCCGTAATATCGCTTATAATAAGAGACATTGGTTGATTATCGGACGATTGAAGTTCAATAATAAGTTTATCCTTTACGGGATTTGGATAAATATTTAAAATTTGTTCTTCATCTGAAATAGATTTACAATAAGTATTGTTTTGGTAGTTAACCTCACTAGTGGGCTGAGTAATATTGCCTGTTATGCAAACAAAGCGAGGTTCGATATAGTTAGTATTAATTTTTCCATTGAAAGTGTACCAAATTTTATCGCCTGAAAATAAAGTGTCGTAAAGTATTTCCGAAACTAAAAATCGTCCATTAGTCCATAGTTGTAATTCAGGATTTTCAATAGGCAAAGTTCCAGTATTTGCAATGTTGGCTAAAACAATAATGTAAGGTTGTTGCCATAATATTTGTATATCGTCAATAGAAAGGTCGCTTATATTTGGAACTACTAAGATGATTTTGCTAATAGAATCGTAACAACCATTATTGTTAATAAGTTTTAGCCAAACAGAGTAGGTGCCAGTATCATTGAAAATATGTGTTGGATGCGTAATGTGTGAATATGTATTATCGCCAAAATTCCAGTACGATTGACCATTTTCGGATTGATTGTTGAATTCAACGAAAAGAGGAGCAGGCCCGTAATTAGGATTGGCTGTAAAGTTAACGGTAGGTTTGGGCTTTATTTGTATAGTTTTGTAAAATGTATCTAAGCAATGAGTTTGCGATTCTACAATTAATAACACAGAAATATTACCCGTTTGTTGAGGATAAAGAACAATATTTTGGTTAGATGAGAAGTATTGATTGTTTACATACCAATTCCATTTAGTGATTTGACTATTTTGAATAGTAGAAGCATCGGTAATCTGAAGAGGTTGATGTACACAAGCGCTGTCGTGTGTAAACATTGCTTGAGGCGAAGAAGTAACCGTTATTTGTTTGGAGATACTATCGGTACAACCATTGGCAATTTTAATTGTTAATGTAGCCATATAATTTCCAGCTTGTTGATATATACAAGTAGGATTTTGTAAAGTGGAAATAGTTCCATTGCCAAAATCCCATTTCCATTGAATAATAGGGAAATATGACAATGTACGACTAGTATCGGTAAAATAAGTTGGACTTTGAGCACACGAAGCTCCATAGTAAAAACCTGCATGGGGCGTATACTTAATATCTATTTGTTTTGAGATAGTTTTGGCACATCCTTCATTACTTATTGCGGTAAAAGAAACGGTATAATTACCAGGTTGATCATAAATGTGTGATGGATTTTGGTCAATGGATGTATGTCCGTCGCCAAAATTCCAGTAGTAATCAACAACTTGTCCCCAAGGCAAACTTGCTGAAGAGAAGAAATTCGTTTGTTGTAGCTGACAAAATCCAGAAACATTAAAATTAACATTGGGTAAAGGATGAACTAAAATAGTATCTTCAACGAATTGACTACAACCATTTTGTGTTTGAACTATTAATTTAATTAGCTGATTTCCATAATTAGTAAATATAAATGGGGTTTGCTGACCAAGTATTGTGTCGTGTTGGTTGATAATCCATTGCCAATGTATAATGGCAGAGGTATCAATGGAATATGAGGTGCTAACAAGAATAGTTGTATCGCCTAAGCAAGTATGCGAAGCTGTAAATTGTGCTATTGGAGCAATTCCTTTAATATTTACATAGACGGAATCTTTGTTTCGGCAACCATATTTGTTTTCGATTTCTACAGAGTAATATTGGCTTTGATTGACCACAATAGTGCTTGTAGTATCTAACGTTGGTTTCCAAAAGTAGTGCGTAATATTAGGAATAGTTTGCTGAATTGAAAGTATATTTCCACTGCAAAGATTTAATGTATCGTTGATAAATAGTGGAATAATGCTTAAACTATCAACTTTAACAAAAAACGAATCTATGGATGAACATGCTGTTAAATCGGTGATGGTAACATAGTGCCAACCATGTTGCTTGACATATGAATAGTTCTTTTTGCTTCCTGTGCTCCAATAATAATCAACCAGATTTCCGAGTGCAGATGTTACTAATGAAGAATCGCCATAGCAAATAACAATTGTATCAGGAATATTGGTCTGAGGGAACGTAACTATCATAGAATCTTTGCTAATACGTCCAAAGATGTCAGTAGCAGTAATTATGTATTTACCACTTTTGGTAACCGTAATAGAATCGGACGTATCGTTTGTATTCCATAAATAGGAAGTGAAGTACCCTTTGGGTTTAATTGTAAACGGACAGAAAGAAGTAAGCACTGTGTCGGCAGGCAAAGAAACAGGTGGAGCATATTTGTCCATAAGGTAGGTTTCGATGAGATTTTGTTCGTTTAACGTTAATGCTTTATTAAATGAAAGAAATTCCCAAACATTCCCTTGCCAATATCTACCCGCTATATTTCTATCTAAGCCTATTAGTAAATCACCCCATAAAACGGGATTGTTTAATATTCCTTTAATTATTTTAGGTCTTTGTAATGGTGCAAAGTTGTATGTAGATTGGTTGTTTATGTACATTTGTTGGTTTAAAATAGATTGATATAAATTTGTTCCTGAAGCGGAAGAAATTATAAAAAAGTCGGAATTTCCATCTACAACTTCTTTTCGTGTTAATAATCCGGAGAAGTTTTGGAAAGATTGAAACTTATAATTAGCAACAATAAATAAGGTTCCTATGTTTGTAGTGTTATTTAAAACTAGCGCACCATTATTGAAAACAATGGATGGTAGCTGTCCTATACTATCAATATTGGCAACATAATAAGGAGCTTGTGCTAAACTTAATGTATCAAAATGGTGTTGATTGCCCGAAACATCTTTCCACTGTATTATTTTATTTTGTGAATTAACTACAACTTCCGAATCGCTACGTAACCAAATAGTTAAACCATCTATGCTATCGGGCAAAAATGTATTGAATTGAAAATTTGTTGCAACAGAATCATGACAGGCATTATATGTCCAAACTCTGCCGTAATATATGCGATTTTTTATTAAATTGTTGATAAAATAAGAATTGGTAATTGATTTTGGAGTTCGAAGAATTATTGGATTAAAATTGTTGTTAAAACTAAGTTCGAGCAAACTCAACTGAGAATAGTTATTCCAATGAAAAAAGAAAGTATTTTTAAAAATGTTCTGATTCTGTTTAGGATAAATAATTTGTGCAGGAATTACTTCATTTGAAATATTTTGATTTACAATTTGTACAACTGTATCTCGACAACCCTTAATATCAACTGTTGTTAGGCTTACAGAAGCATTATTAGAAATGATAGTTATTAATGAATCATTGTAATAAGTTTGTCCATTGATATTCCATATATAGTCATGGATGGGAATAGTGTGATTTACTTTACTGAGTAACACAAATTCGTTTGGGTTACATCCTTTAATAATGCTGAAACTACTACGAGGCGTATTAAAAACAGTATCTATAATGCTAACAACTGAATGACAGGTGTTTGTATCTTTAACATATAAAGAGACAGAATAAATTCCCGGTTGATGATAGGAATAATTAACTATTTGTCCGTTTATTATTGTATCGTGAAATGTCCATGTCCATTGTATAATATTTCCAGTTGAATTCCCTGTATAACTTTGAATTGTGTTTACACAGGAATTATTTTTAAGTATTTGTGGAGATGGTTTCTGGCCTTTTATAACTATAAAACAACTATCTATATTTTGACATTGGTTGGAATTATATGCTGTAATTTTATATGACCCAGTATTTAAGGGAACGATGAAAGATGTTGAATCCCCCGTGTTCCAGTAATATTTTATGGCAGAATTAGTTAATAATGATAATGTATCGCCACGACACAAGTAAACGGTATCAGATAATAAGTTTTCATTGGCAAATGAATCAAGGGAAACGTTAATAGTGTCTGATTGGTATATACAGTTTGTACTATCTGTAATTGTAACCCAAAATGACCCTGGTGTATGAACAGTGATAAAAGATTGTGAAGATGAATCATTCCACAAAAAAGAGAATAAAGTTTCGCTAAGTTGTGTATCAATGATAATACTGTCATTGGGGCATAAAAAACGATTTGATTCAAAATTTGGAAAAGGGAAAGAAATCTTTATACTATCAATACTTTGACGACCAAATATATCAGTAGCAGTAATATAATATGTTCCGCTTTGCTCAATCACAATGCTATCAGATGTTTGTCCAGTACTCCATTGATACGAAGTGTAATAACCCTGCGGTTTGACTACTATTGGACATAAAGTTGTAAGTATGGTATCGTTAGGCAAATTGACAGATGGTGCATATTTATTCATTATGTATTGTTCAACCATTAGTTGCTCTGAAATCGATAATGTTCTATCATAAATAATTATTTCAAAAACATAGCCATTCCAAAATCTTGTAAATAACGAACGGTCGTATCCGATCATCAAACTATTCCAACTTACAGGAGTATTAAGGATACCTTTAATGATTTTTGGGCGTCTAAGAGGAGCAAAATTATAGGTTTGATTTTGATTGATGTATAAATTTTGATTAAGAATGGAATGGTAGAAATTAGTATTGCCTGGAGAAGAAACAATAAGATAATCGGTGTTTCCATCGCTTACAGAGGCTTGAGTTATTAGTCCGCAATAATCTTGAAATGTATTTGCATTATAATTACAAACAATATAGAATGTGCCAATAGTAATAGATTGATTGTTTAAAATATAGGAGTTGTTAAATAATATTGCGGGTAAATGATTAAGAGAATCAATCTGTGGAACAAATGTGGGTTGATAAAGTGAATTTGATTGTGTAAGGTGAAAATTATTGCCCGATATGTCTTTCCATTCGTAAACATAGTTTGAATTATGAAAAACTAAGCTATCAGCTCTTAACCATAAATTTAATCCTTGAAAGTTAATATTTTGAGCAAGTACAATGGAGCTTTTAACGCTAGTAATGATAAGTGTTGAAATTAGTATATAAATTATTTTTTGCATATTTGTATCAAAATTACGAAATATTCTCAAATTAAGATATGACAGAAATAATCATCAAACCACCAAGTAAGTTTGTGTTTTTCGATTTTAAAGAATTATCAGAATTTAAAGATACGCTCTTTTTTTTAGCATGGAAGGACATAAAGATAAAGTATAAACAAGCTTTACTTGGCTTTTTATGGGTAATTTTACAACCAGTATTAATGACAGCAGTTTTTGTTGTTTTTTCCATTGCAACAAATTTTACTCCAATTGAATCGAATGTCCCCTACATATTGTTTGTATTATCAGGAATGATATTATGGAACTTATTTTCATCGGCAATAACTCAGACTACGCAGAGTATAGTATCGAATGCACATATTATTAAGAAAATATATTTTCCAAGAATTTTTTTTCCATTGAGTTCCTTATTGGTTAGTACATTCGATTTTCTGATTTCATTCATAATTTTAATTCCATTTATGATATATTTCAATGTATATCCTCAATGGCAGGTAATATTTTTATTGCCTATGGTTTATTTATTGATTACGATGTTAATTTTAGGCATAGGCTCTTTTTTTTCGGCACTTAATGTAAAATATCGTGATGTAAAATACATAATACCTTTTATGGTACAATTGATGTTTTTCGTTTCTCCAGTATTTTATTCAAATCATTATATCAATATACAGTGGATAAAGGTGGCTTATTATTTTAATCCTATAACAGGAATTATAGAATTGTTTCGTTATGCGTTGTTTAATACAACTATTAATGTTGAAGGGTTGTTAATTAGTTCGCTTATCTGTATTATTGTTTTTGTTTTAGGATTACTGTATTTTAGAAAAGTTGAATACAATTTTGCCGATATTTCGTGATGAAACCAATATTAACAGTCGAACATATAGAAAAAATATATCGTATAGGCTCATTGCATAATTATTATACGCTGCGAGATGGATTACGCAACCTGTTTCATATACATAAAAACAAAAAAGAGTACGTAAAAGCTTTAGATGATATAAGTTTTGAAATTAACGCAGGCGAAAAAGTGGGCATTATCGGTCGAAATGGTGCCGGAAAAAGTACATTGCTAAAAATACTGTCTAGAATTACGTTGCCAACCAAAGGACGTGCTATTTTAAGGGGAAAAGTTGCTAGTTTATTGGAGGTAGGTACGGGTTTTCACGGCGAATTAACAGGTCGCGAAAATATTTATTTTAACGGAGCCATTTTGGGAATGAAACGAACCGAAATAAAACGCAAACTTGACGAAATAGTGGCTTTTGCAGGTGTAGAAAAGTTTCTGGATACTCCTGTAAAACATTATTCATCAGGAATGCAATTAAGGCTCGCATTTGCAGTTGCTGCCCACCTCGATGCAGATATTTTGCTTATAGATGAAGTTCTTGCTGTTGGCGACGCCGAATTTCAGAAAAAAAGTATGGGAAAAATGGATGAAGTGTCGAAAAGTGGGCGAACGATTTTATTTGTGAGCCATAATATGAATGCAATAGAACAATTTTGTTCTTCAACAATTTATTTAGAAAAAGGAAAAATAAAATTATTTGATAAAACACATTTTGTAATCGAAAAATATCTAAGTGAATTTGCTCAGGAAGTTCATGTTAAATCATGGGAAAATGTTGGTGGTTATGGAGATGATGTTGTTAGATTAATAAATGTTTCTTTATGTAATGAGCAAAACGAAAAGAAATATTTTTACGATAGGTCTGAAAAAATAAACATAATTGTACATTTCACACTGTTAAAAAAGATAGAAACATACTTAAACTTACATGTTTATTCCATAAATAACGAAAAATTGATGGTATTAGTGCAGGATAAAAATGAAATACCTACAGAAACGGGACAATATACTATAAAAGCCGAAATTCCTTCTCATTTGTTTAATTCGGGAAAATATTACATTGGAGTAGCATTCACTACATATTCTCCATATAAAGTTAATTTATTCGATGAACAATGTGTGTTTTTCGAAATTACAGAAGATATGTCATTAAGAAACCATCCTTTTAAAACAAGATTGCCAGGATATTTTTTACCAGAAGTTAATTTTGAATTAATTAAATAATTAATAAACATGTTAAAAATAAATAGATTACCAAAAGTAAAATTTAACCTTCAAAGCATATATGAAGCTCATTATAAAGTAACTTATAGAGGCATTTCTATATTGCACAATCCTTTTGATTATTTATTATATCAAATGCTAATTTTTGATGTAAAACCAGATTTAATTATAGAGATAGGATCATATAATGGAGGATCGGCTTTGTATTTTTCTGACTTACTCGATTTAATAGGGAAAGGTGAAGTTCACACTATTGATATTAAAGATAATATTGCTCCTTTAGTAAAACAAAAGAAAAACATAAAATTCTTTTTTAACGGATACGAAAATTATGATTTATCTCTAACTAAAGAGTTTAATAAAATTTTGGTAATAGATGATGGTAGTCACAAATACGAAGATGTAAAAAATGTATTGATGAAATTTGCACCTATTGTAAGTATAAGTTCTTACATAGTTATAGAAGATGGAATAATTTCACATTTAAAATTATCAAAGCATTATAACGAAGGACCTCTAAAAGCCATTGATGAATTTTTAAAAGAGAATAAAGGCTTTATTATTGACGCTAAATATTGTAATTTCTTTGGTCAGAATGCTACATTTAACGTAAATGGTTATTTAAAAAGAATTTCTTAATATGGACCATAAAGGCGAAAGAGTTGACATAAAGATTATTGACATTGTTACATTTGAACATATAAATAGATACTTATTTGCAGAAAATTTTGTAAGCAACAAAGTTGTGTTAGACATAGCTTGCGGTACGGGCTATGGTAGTTACTTTTTAAGCAATAAAGCCAAATATGTATATGCAATTGATATAAATGCCGAAGTAATAGAAACTAATAAAAAAAAATATATAAAAGACAACTTAGAATTTGTTAGTGCTAATGCAGAAAGCATACCATTACAAGATAAAAGTATAGATGTTGTAATATCTTATGAAACCATAGAACATTTAAATAATCCACAAAGTTTTTTAAGTGAAGTAAAAAGAGTTTTAAAAGATAGTGGTTTATTGGTTATTTCTACACCCAATAAAAAAATGTCTGAAATAAATAATATTCAAAATCCATTTCATGTAAAAGAATTTTATCGAGAAGAATTTTGTAATTTAATTTCCTCATATTTTAAATTTCAACAATTGCTTTATCAATTTTCAAATGTAAATTTAATAATGCCCGCAGAAAAAGAAAACTTATCTTTCAAAATAACTGATGTTAATATAGACAAAATTTTAAAAGAAGAAGTTATTAAACCCAACCCTTTTGAGGTAGTTGAAGATTATTTTATAATAGTTGCCTCAGATATAGATTTACAACAACTTAATACACAATACTCCTTGAATATGAATTTGTGTATAAAATATCATTTACTTCAAAAAGATGAATTGATTAACAGGATTTATAAAAGCTACAATTACAAAATAGGATTTTATATTACTTATCCCATAAAAAAATTATTGCATATATTGAAAATAAAATCATACCCAGAATTTCAAAAATAAATTATATGAAAAGAGCCGAAGTATCTAATATAGAAGAATTCGTTTTTGACATTTCAAAAATTTATTCAGAAGAAAATAACACAATAAAGTATTTATTTTTTAGAGGAGTTTCAGGTTGTTTTTCACTGTTACCCAAAGTATTTAGAACGTTATCACTAAATGAAGAAGAAATTATATTGGATTACAAACATTACCATCACGTTTCTAACATTACAATTCACCTAACTTTATAAAATATATTAATCATTGCCTATGATTTATTTTTCGGTGGTTTTACCAGCATTCAATACACCGCCTGATATTTTACGCCGGGCAATAAATAGCGTATTAAACCAAACGTATCCATACTTTGAATTAATTATTGTCGACGATGGTTCTGAGCCGTCTTTGGATACCATAGTAAAAGAATATACAGATGAAAGAATAATCTATATTCGTCATAAAGAAAACAAAGGTGCAGGTGCTGCTCATAATACAGGCATAAAAGCTGCCAAATATGAGTGGATTGCATTTATTTGTCACGATGATGAATGGCTAAATAATAAGCTTGAGATTTGCAAAGAAGTAATAGAAAAAGAGAAAAAATATAAAATATTTTTTCATAAAGTAAATGAAATAAACGATAAAAAAATATTTAAAAATATTACTTATTACACAGGAAATTATTACAAAAATTATTTATTTGATATTAATAGAAATATTCAAACCTCAGCAATTATTGTTAATAGAGAGTGTTTTTCAGAAGTTGGTTTATACGACGAAACAGGTGTATTAATTGACTGGGATTTATATTTACGCATGTCTAAAAGATATGATTTTTACTGCATTAATAATGAGTTAAGTAATTATTATTATTCTCCTTTAGGTATAACCCACGAAAATACAATTATGAAAAATCCTGATGCAGGGAATGATGTTTTTAAATTATATATAAAATGGAAAAAAGAAATACGTAAATACAAGCTTGCAAAAAAGAATTGGAGCATGCGATTCAATGCCATGGCATATTTTTATACTCAAAATCATCAGTTTCAACTTGCTTGGAAGTTGTATAAAGAAGCATTTTTATTAAATCCGTTTTGGTATGGCAATTATATTGATATTTTTAAGTTTTTATTTATTAGTCGAAAATTGAGATAACCCATATACTTTTTTCACTATTTTTGCGTTTTATACATGTTATGCGGCTACTTGTCATTATTATACTTTTAGGAACTCAGTTGCAAGCTTCGTATAGTCAAATTGGAGGGACATCGGCGTATAGTTTTCTTTCTTTGCCAGCTTCGGCACATGTAGCCTCGTTAGGCGGACATAATGTAAGCATCGTTAGCAATGAACCTTCGTTTATTTTTTCAAACCCTTCATTAATAACCGATTCTACTCAAAGGCAAGTGTTTTTAACGGCATCTCGTATTTTCACCGATGTTTTTTATGGTACAGTTGGCTTGGGTATTTCACAAAAACCATGGGGACAGCTTTTCTTCGGTATGCAATATGTCAATTTTGGAAATTTTGCTCGATTCGATGAGTTGGGCAATCCACAAGGTAATTTTTCTGCTGCCGATTATTCGTTGTGTATAGCTTACAGTAAGCCATTTCGAAACGATTCGTTGTGGACATATGGTTTTGCCATAAAGCCAGTTTTTTCGCAGTACGAATCGCACACATCTTTTGGAATTGCTTTTGATGCTGGTTTAAGATATTATCATCCCGAAAAATTATGGAGTATTGCTCTTGTATTGAATAATTTAGGTGCGATGATTAAACCTTACGAAACTCAACAGAATGAACCAATTCGCTATGACGTTAAAATGGGAGTTAGTAAAAAGCTTAAACATGCTCCATTACGTTTGTCGGTTACTTTTACCAATCTTAATCGCTGGGATTTGTCAGATTACAGAAACGAATCGAATAATTTATTAGATACAACTAAGCATTATTCAAAAATTCAGCGATGGAGCGATGAATTGCTACGGCATACTGTACTTGGCACCGATATTGTTTTGTCGAAAAATTTATATGTTGCAGTGGGCTACAATTTTCAGCGACGCAAAGAACTTGGAACATATACCCGATTGTCAATGACGGGTTTTTCGTGGGGTTTGGGTTTAAAGTTATATCGGTTTCAGTTACATTATGCCCGTGCATCATATCATTTAGCCGGGGCAACGAATACTTTTTCGCTTTCGACCCGATTGTCCGAATGGGGTAGAACTAAATATTGATACTCAATTTTGTATAAGGAGCAATATCGGTTGTTATCCATTGGTTAGCTCCAATGATGGAATGATGACCGATTGTAACTCTGCCTAATATGGTAGCTTCTGCATAAATAATAACGTGATCTTCTACAATAGGATGGCGTGGAATGCCTTTGATGGGGTTGCCGTTTTCGTCGAGGGGAAAACTTTTTGCACCTAATGTAACGCCTTGATAAATTTTTACATGATTGCCTATCACACAAGTTTCACCAATAACAATTCCTGTTCCATGATCGATGGCAAAATATTCGCCTATGTGTGCTCCTGGATGTATGTCTATGCCTGTTTCGGAATGAGCAAACTCGGTTATCATTCGTGGAATAACTGGGACATTTAATTTATATAATTCATGTGCTATACGATAGTTTGTTATAGCCAATATACCAGGGTAACATAATATAACTTCTTTAGTGCTTTTTGAAGCAGGGTCGCCTTTGTATATGGCATCTACATCTTTCGATAGCATTTCCTGAATATGAGGTAATGATTGAATAAACCTAAAAGCTAATTCTTTAGATGAAGTGCGGCATTGTTTACATGATGAATGATTTAATTCAGAACAATCAAGACACAAGCCACGATATATTTGTTCTTGTATTAATTCGATAGCTTGATCGAGCAGGGTCTCAATTTTCGATTTCCACGATACATGAGTAGGACTTTCTCCAAAAAAACCTGGGAATAGGCATTGTCGTAAGATTTGAACAATGTCATGTAAAACATTTCTGTCGGGAAGTGGGTGTCGCAAAGGATGTTGATAAATTAAAGATTGAGCGACTGATGATTGAGAAAGCAAATAAGCTATTTCTTCGATACTATTGTTTTTTATTTTGTTCGGCATCGGTTTCTTCAATCATTTTCATAGCAAGGTCTAGTATTGTTGAATCGTCAATGCAAACGATTCCTCCATCAGGTCCTTTTTCGGTATGAATTCCTGTTGTAGAATACTGATCGTAATGTGTACCGCCAAAGTAATTTAGTACGGTTTCTTCGGTTAAGCCGAGTCTGTCAGCTATTTTTTTAATAGCACCGTCGGGTAAGGAGTCCTTTATTCTTCGAAGTTCGTTAAAAGTTAGTGTTTTCACAAGTAGTATTTTTTGCAAACATACACAAATTTTAGTAGAATAAAAAAAACAAACTATTTTTTTGCATGCTGTATAGGCTGTCTCTTATACACATCTGACG